>NZ_BAAAZN010000008.1:157269-358657 GCF_039536925.1 Amycolatopsis ultiminotia | reverse complement strand
CTCAACCCACCGCTCCAACTCCACCGCACACTCCTCAACCCGCGCAGCAAAAACCGGAGAACACTCCAACAACTCCCGACCCATCCCCAACCACTGCGCCCCCTGACCCGGAAACACCCACACCACCCGACCCGGCACACCCGCACTACCAACACACAAACCAGCCGAGCTTTCCCCATTCACCAACCCACGCAACCCCGCCAACGCCTCGGTGTCCGAACCAGCCACCACCACAGCACGCTCACCCAACACCGCACGACCCGACACCAACGCACCAGCCACATCCGACAACGACACATCACCGCCACCCCCAACGAAATCCGCCAACCGACCCGCCTGCCCCGCCAACGAAGCAGTGCTGCGCGCCGACACCACCAACGGCACCACACCCACCGGCACCGGCACCTCAACAACCGGTTCCAGCTCCACCACCGGCGCTTCCTCCGGCGCCTCCTCCACGATCAAATGCGCATTCGTCCCACTGACCCCGAACGACGACACACCCGCCCGGCGCGGGCGACCACCCCGCGGCCACTCACGCGACTCCACCAACAACTCCACCGCACCAGCCGACCAATCAACCTCCGGAGTGCGCGCGTCCACGTGCAGCGTGCGCGGCAGCACCCCGTGCCGAAGCGCCTGCACCATCTTGATCACACCCGCGACACCGGCAGCCGCCTGCGCGTGCCCGATGTTCGACTTCAGCGAACCCAGCCACAACGGGGTTTCCCGGTCCTGCCCGTAGGTGGCCAGCAATGCCTGCACCTCGATGGGATCGCCGAGCGTCGTACCCGTCCCATGTCCCTCCACGACGTCCACATCGGACGAAGTGAGCCCGGCGCCGGCCAACGCCTTGCGGATCACCCGCTGCTGCGACAAGCCGTTCGGCGCGGTCAAGCCGTTCGACGCACCGTCCTGGTTCACCGCACTGCCACGCACCACCGCCAGGACCCGATGGCCGCGTTCGCGCGCCACCGACAATCGCTCCAAGACCACTACACCGACGCCTTCGGCCCACCCGGTGCCGTCCGCCGCCGAAGCGAACGCCTTGCACCGCCCGTCCGGGGCCAGCGCACGCTGGCGGGAGAACTCCACAAAGGAACCGGGCGACGCCATCACCGTCACGCCACCGGCAAGCGCCATCGAACACTCGCCCTGCCGCAGCGCCTGCGCGGCAAGGTGCATCGCCACCAGCGACGACGAGCACGCCGTGTCCACCGTGACCGCAGGACCCTCGAGACCAAGCACATAGGACACCCGGCCGGACGCCACACTCGACGCGGATCCCGTGGCGGCAAAGCCCTCCAGTTCCGGTGCGGTCGCACCGGCCCCATAGCTCTGTCCCATCAGGCCGGAGAACACCCCGGCATCGGTGCCCTTCAACGAGACCGGGTCGACCCCGGCGTTTTCCAGCGCCTCCCACGAAGTCTCCAGCAGCAGCCGCTGCTGCGGGTCCATGACCAGGGCCTCCCGCGGCGAGATCCCGAAGAACCCGGCATCGAAATGCCCTGCGTCGTGAAGGAAACCGCCCTTGCTGGCGTAGGAAGTGCCGGTCCGTTCCGGATCCGGATCGAACAAGCTCGCCAGATCCCAGCCACGATCGTCCGGGAAGTCGGAGACCGCGTCGGCCCCTTCGGCCACCAGCCGCCACAGGTCCTCCGGCGAAGCAACGCCACCCGGCAACCGGCACGCCATCCCGACGATCGCGATCGGATCACCCGCATTGGCCACCGTCGTCGGCTCAGCCACCACGCGCGTGATCCCGAGAACCTCCTCACGCAGCCGTGCGGCCAGCTTTTCCGCGGTGGGATGGTCGAAGACGACACTGGTGGGCAGCCACCGGCCGGTGCTCTTGGTCAGCCGGTTACGCAGTTCGACGATGGCCATCGAGGTGAAGCCCAGGTCGCGGAAGGCATGTCCGGCCGGGACCGGCTGCTGCAACACATCCGCGGCCAGCGCCTGGACCAGACCTTCCAGCAGTGCCAGCTGCGCACGTTCGTCCAATGCGGACAGCCGCGCACGCAGAGCCGCCGTGACGGCTTCGTCAGGCTCGACACTGGTCGACGGTTGATGGTTTTCACTTGCGGTGTACACCAACCGGCCGGGCTGTTCGGCCAGCAGACGCCGCTTGACCTTGCCGGACGCGGTCCGGGGGATCTCGGCGATCTCGTGGATCTGCTCCGGCACCTGGTACGCGGAAAGCTGCTCGCGGCACCGGCTGATCAGCGCCTCGGCATCGAATCCGGACGGTCCGGGGAGCACGTACGCGACCGGCACCTCCCCGAGCGTTTCGTGCGGCACACCACCGACCGCCACGTCGGCGACGCCCTCGACGGTGCGCAGTACCGCCTCGATGTCCCCGGGGTGGATGTTCTCCCCGCCGCGGATGACGAGTTCCTTGATGCGGCCGCAGATGGTGAAGTAGCCGTCCTCGTCGCACCGGGCCACGTCGCCGGTCCGGAACCAGCCGTCCTGCATCGCCGCGGCCGTCGCCTCCGGGCTGTTGTGGTAGCCGAGCATCACGTTCGGCCCGCGGACCCACACCTCCCCCTCCTGTCCGGCGGGAACGGTGAGCCCGGTGTCCGGGTCGACGACGCGGACCTCCACACCCGGCACCGGCAGGCCGCAGGATCCCTCGACCCTCGCGCCGTCCGGCGAGTTCATGGTGATCGCACCGCAGGTCTCGGTACTGCCATACGCGTCGATCAGCGGGACCCCGAAGGTCTCTTCGAACTCCCGGCGCAGCCCGGCGCCGAGCACCGCTCCCCCGGCAAGGCCGATCCGCAGGCTGGGTGCCGAAAACCCGTTCTGCCGGGCGGCCCGCACCAGGTGGTGGTACGTGGTGGGCACCCCGGCGAGGAAGGTCGAGTTCTCCAGACCGATCAGCCGGATCACGTCGTCGGCAGAACTCCCGTCCATGATCCGCGCGGTGGCGCCGACCATCGTGACGGAAAGGACGCAGGCGATGTGCGAGAGGCTGTGGAACAGCGGGAGCGGCCAGAGCACCCGGTCCTCGTCGGTCAACCCCGGGATCGGCACGTAGCAGGAGGCCACCGACCAGAGGCAGTTGCGCTGCGTCGACAGGGCGCCCTTGGGCCTGCCGGTCGTGCCGGACGTGTAGAACATCCAGGCCGGTTCGTCGAGGCCGAGGTCGTCGCCGGCAGCTTCGGCCGGTTCGGTGCCGGCGAGTTCGTCGTAGGAGTAGGTGCCCTCCGGAGCGTCACCCGTCACCAGCAGCGTGACGTCCGGCGCGAGCCGGAGCCGTCCCGCCTGCTCGGCATCGGTGATGACCACCGTGGCACCGCTGTCGGTCAGCAGGTGCTCCAGCTCGGCGAGCGCCGAGGCAGGGTTGAGCGGCACGCCGATACCACAGGCGCGCACGATCGCAAGGTAGCTCTCCACAGTGGACACACTGTTGCCGAGGCAGATCGCCACCCGGTCCCCGCGGCGGACGCCGAGTGCCGCCAGGTGCCCGGCCAGCCTCCGGGTACGCGCCGCCAGATCGCGGTAGGTGACCGTCCGGCGGTCGTCGGCGAACGCAATCTTGCCGGGGAAACGGGTCGCGTGCTCGAGGAGTGCGACGGGAAGCGGCTTGATGAGATCGGTGCGCACTGTGCCGCAAATCCTTTCGGCGATTCAGCGGGGAAAAACGCTCACCAGCAGACGGGCAGGTTCTTCACCGCGAAGACGGATCCTTTGAGCCGCAACGGAACCTCGTCAGCCGCGACCGCCAGCCGGAGGTCCGGGAACGCCTGGAGCAGCGCGGAGAGCCCGACGCGGAGCTCGATCCGCGCCAGGTTCTGCCCCAAGCACTGGTGAATGCCGAAGCCGAACGCCACGTGCCCGGAGGTTTCACGATCGATGTCCAGCTTCCCCGGGCATTCGAACTTGGCCGGATCACGGTTGGCCGCGGGCAGCGACACCGTGACGGTGTCACCCTTCTTGATCAGCTCACCGTCCAGTTTGAGGTCTTCCAGCGCGGTCCGGTAGGTGTGGTACTGGTTGACGGTGAGGTAGCGGAGCAGTTCCTCGATCGCCGCATCCAGTTTGGCCGGCTCCGCCCGCAGCGCCGCCAGCTGGTCGGCGTGGTGCAGCAGCGCGAAGACGCCGACCGCCAGTGCGCTCTCCGTGGTCTCGTAACCCGCGAAGAGCAGCAGCGTGACGATGTTGCGCAGCTCTTCCCCGGTCAGCTCCTCGTCCTCGACGAGCGCGCTGATGAGGTCGTCTTCCGGCTGTTTGCGACGCCGCTCGATGACCTCGTCGAAGAAGACCGCGGTCTGCTCGTAGGCGGCCACGGCCTCCGCCGGATCCGCATCGGCGTCGTGCAGGAGGGTCACCGCGGGTACGTACCGGTCGCGTTCGTCATAGGGCAGCCCGACCAGCTCGCCCAGCATCCGCAGCACGAGTGGTTGCGCGAAGTCGGCCACCAGATCCGCCTGCGCCCCGCGCGCACGCATGACTTCGATCTGTTCTGCGGCAACGGCCTCGACGCGCGAGGTCAGCCTGCTCGTCCGGCGGAGGGTGAACTCACCGGTCAGCAGACGGCGGTACCGGGTGTGCCCCGGCGGGTCCATGTGGATGAACATTCCGGGGATCAGCGGATGGGTCGGGATCACCTGCCCCTGATGCGTCACCGGGAAGTGCCCGATTTCGCAGCTGTGGCTGAACCGCGGATCGCTGAGCACCTCGCGCACCAGTTCGTAGCTGGAAACGATCCAGCCGACGTGCCCATCCGGGTAAACCATCTTCGCGAGTGGACGTTCTTCGCGCAGAGAGTCGAATACCGCGGGCGGATCGAACTTGTCGGTCCGCGCCCACGGCACCTCAAAGGGTATTGCGTCGGTCATGGAAACCTTCCCGTTGCCAGATCGTGCGGGTACCCGGAGCGCCTTTTACTCGGCGATCTTCGTGCGATGTGTCCACCGGAACACCGCGATCCCGGATCCGTCCACGGCCTGCCCGTCGTGGACGAAATGCTCGTACCCCGCCCCACGACGGATCTTGAGTGTCCGGTCCAACTCGGCCACCCGGATGCTGCGATCGGTCGCCGTCAACTCGGCCGGTCCACCGCTCAACGCGATTTTCACTTGCGCAACACTCATCGCGATCTCCACATCTGGACGATGTCGGTCCACCTATTCGGACTTTTCCCAGCGCACATGCCCGATCCTCGAATTCTCAATTCAGAGTAGGCGGGCCATGTCCTGGCGACATCCCTCAGCCTGGTAGAGCCCTTCGTGTGGGCATCGCGCACAGACGAAGGGGCTCTCCTCCCTTATTGCGAGAGGAAAGCCCCTGCACGTCGAAGCAGGATCGGCCCTTCAATGCCCGGATGGCACGACCAGATCAACCGGCCGTCCGGTGTTCGCCGATTCGTGGGCCGCCTGGACGATCCGCATCGTACGCAGGCCGGCCGCACCGTCCGGGCCGATTCCCGCGCCGGTCTCGACCGTGCCGAGAAAATCCTTGAGCATCGACGAATACAGCTCTCCCCCGCCCGGTTCCCACCGCTCACCACCGGTGGCAGCGTCGAATCCGCGAAGCAGCTGCGGAGTGGCGTTGAACTCCACACTCGCCTTGTCGCCGATGAAGGTGACGGTTGGCGGGCCGGCTGCCCCCGACAGGCTCCAACTGCAGTCGAACGAGGCAACCTGCCCACTTCGGTACCGCACGGTGACAACCGCCGCGCTCTCGACGCCCGAACGTCCACTGAGGACGGTGTTCGTCTGTGCGTAGACCTGCTCCGCGGGCTCCCCGTGGAGCACCGAGTCCACCAGGTCGAGCAGGTACGGTGCGTTGGCGCCGAGCGCGCCGCCGTCCTTGCCCGGCCGGGTGTTGTACGAACCGTGGACGGTCGTCAGCTCGCCGACCACGCCATCGGCGATCCCCTTGCGCACAGTGGCGAACGCATCGCTGTAGCAAGCCGGCGACGCGAGCGTGAGCCGGACGCCGCCGAGGTCGCAGGCGTCCACCATGGACTTCAAGTCCGTTTCCTTGACAGCCAACGGGTACTCGCACAGCACCGGTGCACCCGCCTCGGCCGCGCGCTCGACCAGTTCGACGCGGCGCTCGACCTCGCCGGTGACCACCACCGCCGCCGGAGGCGGCGCGAGCAGCTCGTCCCAGCTGTCCACATAGGAGACACCAAGTCGCTCAGCCGTGGCCCGGTCCCGCGCCTGGTCTTCCGGCGTGCCGTCGGGATCCGCGGTGACCAGCTCGATCCCCGGCAGGTCGCGCAACAGCCGGGCGTAGGTTTCGGCGTTCTCGTGCGCGAACGACAGAATGGCAACCTTCACGCGGCTCCCTCCACAGACAGTTCCACGGCACGCCCGGTCCACGCGGACTCCGCAGCGGCGTGGGTGATCCGGACGGCGGCCAGCGCGTCCCTGGCACCGATGCGCGGCTCCGGACCGCCCGCGAAGGCGGTGGCGAACTCACGCATTTCCGAGGAGAACACCGATTCCCCGGCGTAACCGAAGTTTTCGCCGTCACCGTCGGCGACGCGGACCTCTTGGGGCCACTCGGAGTCGTAGCGCACGGTCCCGCCGGTACCCGAGACGTGGAACGCCACCCGCACGGGCGGCCGCGGCGTCGCCGTCCACCGGCTCACGACCTGGCTGACCGCGCCGCCGGCGTGCGTGAGTACCGCAGTCCCGACCGCGACCGCGCCCTCCGGCGCAGGCGTGGCTATCTCGCCTTGGTAGCAGGCATGCACCCGAACGACGTCTCCGAAGACCCAGTAGGCCAGGTCAGCACCGTGCAGCAGCTGATCGGTGAGAATTCCGCCCGACCGCGCGGACGCGTGCCCGGTCCACGGTCGCGGATGGTATGCGGAGAACGAGAACCGGCCGACCGCGCATTCACCCACCCCGCCGCTCGCCACCAGCTCGTGGAGCCGGGCGAACGCGGGGGCGAACCGCACGTCGTGCGCCGGGTAGAGGCGCACCCCGGCACGCTGCGCCGCGGCGACGATCT
Organism: Amycolatopsis ultiminotia; assembly: GCF_039536925.1. NCBI lineage: Bacteria > Bacillati > Actinomycetota > Actinomycetes > Pseudonocardiales > Pseudonocardiaceae > Amycolatopsis > Amycolatopsis ultiminotia. The sequence goes on along the minus strand of NZ_BAAAZN010000008.1, from coordinate 351,682 downwards.
GCTCGGCCTCCTCGGTGGTGGCCGCCAGCGGTTTCTCGCACACCACACCGACTCCGGCGGCGATGGCGGCCATGGCGATCTCGTGGTGGCTGCCCGTCGGGGTGCAGATGTCCACGGCATCCGCGCCGTCCAGCGCCTCGGTCAGCGAGCCGGCAGCCTGCGCACCGAACTCGCGTGCCACGTCCACGCCGCGGCCGTCGTCGGAGTAGACCCGGACCGCAGCCCCGGCGCCGAGCCACGCTGCCAAGTGCAACCGGGCTATCAGGCCGGCACCGATCAGTGCCACTTCGAGCTGTCGCATGGACTTCCTCACCGATCGCGGACGACAGATGCCGGACCCGTGGAAGCCGGGAGGCACTGCCGAGCGGCAGGCGCCTCCACGTGCCAAGCCCGATCAGATTCGCCCACACCGCCGAGCAGAGCCATAACCAACGTGGGTAGTTCGCTCAGCGAGCAGGACCGCGGACGGCCCCGGCCAGCACCCGGGCCACCCGCGATCCGCGATCCGCGATCCGCGATCCGCGAGAGCTACCCACCCGACCGCGGCCAACGCGAGCACCCTGGCCCCCGCAGACGGCGAAAGCTGCTTACTCGGCAGCAGCTCCGGCGAGCACCCGCGAAGTCACTTGCTCGGCGGCGGTGCCGGCGCGGACGAGGAAGGTGCGAGCTGCTGCGGCGACTGGGCAGCCTTGTAGGTGTCCAGGTCGGTGATCTTCCAGGTGTCGCCCTGCAGCTGCGCGTCGACGTGCAGCTGCGCGGTGCCCGCCGCGGTCTGCTTGGTGTCCGCGCGCGTGGAGGTCTGGTCGACGAACACCATCACCCTGGCCAGATCGCCGTTGAGCATGATCACCGCGCTGCGGCTGACCTTGCAGGTCACCACCATCTTCTGCTGCGGGGCGAGCTTCTTCACCTGGCCCATCAGCGCGTTGTAGCGGGACTTGACCTCGTCGTTGGCCAGCAGCGAGTTCGCCGCGTCCTCGGTTTTCTTGATGTTGTTGTAGTCGTAGGAGAACAGCGTCTCGGTGGCCTTGGAGACCGCGTCCTTCGCCTGCGCGGTCTTCGCCACGTCCAGCAGCGCGGTGTTGCTGGTCGAGTCCGCCACCGTCCGGTACTGGATCTGGAAGATCACCGCGGCCGCGGCCAGCACCAGGCCGACGACCAGCAGCACGCAGGTCAACACGGTGGTGCGGCTCGCCGCGGACCGCTTCGGGGGGTCTCCGGCGGCCTCGTTGGTCTCTTCCCGCGTCTGGGATTCCGCTTCCTCGACGTCCACCGGCTTCGCCCGGCCCGCGTCCCGGCGTTTGCGCCGCGGACTGGGCCGCGCCGCCACGGGGGACTGCTCGACTGCCTCGCCGGTGAGCGCGTCGACCTCGCCGGCCTCGGCCGTCTCGGGGGCCTGCTCGGCCGGGTCCGGTTCCTCGGCGGTTTCTTCGGCGGCCGTTTCCTCGGTCTCCGAAGCCGCTGCGGTCTCCGGCTCGGCCCGCAACGCTGCACGGGCCTCCCGGCTCAGCCGGATCTCCTGGGTCACCTCGGTGGGGTCCACGTCGGCGAGCCGCGAGCGCGGCCGGTGCTTGGCCGCAGACGGGGTGGCGGGCTTCGAGGCCGGCGGGGTGGCCGGTTTCGGGGTCGGCGGCGGGGTGGCCGGGTCCGCGTCCGCGTTCGACGGCTTGCGCAGCCCGGCCACCTTCGGCCTGCGGGCCGGCGGCGTGCTGCTGCGGGGCGGCTGGCGACGAGAGGGGGGCACTGCGGAACTCCGATCTGCGGTGAAGCTACTGGCCGGCGGCGACGAGGGGCACGTTGTCGATCCCGGACAGCTTCCACTCGCTGCCGACGCGGGTCATCGAGACCTCGAGGCGCAGGGCCTTGGTGCCGTGCTGCCCGCCCGCGGTGGTGTCGGTGGTGATCGCGGCCAGGAAGCTGGCCTTGCCCTCGTGGTCGTCGAGTTCCTCGACGGCGGTGTCCTGGATGTTGGTGGTGACCTTGACCTTCTGGTCGGTCAGCGCCTTCGAGTAGTTCGGCCGTGCCTGGTCGATCTGCTGGGCCATATCGGAGGTGGACACGGATTTCTGCTTGGTGAAGTAGTCGTCGAGGTGCTCGTAGTCGACCTCGGTGTAGGCCAGCACCGCGGCGGAGCCTGCCTGCCGCACGTCATCGCGCGAACGTGCCAGGTCGGCGTTGTCGTCGGTGGACGCCGCCCACCACATGATGCCGAAAACCACCGCGACCACGAACGCAGCGAGTGCGAACGCACCGGCACCGAACAGCCACGTACGCGGTGATCCGGGCAGCTTCCGCTTCGCCGGCGGCGGCGGAGGTGCGGCCGGCACCTCTTCCTCGGCGACGGCTGGGTCGGAACTCATAGCACTCCAGAGTAGGTAATGGTCATGAAATCGGCGTCAGCTGACGCCGAGCAGCGAGCCGAGGCTGTTCATCGACACCCCCGGGCTGCCGACGACGCCGGGCACCTGCGAGTCACGCATCTCCTGCAGCTGCTGCGCGGGGCGGTTCGCGTTCTGCGACACGTCCTGCGGGGACGGCGCCACCGGAACCCCGTTGTACGGCGCGTTCTGCGATCCACGCACGTTGATCGGGCTGCCCTTGGGCTCGGCGCAGTAGGCCTTCGAATCCGGATCCCGCTGTGCGTCGTCCGAACCGGGGCGGTACTGGCTGTAGGGCAGGTAGCCCTTGGTGCACGGGGGCGGGTTGAACAGGTTCAGCACGAGCCCGAGGTGCGCGGTGTCGTCGCCGGGCGCCACCGACGGGGCCGCGCCTGCCAGCGCCGGATAGGTCACCAGCGCCTGTTCCAGCCCGTCCTGCCGGGTCACCAGCAGGTTCGACGTGGTCAGCAGGTTCGCCACCAGCGCACCCAGCCCCGGACCGGTGTCGTTGACCACCTCGGTGATCTGGTTCGCGACCTGCGGCGTGACGCTGATCAGCTTGCGCAGGTCGGCGTCGGAGTCCTTCAGCGTGCCGCTGAGCTGGTTCAGGTTCTTGGAGAAGTCCGCGAAGTTCGAGGCTTCCTCGTTCTGCGTGTCCAGCACCTGACCGCCCGCGTCGAGCAGCTGCACGGTCTGCGGCAGGTACTGCTGCGCGGTGGTGGTGAAGCTGCGCGCGGTGTCGAGCAGCTTCTGCAGGTCGCCGCCGGTGCCGCGGAAGGCGTCGTAGGACTGGTCGACCACGGTGCGCAGTGAGTCGGTCGGCACCGAGGCGGACAGCGAGTCCAGGTCGCCGAGCAGCCGATCGGTGCTGACCGGGGTGCTCGCCTTGGCGGCCGGGATCACCGAACCACCCGCGAGGTAGGGCCCCTGGTCGTGCTTGGGCCGCAGGTCCACGTACTGCTCACCGACCGCGGACCGGTTCGCCACCAGCACGTCGAGATCCGTCGGCACCCGCGGCGCGGACGGGTCGATGTCCAGGTCGGCTTCCAGCCCGGTCTCGGTCAGCCGCAGCTGCCCGACCCGGCCGATGTTGAACCCGCGGTAGGTCACCTCGGCGTTGGTGAAGATACCGCCGGATTCGTTGAGCTCGAGCTTGACCGTGTAACCGCTGCTGCCGAACACCTGGCCGAGCCCGGCGAACCGGATCAGCGCGTAGACCACCGCCACGATCGAGATGAGCGCGAACAGCACCAGCTGGATCCTCGTCCTGCGCACCAGCATCAGCCAGCACCTCCGGAAAGCACGCCGAACAGACCGGACAGCCCGTTGTTCTGCGACGGCTGACCGCCGCCCTGCCCGCCGGTCGAGTTCGGCTGGTTCTGCCCCGCCCCGGACTGACCGGGGATGGGCAGCGGCGGCGGCTGGTCCGACGGTGTCCCGTCGACCCCGCCGGTCAGCCCCGGCGTCGGCAGCACGCCGTTCAGCCCGTTCTGCCTGCTGCGGCCGAGGTTGTCGATGATGTCCTTGAGGTTCAGGTCGACCTTCAGGAACAGGTTGAAGTAGTCGCCCTTGACGTCGTTGTAGGCCTGGTCGGTGAACGGGTAGGTGAGCAGCAGTTCCAGTGCCTTCGGCAGATCGTTGCCTGCCTCACCGAGCTTCTGCAGCGTCGGCGTGAGCGCCTTGAGGTCGGCCACCAGGTCCGCCTTGCTCTTGTTCACCGTGTCGGTCGCGACGCCGGAGAGGTTGTTCAGCGCGTTCAGCATGGTCACCAGCTGACCGCGCTGCTGTTCCAGCACGCCGATCCCCGGCCCGAGGTTGTCCACGGCACCGACCAGCTTGTCCTTCTGGTCGTTGAGTGTCATCGACAGCCGGTCCAGCCCGTCGAGCGCGTGCGTGATGTTCGCCGACTGCTCGTCGAGGTTCGTCACGAGCCGGTTCGCGTTGTCCAGCAGCGCCTTGATGTCCGGCTCCCGGCCGGAGGTGGCGTTGTTGAGCTCCTTGGTGATGGTGTTGAGCTGCTCGACACCACCGCCGTTGAGCAACAGCGACAACGCACCGAGCACCTCCTCGACCTCGACGTCGCGGCCGGTACGGGCGAGCGGGATGGTCGCACCGCTGGTGAGCTGCCCCTGCGCCTGGCCGTCGCCGGGTGCGGCCAGCTCCACGTACTTCTCGCCGAGCAGGCTCGACTGCTTCACGTTGGCCAGCGCGTTCGCCGGGAGCTTGACGTCGCCGTTGACCTCCACGGTCACCTCGGCGTGCCAGCCGTCCGGGGTGAGGCCGATGGACTTCACCTGGCCCACCGGGACCTCGTTGACCTTGACCCCGGACTGCGGCACCAGGTCGAGCACGTCCTGGAACTGGATCTTCAGCTCGTACGGGTGGCCGCCGAGGTCCGCACCACCGGGCAGCGGGACGTCGTAGATGCCGGAGAAGCCGCAGCCGCTCAGCACGAGCGCGGACACCGAACAGACCACGCCGGCGGCGGAGAGCCTCGTCAGTCGCTTCACGTCAGCTCCCCGTCCCGTAGACCTGGCCCTGCAACGGGAGCGGCAACGGCGGCAGTTTGCCGTTCTGGATGGACTCCAGCGCCTGCGCGACCGAGGGCAGCGGTACCAGCTTGTCCACCACCCCGGAAATCGAATCGCACGTGTTGCCGAGCAGTTGCTTGGTCGCGTCGGTCTGCTTGAGCAGACTGCAGACCATCACCAGCGGCGGCTGGGTCAGCTCGTTGAGCAACGGGCGCTCGTCGAGCGTGCCGGAGGAGCCGTTGTAGGCGCCCACCACATTGGACAGCGCGACCGGTGCGATGTCGAGGATCTCGGCGAGCGAGCTGCGCTGGTCCACCAGCACCTTGGTCACACTGGCCAGCTTGTCCACATTGGACTTCAACCGGCCGCGGTTGCGTTCGATGAAGCCCTGCACCGTCTGCAGGGTGGTGCCGAGCTGCTGCACGGTGGCCGCGAGGTCGTCCTTCTCCCCGGCGAGGAACCCGCTCACGTCGGCGAGCTGGTTTTCGAACTGGTGCACCTGGCCGTCGCTGTTGGCCAGCGTCTGGGAAAACCGGCCGAGGTTCTGCACGGTCTGGAAGAGATCGTCCTTGTTCCCGGCCAGCGTGCCGGACGCCTGGCCGAGCTTGGTGATCGTGTCGTGCAGGGCCTGTCCGTTGCCGTCCAGGTTGTTCGCCGTGGTGTTCAGCAGGTCTGCCAGCGAGCCGTTCTTGTTGGCGCCGTTCGGGCCGAGTGTCTCGCTCACCTTGGCGAGGCTGGCCGCGAGCTGGTCCACCTCGAGCGGCACCTCGGTGCGGTCGAGACCGATCACCGCACCGTCGGAGATCCGCGGTCCGCCGGTGTAGGCAGGGGCGAGCTGCACGTAGCGGTCACTGACCAGCGACGGGGCCACGATCAGTGCCTTGGCATCGGCAGGCACCGCAACCGAACGGTCGTACTCGAGGTCGACCTTGACCTGGTTGCCCATCGGCTGGACCTTGGTCACCGTGCCGAAGTCCACGCCGAGCATCCGCACGCTGTTGCCCTCGTAGAGGCCGACCGCGCCGGAGAAGTAGGCGGTCAGGTGGTTGCGGCCGGCGTCCTTGAGGGTCCACCAGAGACCACCGGCGACCACGAGCGCGAGCACGATCGCGATCGTCACGCCGCGCGTGAGTGACTGGCCGAAGCGGGTGTCGGTCATTTGTCGTAACACCCCTTCGGGTTGACCGGGCCGACCGAGGGCAGGACCAGTCCGCAGATGTAGTTGTCGAACCAGTGCCCGGTGCCGATGGTGTTGTTGAAGGTCCGGATGAACGGGGCGAACTTGGTCAGCCCCTGCGCCAGTGAGTCCTGGTTGCGCTGCAGCATCGAGCTCAGCTGATCGAGCTGGGTGAGCACCGGGTCGAGCTGCTTGTCGTTGTCGTCGACGAGGCCCTGCAGCTGGGTGGCCAGCTCACGGGAGCCATCGAGCAGCGTATGGATCGCCTGTTCCCGCTTGGTGATCTCGTCGAGCAGCTTGTTGCCGTCGGTGAGCAGCTTCTGCACCTCGGCGTCCCGGTCGACCAGCGTCTGCGACACCTGACGGGTGTTCGACAGCAGGGTCGAGAGCTGCGAATCCCGTTTGGCGATCGTGTCCGACAGCTTCGACAGCCCGGACAGCGCGCCCTTCACGTCCTGCGGGGTGTTCGCGAAGGTCTGGCTGATCGCGTCGAAGCTCTGCGCCAGCTGGTCGGTGTTGATGTCATCGACCGTCTGCGACAGCCCGCGGAAGGCGTCGAGCACGTCGTAGGGCGACATCGTGCGATCCCGCGGGATCGGCTGGCCGGGATTCAGCGTGCCGCCACCCTGCGGGTCGAGCGACAGGTACTTCTGGCCGAGCAGGGTCTTGATCTTGATCGCCGCGGTCGTCTTGTCGCCGAGCCAGGCGTCCTTGACCTTGAACGACACCTTGACGCTCGCACCGTCCAGTGCGATGTCGGACACCTTGCCGACCTTGACCCCGGCGACGCGCACATCGTTGTCCGCCTGCAGCCCGGCGGCCTCGGAGAACTCCGCGCTGTAGGTGGTGCCGCCGCCGATCACCGGCAGGTCCTCGGAGTTGAGTGCGGCGATGATGCCCAGCGCCAGTACCGCGATGCCGATCAGCGCGATCGGGATCGGGTTGCGCTTCTGGAAGGACTTCATCCGGTGCACCTCTCCCGGTTGGAGGGCAGAAGCGGCACGTTGATCTCCTGGTTGACCAGCGGCGGCAGGGAGACGCTCCCCTTCACCTCACAGGCGTAGAAGTTGAACCACGAGCCGTAGTCCGCGGTCTGCGTGAGCGCGCTGACCTTCTTCGGCAGGAACTGCAGGAAGTGCTCCACCAGTGGCTCGTTCTTGTTGAGCTTCGTGGTGAGGTCGCCCAGTGCGGTGATGTCTTCCTTGAGCGGCTGGCGTGCGTCGCTGAGCAGGCCGGCGGTCGTGTCGGCGAGGCCGCCGAGGCTGTCGATCGCGTCCCCGATCGGCTTGCGGTCGGCGGCGAGGCCGGAAACCAGCTGCTGCAGGTTCACGATCAGGGTGTTCAGCTGCGGGGTGTGCGCGTTGACCGTGTCCAGCACCGTGTTGAGGTTGTCGATGACCTCGCCGATGACCTGGTCCTTGCCGGCGATCGTGGTGGCGAGCGACGCGGTGTGCGACAGCAGGCTCTCCACCGTGCCGCCCTCGCCCTGCAGCACCTGGATGATCTCGTAGGACAGCTTGTTCACGTCGTCCGGGTTGAGCGCGGTGAACAGCGGTTTGAAGCCGTTGAACAACTCGGTGAGGTCGAGTGCGGGCGTGGTCCGCTCGAGCGGGATGCTGCCGCCGGACGGCAGCGTGGCACCGGAGCTGTCGGTGCCCTCGCCGAGTGCGACGTAGCGCTGTCCGACGAGGTTGCGGAACTTGATCTGCGCGGTGACCCCGGCGGGCAGCTTCCGCCCGGCGTCCACCTCGAAGTCCACCTCGGCCTGGCGCTTGTCGACGATCCTGACGTCCTTGACCTGGCCGACGCGGACGCCGGCGATGCGCACGTCGTCATTCGGCAGCAGCTGCGTGGCGTCGGTGAACCGAGCCGAGTAATCGCTGGTGCCGGTGGTGTTGATGTTCGCGATGCTGATCCCGAGTACCGCGGTGAGCAGCACCGTGACCACCAGGAAGATGCCCAGTTTGATCAGCGGCGCGACGAAGCCCCTCACTTGACCGTCACCTCCGCGCCCCGGTACAGCGGTCCCACCAGCAGCGAGCCCCAGCCGGGGAACTGGTTCTGCGACATGCCGACCTCGGGACCGATCAGCGCGCCGAGGAAGTCGTTCTCCGCGGCCGTGTTGGCCGGGTTGCCGCCTGCCGCGCCACCGCCGTTGACCCCGCCCGCGTCGGCCTTGAAGTTGCCGGGGTTCACGCCCTGGCCCGCCGTGTTCGGTGCCGTGGTGTGCTTCGTGCCGTCCTTGAACGGGCCGTCCGGTGGCTCCTGCGGGAACGGGTCCGGCGCCGGGTTCAGGTCGTAACAGCGCGGGCCGCGCTTGTCGTCGAACCGCGGTTCCTCACCCGGTTTGTAGGCGCCCCGGTTCACCGTGACCTCGAGGTTCGCGTGCAGGCCCGGTTGCCCGGTGCCCTTGCCCAGCGCCTTGTCGATCACCGGCACCATCTTCGCCATCTGGCCCATCACGCACGGGTACTCCGGCGCGTACTTGGCCAGCAGCTCCGCGGTCGGCCGCGCGGTGTCCGCGAGGCTGATGATGTTCTGCGAGTTCGCTTCCAGGAACGACTGCAGATCCTGTGACGCGTTGGTGAGGTTGCCGTAGAGGCTCGCCAGGTTCTGCTGCTCGTCGGCCACGGTGCGGGTGGTGGTGCTCAGATTGTCCAGGCTCTGCACGAGGTCCGGTGCGGAGGAGTTCAGGTGGTCGGAGAACTCCGCGAGCGCCTTGAGGTTGTGCTGCAGCTCGGGTTCGTGTGGATTCAGCTCGCCGATGTAGTTCCCCAGCTGCGAGAGCGTGTCACCGAGCGGCTTGCCCCTGCCTTCGAGCGCGGTGGAGATCGCGGTGAGCGTGCTGGAGAGCTTTTGCGGCTGCACCGCCTGCAGCACCGGCATCAGGTGCTCCAGTGCCTGGTCCAGCTCGATGGCTCCGGAGGTGCGGTCCTGCGGAATCACGTCGCCGTCGGCGAGGGTCTTCGCCGAGCGGTTCGGCGGGATCTGCAGCGACACGTAGCGTTCGCCGAACAGCGTCTTCGGCAGGAACCGCGCGGACACGTTCTCCGGGATCAGGTTCACCGAATCCGGGTTCAGCGCGAGGGTCAGCTCGGCGCCGTCCGAGGTGGCGCTGATGTTCTGCACCGAGCCGACGATCAGCCCGCGCACCTTCACGTCGGACTGCGTGAGCAGCTGGTTGCCGATCTTGTCGGCCTCCAGCTTCACCGTGACGAACTTGCTGAACGACTTGTTGTACAGCGCGATGCTGAGCGCAATCCCGCCCACCAGCAACGCCACCAGCAGCAGGCCCAGCAACCTGCGCCGAAGAGTGATCATCCGGCAATCCTCACCGTGACGTCGGTCCCCCAGATGGCGAAACCGATGAAGAAGTTCACGATCGAGACCGTGACGATGGAAAGCCGCACGGCCCGGCCGACGGCCACGCCGACCCCGGCCGGTCCGCCCGAGGCGCGGTAGCCGAAGTAGCAGTGCGAAAGAATGATCAGGACGCTGAACACCAGCACCTTGATGAACGAGTAGAGCACGTCTTGCGGTGGTAAGAACAGATCGAAGTAATGATCATAGGTTCCCGCGGATTGCCCGTAGATGTAGATGACCACCAGCCGCGAAGCCACGTACGAGCTGAGCAGGCCGATGATGTAGAGCGGGATCACCGCGACGAACCCGGCGATGATCCGGGTGGTGACCAGGTAGGGCAGGCTCGGCACGCCCATCACCTCGAGCGCGTCGATCTCCTCGGAGATGCGCATCGCGCCCAGCTGCGCGGTGAAACCGGCGCCGACCGTCGCGCTCAAGGCGAGCCCGGCGACCAGCGGCGCGATCTCGCGGGTGTTGAAGAACGCGGTCAGGAAGCCGGTGAACGCCGAGGTGCCGATCGAGTTCAGGGCCGAATAGCCCTGCAGACCGACGAGCACACCGGTGAACAGTGTCAGGCCGACCATCACGCCGACCGTGCCGCCGATCACCGCCAGCGAGCCGGAGCCGAAGCTGACCTCGGCCAGCAGCCGCAGTACTTCCTTCATGTACCGGCGCAGCGTGCGTGGCGTCCACAGCAGCGCGCGGCCGTAGAAGGACATCTGGTCGCCGAGGGTGTCCAGCGTCTCCAGCGGCCGGTTGGCGATCCGCTTCGCGCCCGAGATGAACGTCATGGTCAGTCCAGCTTTCCTGGCACGATCTGCAGGTAGATCAGCGTGATCACGAAGTTCACCACGAACAGCAGCAGGAACGTGATGACCACTGCCTGGTTCACCGCGTCCCCGACGCCCTTCGGACCACCGCTCGGGTGCAGCCCGCGGTAAGCGGCGACCACCGCGGCGATGAAGCCGAAGATGAGCGCCTTGATCTCCCCGACCCACAGGTCGGGCAGCTGCGCCAGTGCGGAGAAGCTCGACAGGTAGGCACCGGGCGTGCCGCCCTGCAGCACGACGTTGAAGAAGTACCCGCCGAGCACGCCGATCACACTGACCATGCCGTTGAGCAGCAGCGCGACGAGCATCATGGCGAGCGTGCGGGGCACGATCAGGCGCTGCACGGCGGATACCCCCAGCACCTCCATCGCGTCGATCTCCTCGCGGATGGTGCGGGCACCGATGTCCGCGCAGACCGCACTGCCACCCGCGCCTGCCACCAGCAGCGCGGTGACCAGCGGGCTGGCCTGCTGCACCGTGGCCAGCACGGAACCGGCACCGGTGTAGGACTGCGCGCCGAGCTGGCGGGCGAGTGCGCCGAACTGCAGCGAGATCACCGCGCCGAACGGGATCGCGACGAGTGCCGTCGGCAGGATCGTCACGCTCGCCACGAACCAGGCCTGCTGGATGAACTCCCGGAACTGGAACGGGCGCTGGAAGAGGCCCCGCACGATGTCGAGGCCGAGCGCGAAGAGGTTCCCGGTCTCCCGGAGCATGCCGTAACCGGGGATCTTCGCCGAGCCGGCAGGAGAACTCACGCGCCACCCTGCCCGTGCCGTGGCGGACCACCTGCGGTGCCGGGAATACGGGCGACCTGGTCCGCGGGCAGCTGACCCTGGTGCTGATCGGGCACCGGACCGCCGACCGCGGGGAACTGCTGGGTTTCCTCCGGGCCGGAGTAGCGGGGGGCGGCGGCCGCGTGCGGGCGCACGTTGTAGTACGCCTGCTGCTGCGGGGTGAGGGAGGCGATGATGCCCTCCTGCGCGGCCGGCGGCAGCGTGTGCAGGATCCGCATCACGCGGTCCATCCGGCGCTTGGCCCCCTCGCGTTCCGGCACACCGGGGCTGACCTGCATCTGCGGCACGACGCCGCGCACGTCCTCGTTCAGCCCGCCGTCCCCGTGCCCGGCCGCGGCCTCGGCCTCCTCGCGCTCCATGGTGGCGCTGTCCTTCTCCTCGGACATGCCGATCGGACCGAGCTTGCGGCCGTTGAGGAACTGCTCGACCACCGGCTCCTCGCTGGTCAGCAGCACCTCGCGCGGGCCGAACATGACCAGTTCCTTGCGGAAGAGCATGCCGAGGTTGTCCGGCACCGTACGGGCGAGGTTGATGTTGTGCGACACGATCAGGAAGGTCGCGTCGATCTGCGCGTTCACATCGAGGAACAGCTGCGAGATGTAGGTGGTGCGGACCGGGTCGAGACCGGAGTCCGGCTCGTCGACCAGGATGATCTCCGGGTCGAGCACGAGCGCCCGCGCCAGACCGGCGCGCTTGCGCATACCGCCGGAGATCTCCCCCGGCAGCTTCTTCTCCGCCCCGGCGAGGCCGGTCATGTCGAGCTTCTCCAGCACGATCCGGCGGATCTCGGTTTCCGACTTCTTCGTGTGCTCCCGCAGCGGGAACGCGACGTTGTCGTAGAGGTTCATGGAGCCGAACAGCGCGCCGTCCTGGAACAGCACCCCGAAGAGCTTGCGCACCTCGTAGAGCTTGTGCTCGGAGCAGGTGACGATGTCGACGCCGTTGATCACGCACCGCCCGCGGTCGGGCTTGAGCAGGCCGATCATCGACTTGAGGAACACCGACTTACCGGTTCCGGACGGACCGAGCATGGCCGACACCTCACCGGGCGGAAGGGTCAGCGTCACGTCCCGCCAGATGGTCTGCTTTCCGAAGGACTTCGTGAGACCTTCGATGACCACCTCGGCACCCATCGCACCTCCAGGAGCTGTTCCGCGTCGTCGCGCACTGCCGCCCCGCGCCACTGGCGGGGAGGACCGGCGCCCGAGTGCACGCCACGATCTCCGCGTCAACCAGGTGCAACGAGCTGAGCGCGAACAGGTTACTCACCAGTTTCGTTCCCTGGCCAGCCCCGTCGGTGCCTCACCCGTTCGAGGTCGGTTCGGTGACCGCTGGCAGCACGGTAGTCCACGTCACGTCAGGACGCAGAGCCACCTGGCCCCTTTGCCGTCACACCACTGGAGCAGTGACCGTGACCTGCACGAACGCTGGGCGAGCACAGCGAAGGGGGCGGGCAGCCATCCGGCTGCCCGCCCCCTCGGCGGTACGAACAGGCGCTGCGCGCCCGGAATCACTTGATGGAGATCTGCGCGCCCGCGGCCTCGAGCTTCTCCTTGGCGGCCTCGGCGGCCTCCTTGTCGACCTTCTCCAGCAGCGCCTTCGGAGCGGCCTCGACCAACTCCTTGGCCTCCTTCAGGCCCAGGCCCGAGACGACCTCGCGGACGACCTTGATGACCTGGATCTTCTTGTCGCCTGCGCCCTCGAGGACGACGTCGAACTCGTCCTGCTCCTCGGCGGCGGCCGGGGCGGCACCCGCGGCACCGGGGGCGGCGGCCACGACGGCGGCCGGGGCGGCGGCGGTGACGTCGAAGGTGTCCTCGAACTCCTTCACGAACTCGGACAGCTCGAGGAGGGTCAGCTCCTTGAAGGCGTCGATCAGCTCGGCGGTGCTCAGCTTCGCCATGATGGCTTCCTCTCAGAAAAACGAACTAGGCGTTCGGGGGTGGGGTGGTTCAGCTCTCGGCGGGTGCTTCGGCTGCTTCGGTACCGGCGCCGTCGCGCTGCTTCTCCTCCAGCGCGGCAGCCAGGCGGGCAACCTGGGACGCCGGCGCCTGGAACAGCGCGGCGGCCTGGGACAGCTTCGCCTTGAACACGCCTGCCGCCTTGGAGAGCAGCACCTCGCGGCTGTCGAGGTCGGCGATCTTGCCGATCTCGTCCACGGACAGCGGCTTGCCGTCCATGTAGCCGCCCTTGATGACAAGCGCGTTGTTGTCCTTCGCGAAATCGCGAAGCGCCTTCGCGGCGTCGACCGGCTCGCCCTTGACGAAGGCGATCGCGGTGGCACCGACGAACAGGTCCTCGAGCCCCTCGACGCCTGCGTCCTCGGCGGCACGCTTGACGAGGGTGTTCTTCGCGACCCGGTACTTGGCACTGGTGCCGAGAGCGCGGCGCAGCTGGGACAGCTGGGACACGGAGAGGCCGGTGTACTGGGTGACAACGGTGGCCGAGCTGGTGCGGAAGCTCTCCGCGATCTCGGCGACGGCCGCCACCTTGTCGGGCTTCGCCATGGGTCGCCTCCTCTCTTGGCTAGTGTTTCCACTGGCCACGAAGGAGCCCTTGATGCGACAAAACGCCCACACGCAGCAGGGCGCGGGGCGTAGCGAGCAGCAACTGCTCAAGCCTCGTTCCTCCTGCGCGGGCCGCCCACGTCATCTCGCGGGACCTTCGCTCCCCGGCACCTTGCGGCTTGGGGAAAACCAGCGGTCTTCGGTAGAACCGTGGATCAGCATACCGCAGCCGTCGAAGCCGATCGCACGGACCCCGCACTGACCTGCGACGACCTGCCCTGCCTCTGGAAATCACCGCGCAGGCGGGCATCATGGTGACGTGGCGGAGCAGCGTGATGACGGACAGCCGTTCGACAACCACCCCACCGGCGACCCCGCGGGCGGGCAGGTGAACCTGCCGCAACCGCTGAGCCCACCGCAACCACCGGCACCGCACCCGTCCGGCACTCCGGGAAACCCGTCCGGCACTCCGGAGATCGACCCGGAGCAGTACCGGCAGTTCCAGGAGTTCCAGCGGTTCCAGGAGTACCTCCGCTTCACCCAGGCACAACAGGGCAACGAACCGGCCCCGGTCACCGACGCCGCACTCGTCCCGGCCGGCACCCGCCGGCCCGATACCCAGCAGGGCGGCGGATATCCCCCGGCACCACCCAACCAGCCGGGCACCGTGGCCCGGTACGAGGAACCACCCCGCCCCCGCCGCCCGGTACCCCGCTGGCTGAAACGCCTCGGCGGCAAGATCCTCGGCTGGGTGCTGGTCCTCGTCCTGCTCGGCCTTGCCGGCACCTGGGCCTACCACCACTTCTTCCCCAGCGACGAAGGCAAGTCCTCAGCCCAGATCGCCGCCGAGGGGGGCGGCACCTACCACACGAACCAGATCCTCACGACCGCTTCGCCGTATGAGTCGGTGCGTCGCGTGTACGACGGCATCGCCCAGCACGGCCCCGGTCAGCGCAGCATGGTCGATCACGTCTGCGGTCTCTTCGACCAGGCGACCCAGCAGAAGTTCGCAACCGATCTCGACTACCCGAGCTGCGATGCGGCTGTGGACGGGCTGCACCGCAAACTCGACCCCACTCCTGGTTCGGTCGACGCCTACGCCGAGTCGATCTCCAAGCATTCCGGCTGGCCGCCGGGCGAATCCGTGGTGATCAGCTCGTGCGACTTCACCATCACCGGCGGCCCGGCGCTTGGGGACTTCACCGTGAAGCAGGTCGACAAGGGGCAGTGGCTGATCACCGGTCACTCGCCCGGTCCGCAGAAGTGCCGGACCGCGCCGGCCACGAGTGCCACCCCGCGCTGACCTCCGGTCAGACCGGCGAGCCGATCGCCAGCCGGGACTCGCCGGTGTCGGTGTACGCGAAGAAGTCCGCCAGCGCGGTCGCGAACGCCGGGTCGGCCACTGCCGCCATGTGGTCTCCGGGGACGCGGACCAGGCGGGCGCCCGCGATGGCGGCCGCCAGGCGTTCCGGTTCGGCGGCCAGCTGGTCGGACTCCCCGGCCAGCACCAGGGTCGGTACGGAAAGCGCGGACAGCCGGAAGGGCCCGTGCGAAGGGGCGCGCAGCACGGCGGCGAGTGCGACCGTATCGGCACCGGCCCGGCGGGCCAGCCTGCGGAACGGGCGGGCCGCGGGCAAGACGTCCGCGCGGTCCTCGGCAAGCAGGCCCGCCGCGATCTGTTCGCGGTCCACCACTCGCGTGTCCACGCCGCCGAAGTCCACGATGCCCGCGCCGACCCCGCCCACCGCGAGGCAGCGCACGCGCCGGTCGTTCGTGGCGACCAGCAGGGAGACGATCGCGCCCAGCGAGTACCCGGCCAGGCACACCTCGTCCAGCTTCAGCTCGTCCAGCAGCGCGGACAGGTCGGCGGCCATCACGGACTCGCCGTACGCGGCCGAATCGTGCGGTTTGGCGGAGGCGCCGTGGCCGCGCGCGTCCAGCGCGATCACCGTGAACCCGGCGTCGACCAGGGTGTTCACCACCCCTGGGCGCACCCAGTTGACCTCGGAATCGGCGGCGAACCCGTGGTGCAGCACCACCGGGCGACGGTGCCGTCCGTCCCCCTCCCACACCGTGTAGCTCAGCGGGAGCCCGTCGGGAGCGGTGAACGTCGTCGGCATGCCTCCATGAGACACGAAAAAAGGGTGGTCACGCACAAAGCGTGACCACCCTTTCTCGTGATGTCCGACTCAGACGGCCGCTTCCTCGGTGAGGAGGTTGCGGGTCCGCTGCGGGTCGACCGGGATGCCGGGGCCCATCGTCGTGGTGAAGGTGACCTTCTTGACGTAGCGGCCCTTCGCCGAGGACGGCTTGGCGCGCAGGATCTCGTCCAGTGCGGCGGCGTAGTTCTCCACCAGCTTCTCGACGTCGAAGGAGGCCTTGCCGATCACCAGGTGCAGGTTGGCCTGCTTGTCGACGCGGAAGTTGATCTTCCCGCCCTTGATGTCCGCGACCGCCTTGGTAACCGCGGGGGTCACCGTGCCGGTCTTCGGGTTCGGCATGAGGCCACGCGGGCCGAGGATGCGGGCGATGCGGCCCACCTTGGCCATCTGGTCCGGCGTCGCGATCGCGGCGTCGAAGTCGAGCCAGCCACCCTGGATGCGCTCGATCAGTTCGTCGGTGCCGACCGCGTCCGCGCCTGCGGCTTCGGCCTCGACGGCCTTGTCGCCGACGGCGAAGACGATGACGCGGGCGGTCTTACCGGTGCCGTGCGGCAGGTTCACGGTGCCGCGGACCATCTGGTCGGCCTTGCGCGGGTCCACCCCGAGACGCATCGCGACCTCGACGGTCGCGTCCATCTTCGACTTGGTGGTCTCCTTCGCCAGCTTCACCGCATCGAGCGGCGCGTACAGCCGCGCCTTGTCGATCAGCTCCGCGGCCTGGCGGTAGGCCTTGCTGTGCTTGGTCATGCTTCTGTCCTTAGCTTGAGCGGATCAGTTGTGGTGGCTGAGCCAGCACTGGCTCTCCCACAGTGGTTGATTGCCGTGGCTTCGCCGCGGCGGCGAGATCGCCTTCAGCCGGTTTCTTCCCTCCCGATGCGCCCGGCCTGGTGGCCGATCGAATCGCTCAGTCCGGAAACCGGCGCGATCTCGCGGTACGGTCAGTCCGCGACCGTGATGCCCATCGAGCGGGCGGTGCCTGCGATGATCTTCGCCGCCTGGTCGATGTCCTGGGCGTTGAGGTCGGTCTCCTTGGTCTTGGCGATCTCGCGGACCTGGTCCCAGGTGACCTTGGCGACCTTGGTCTTGTGCGGCTCGCCGGAGCCCTTCTCCACGCCTGCGGCCTTGAGCAGCAGCTTCGCGGCCGGCGGCGTCTTCAGCTTGAAGTCGAACGACCGGTCCTCGTACACGGAGATCTCGACCGGGACGACGTCCCCGCGCTGCGACTCGGTCGCGGCGTTGTAGGCCTTGCAGAACTCCATGATGTTCACGCCGTGCTGACCCAGCGCCGGGCCGACCGGCGGTGCCGGGTTGGCGGCACCAGCCTTGATCTGCAGCTTGATGATCGCCGCAAGCTTCTTCTTCTTGGGTGGCATTACCTTGTGTCCTTCTTACTGACGTGAGTCCCCCGCACACCTGCCAGTACGCGGGGACTGCCGGCCGGTATTCCCGGCCGTCAGATCTTGGAGACCTGGCTGAACGACAGCTCGACCGGGGTCTCCCGGCCGAAGATCGACACCAGGACCTTCAGCTTCTGCCCGTCGATGTTGACCTCGGAGATCGTGGCGGGCAGCGTGGCGAACGGACCGTCCATGACGGTGACCGACTCGCCGACCTCGAAGTCCACCTCGACGGTGGGGGCGCCTGCCGGGCTGGCCGCGGCGGCCTCGCCCTTCGCGGCTTTGGCCGGGGCCTCCTTCTCGACCTGCGGCGCGAGGAACTTGAGCACCTCGTCCACGGTCAGCGGCGACGGCCGCGAGGTGGCACCGACGAACCCGGTGACGCCGGGGGTGTTGCGCACCGCGCTCCACGAGGCGTCGTTCAGGTCCATCCGGACCAGGACGTAGCCGGGCAGCACCTTGCGCTGCACCTGCTTGCGCTGGCCGTTCTTGATCTCGGTGACCTCTTCGGTCGGCACCTCGATCTGGAAGATGTAGTCCTCGACGTCCAGTGTCGTGGTCCGGGTCTCGAGGTTGGTCTTCACCTTGTTCTCGTACCCGGCGTAGGAGTGCACCACGTACCACTCGCCGGGTGCGGCCTGCAGTTCGGCGCGCAGCGCGGCGACCGGGTCGTCCGCCTCGGCAGCCGGTTCCCCGGCGGCGACCGGCTCCGCCTCGTCCACCGCGTCGGCTTCGGAGGTGGCGTCTTCCGCGTCGCCTGCCCCGGCGTCGTCGGCTTCCGCTTCCGCGTCGTCGGCCTCGGTGGCGGTCTCGCCGCCGTCCTCGTCGGTGGCGGACTCGTCGACCTCGTCAGCCGCGGCGGGCACCTCGACGGGCTCGAGGTGGGCGGACTCCTCGTCGCCGAGTGCCGCGTGCACCTGCTCGTCGGAAAGCTCGGTCAGGTCGCGACCGGCTCCTGTGCCGTTGTCGGAGGTCACGTTCCGTCCTCTCAGTTGATCACTTGCCGGGCTCGGGCAGGCCGGCCCGCGCGGCGCGCATCTGCGCTCCTCAGCCGAAGACCAGCCCGACGAGCTGCTTGAAGCCCAGGTCGAGCCCGCTGACGAGGGCCACCATGAACACCACGAACACCAGCACGACCGCGGTGTAGGTGACCATCTGCTTCCGGTTGGGCCAGATCACCTTGCGCAGCTCCGCCCAGACCTCGCGGATGAAACGCACGATCCGGGCGAAGACCGAGGCCTTCTTCGGCTTCTGGTCCCGTTTGGGGGTCGGCGCACCCTTGGCATCCGGCGCGGGCTTCGCGACCTTGTCGCCCGCCTTTCCGGACGGCCGGGTCGAGCCCGGCCGGGCCTCGGACTTGCCTGCCGGTCGAGCGGTGCCGCGGCGCTCGCGTCGAGCCGCGGCGGACGTCGGGCGGGATTCGGTGTCGGGCTTGCTGTCCGACTCGTCCCGCTCGTGCTCGCCGCTGGCGTCGCTGTCGCTCACGACCACTCCTCCGCTTCACCAGTTCCCGTACGCAGGGGTGACAGGACTTGAACCTGCAACCTGCGGTTTTGGAGACCGCTGCTCTGCCAGTTGAGCTACACCCCTGTGGAGCCCGGTCACCCGGGCTCCGGAGGACGCATTCCATCGTCCCCACCATCCAGCGGGGATGACCGTAGTGCGTTCCGAGTTCAGAAGTCTACGGCAAGCCGGTTGGCGACCCGCAACCGCGCCCTCCCGACCGCCGACCGGCCCCGCCCCGGCAGACCGGCGAGACACCTTCGATCAGGCCAGTACGGGCCCCCGCGCCGGCCCGGGATTAATCGCAAGCCGGTCGGCAGCATGGCCTCGGCAGCCACACCGCCACCGCGCCGTCCTCACCTGAAAGCCTTGCCGAGCAAGCGAAATCAGCTCGACCCCACCGGATTTCCTCACGCCCGTGTGAAGACATCCGTGACCACAGGCGAGCACCGTTGCACGCCAAGGCAAACGACAGGCAAGGAGACCGGCCGACCACGCTCCGACTCGGCCGCTCTGCCGCAATACGCGACCCCTCGCCGGCCCACCGCAGTCGCCGGATCCGCCACCGCGGCCGAGGAGCCCGGCTACGCCCAGCGGTGGATGGGCCGACCGGTCACTTGCCCGGTCGCACCGCTACCTGTCGGGCGGCACCGCGGAACGACCCCCGCCGAAGTGCGCCCGGTTCGTCGACCCGTTCGTCGCGCTCATCGGCGCGGCAAACGCCACGAAACCCGCTCACCTGGGATCGAACGCGCTCAGCGGCCCGGTGCGTACCCCTGATCACCCGGAAGCGGGTCGTCGCCGGGCTCCGGTACCGGTAGAAACGTGTCGTGGCGGCCAAGAAGAGTGGTGGGTGCGGGTTACTGGTGCTGGTCGTGGTGGCCGGGTTGCTCGGGTTCGGCTACTACAAGTCCAAGCACGACTCGTCTGCCGCTCCCCCGTCCGGTGCGGACACCGGCGGCGGTTCGGGCCGGTACGTCGCGCTCGGCGACTCGTACACGTCCGCGCCGCACACCGGCAAGCGCGCGGGTACGCCGGCCGGCTGCGACCGTTCGGACAACAACTACCCGCACGTGGTCTCGGCGAAGGTGAAGCCGGCACAGTTCGCGGACGTCAGCTGCAGTGGCGCGACCACTGCGGACCTCACCTCCGCCCAGTCGACGCAAAGCGGCACGAACCCGCCGCAGCTCGACGCCGTCACGTCCGCCACCACGCTGGTCACCCTGGGCATCGGCGGCAACGACGTCGGTTTCATCGAGCTGGCCCCGAGCTGCGTGACCTCGCACGCGGGCGGCGCACCGTGCCGCACCCGGCTGACCACCGGCGGCCACGACCAGCTCGCCGACCGGATCGACACCGCGGCGAGCCGGGTCGGCGCGGTGCTCGACCGCATCCACGACAAGGCGCCGAAGGCCCGCGTGATCGTGGTCGGCTACCCCACCGTGCTTCCGAACGGCGACGGCTGCTGGCCGTCGCTGCCGATCGGCTCGGGTGACGTCGCGTACCTGCGGGACGAACTGGACAAGCTCAACGACGCGCTGGCCGACCAGGCCAAGGACCACGACGCCGGATTCGCCGACACAGCCGCGGCGAGCAAGGGGCACGACGTGTGCACCAGCTCGGGCACTCGCTGGGTGGAGGGTCTCGTGCCCACCTCGCCCGCCGCCGCCCTGCACCCGAACGCCCGTGGCGAGGACGGTATGGCGGACGTGGTGGAGTCCCTGGTCGGTTCCTGAGGCGCGAAGCCTCAGTGCCGCACGAGCGCCTGCGGCTTGCCCAGCACGGTCTTGCCCTCGAACTTGACCACGAGGTCGATGCGGGCGAGACCGTCGTCGGTGTGCGCGCCGACCTTGCCGGTGACCTCGACCAGCGCGCCTTCCTCGGTGTCCGGGACCACGACGGGGCGGGTGAAGCGGGCGCTGAAGTCGACCAGCCTGCCGGGGTCGCCGAGCCAGTCGCTGACGATGCGCCCGGCCAGCGCCATGGTGAGCATGCCGTGCGCGATCACGTCCGGCAGGCCGACGTCGGTGGCGAACCGCTCGTTCCAGTGGATCGGATTGAAGTCGAGTGAGGCACCGGCGTAGCGGATCAGCTGTTCGCGGGTGACCTGCACCTGCAGCGGGGGCAGTTCGTCGCCGACGTTCACGCGTCCGCCCCTCGCACCACGAGCTGGGCACGCGTCGCGCACACGAGCTTGCCGTCGGCGTCGGTGATCTCCGCGCGGAGGTTGATGAAGTCGTTGCCCGCCCTGGCCATGATGCTGTCGATCCGGGCAGCGATCTCCAGCACGTCGCCTGCGTACACCGGGCGTTCGTAGCGGAACCCCTGGTCGCCGTGGACCATCCGCGAGTAGTCGAGCCCGAGCGCGGGGTCGGAGACGATGCCGTTGATCTTCGGCAGGTTCAGCAGCGTGAGGAACGTGGGGGGCGCGAGCACGTCCGGATGGCCTGCCGCACGAGCCGCCTCCGAGTCGTGGAAGAGCGGGTTGGCGTCACCGATCGCGTCGGCGAACTCCCGGATCTTCTCCCGGCTCACGTGGTACTGATCGACGGGCGGGTAGCTCCGTCCGGTGAACGTCTGGTCCAAAGGCACCCGACGAGGCTAGCCGAACCCCGGGCCGACCCGGGCGACTGGGACGAACAGCGAAAAGCCGCCCCGGCACGTGGCCGGGGCGGCTCCTGCACAACGAGAACGGGTGTGCGTCAGCGGGTCTCTTTGTGAGTCCGGTGCGTACCGCAGTTCGGGCAGAACTTCTTCATCTCAAGGCGATCCGGGTTGTTGCGCCGGTTCTTCTTGGTGATGTAGTTGCGGTGCTTGCACTCCTCGCACGCCAGCGTGATCTTGGGTCGCACGTCGGTGGCAGCCACAGCGTTTCCTTCTCTCTCAGATCCGGGGGCCAGCCCCGTCGTTACCGCGTAGCGGTGGCCGGACTTGAACCGGCGACACAGCGATTATGAGCCGCTTGCTCTGCCAACTGAGCTACACCGCCCTAACCAACGCCCACCCCCAACTTAACCCCCCGGTGTGGGGGTCCAGGGGGCGAAGCCCGCCTGGCGGGGGCCTGGGGGTCCGACCCCCAGATAGACGCCGCGAAGCGAGCCAAGCTTGCGTTTTCCGCAAGCACAGCTCGCCTACTCGCGAGCCCCTTTACGGAATCGAACCGTAGACCTTCTCCTTACCATGGAGACGCTCTGCCGACTGAGCTAAAGGGGCCTTGCCTCTCGCGAGGACCAGGAAAGGTTAGCAAGGGCGTTCACCCGGTCGCGCAGCCGGGGTCCCGTTACCGCAAAACCTCAGGTCAGCAAGGTCAGCACGGTCTCGGAGTGCCGTCCTGGCGACCGCGCCGTGCGGGCCTGCAGCCAGGCCTCCAGGCGGTCCTCCGGCAGTGGCCGGGAGATCAGGTAGCCCTGTGCCACGTCGCAGCCCATCGCCTCCAGCTGATCGCGCGCGACGTCCTCCTCGACGCCCTCGGCGACCACGGTGAGTCCCAGTGAGTGGCCCAGCTCGACGATCGAGCGCACCACCGCGAGGTCGCCCAGGTCGGTACCCATGCCGAGGACGAAGCTCTTGTCGATCTTCACCTGGTCCACCGGCAGCTGCCGCAGGTAGGCCAGCGACGAGTACCCCGTGCCGAAGTCGTCCACCGCCAGCTCGATACCGAGCGAGTGCAGCTCCCGCAGAATCGGCAGCGCCTTCTGCGGGTCGGACATCACGCCGGACTCGGTGAGCTCGAACGTGAGCAGCTCCGGGGGTACGTCGAAGCGTTCCAGTTCGCGCTGGACCTTCGCGGGGAACTCCTCGTCGGCGAGGTTCCGCACGGACAGGTTGACCGCCGCGGAGATCCGCAGGCCCTCGTCCAGCCACTTGCGCACCCGCTTGAGCGATTCCTCCAGCACGAACGACGTCAGCACGCCGATCAGGCCCGCCGCCTCGATCGCGGGCACGAACTCGTCCGGGCCGAGCCTGCCGAACTCCGGGTGCACCCAGCGCACGAGCGCCTCGACGCCCTGGACCTGCCGGTTCGGCAGGGTGACCTTGGGCTGGTAGTGCACCGAGACGTGCCCGTCTTCGAGCGACTGGCGGAACTGCGTGACCATCTGGAAACGGCGCAGGAAGATCTGGCCCATGCTCGGCACGTAGCCGCGCACCTCTTCGCCGCCGCGGGTGGCGCGCACCGCGACGTCCGCCCGTTGCAGCATGCCGTCGACGTCCACTTCG
Organism: Amycolatopsis ultiminotia; assembly: GCF_039536925.1. Lineage (NCBI taxonomy): Bacteria > Bacillati > Actinomycetota > Actinomycetes > Pseudonocardiales > Pseudonocardiaceae > Amycolatopsis > Amycolatopsis ultiminotia. The sequence continues at coordinate 328,819 of NZ_BAAAZN010000008.1, read as the reverse complement.
CCGGCGTCGTCCGCGGAGCTGGCGTAGCCGATCATCGCGTTGGCCTCGACGGAGAGCCGGTCCACCGGGTACGGCGCGGACAGCTGCACCCGCAGCTGCTCGGCGACGAGGTGCGCGTCGTCGTTCGTGGAGCCCACCAGCAGGGCCGCGAAGGAGGCGCCTTCGAGCCGGGCGAGGGGGACGTCCGAACCGAGCGCGTCACGGATCCGGCGGCCTGCCGCGATCACCATCCGGTCCGCCCACGAGTAGCCGAGTGCGTCGCTGACCGTGGAGAACACGTCGAGGTCGATGCGCAGCACCACGACCTCTTCGGATTCGCGCAACGGGTCCCTGGCGACCTGCTGGAAGCCGGGCCGGTTGAGGTGCCCGGTGAGCGGGTCGTGGTAGGCGTCGTGGCGGAGCGTGGCGAGCAGCCTGCGGTTGTCGAGCGACGTCGCGAAGTGGCTGGCCATCGTGCCGAGCAGCTGCACGTCGTACTTGCCGAACCCGCGCCAGCGGGACAGCCGGTCGTGCGCCTCGGCCACCCCGAGCAGCTGGTTCGCGCTGCGCAACGGCACCACGAGCACTTCCTGCGCACCCCGGTCGAGCAGCGCGGCACGGACGTCCGGGTTCGCCTCGGTGATGCGGAAGTGCCGGACGTGCGCGCCGGGCAGGCGCAGCAGCGGATCGTCGTGGTTCGGGTCGGCCGCAGGCAGATCGTCGCCCGCGACCACCACGCGCATCGGATCGTCGGCCTCCAGCCGCAGCCGCAGCACGACCCGGCCTGCCGCGAGCTGGTCCTTGATCCGTTCCGCGATCGTTGCCCACTCGCGCACGTCGACGCCACCCACGAGTTCGTCGGCACGGCTCGCCGGACGGGCGGCGGCCTGCTGCCCCGATCTGGCGACCATCAGGCTCACGTCCGAGAGCGCTTCCATGTCCCGCTGTTCCCGCAGCAGATCGGAATACGCCCAGTACAGCGCGGTCAGCCCGAGGAAGACCGCGAGAACCAGCGGCCACGCCTGCGGGGTTGCCGCGATCACGAGGTAGCCGGACAACCCGACCGAGGCGTTCACGAAGCCGACGACGAGGATGCGCCCGGTCAGCCGGATCGCGGTGCTGACCCGCATCCGACGGCGCAGCACGCGCACTGCGGCCAGCGCGAGCAGCGTGCTCACCAGCGGCGCGGTGAGCGTGCCCGCGAGCGCGGCGACCCACGGCATGGTGCCGGCGTGCATGGCCTGTTGCACCAGACCGGCCACTGCGAACGCGCCGGTGATCTCGAGCAGGAACGCACCCGCGTTGTAGAGGACCCGGCCGGCCACCTTGCGGGCCAGCAACGTGCCGATGCCCGCCACCAGGTGCGCGGCGAGCACGACCTCGAACGGCGCCACGAAGAAACCGATTACCAGCGGTATTTCGGTGAACGAGATGGTCCAGGAAATACCGCTGCGGACGTCGACGTTGATGCCCAGCTGCTCGGCCAGCAGGAAGGCCAGTGCGAGCACCGGGCCGATCCACCACAGGCTGGGCGAGCTGTGGAAGGGCAGCCACGAGCCGACCGCGAGCGCGGCGAGCACACCGAGGCCCAGTACGACGAAGGTGTAGACGCGGAACCGGCTTTCGTCCGTGCGGGACCCGGTGACGGTCCCGGACACGGCGCCCTCCTTGTCCTTCGCTCCTGGTGCGGTACCGGGGTGGGCGTTGCTGTCCGGCATCCGACCTTCCTTCCCGGCAGCCCGGTCGCGCTCGTCAGTGACGTCAGGTGTGGACCAGCGCCGTACCTTACCCCGTAGGGCGTACCTGCGTCCCTTTCGAGACAGTAGGAGATCACCCCACGGTTAACAATGGGCGGCCAGTGCTGACCTGCGTGGACCAAGGAGTGAAAGGCTCTCTTCGTGCCCGATCTGCCGAGCCGGGGTGTGTTCTGGGGTCCGGACCACCCGGCACGGATCACAATGGGGACATGCACAACGACGTGACAGCCACCGGCCATGCGGCGCGCATCGCCACGGTGGACGCCCTGCTTCCCGCGCCACTGCCGTTCTCCGCACACGGGGACGACACGCTGCTCACCGCACAGGTCGGCGACACCAGTGCGGCCGGCCTCGCCTCGCAGACCGAGCTGGGCCCGGACAGTCCGCAGTCGGTCTGGCGGGCACTGACCGAACACCGGCTCGAGGTGCAGCTCGCCGGACCGGATCCGGCGGCCGGACTGGACGCCCTTCTCACTCGATGGAATGAACACCTGCAGGGCATCGCCCGGCCGGGGGATACCGAGTGTGCCGCGGTCCTGTCGCGGCCCAGCCGGGACACCGCCGGGGCGACCGAACTGCTGCGGCACGGCTTCGCCCCGGTCGGCGTGATCGCGGTCCGCCCGGCCGCGCGGATGGCCGCGCCGGGCCCGGCCACCACCCCGGGCGTCTGCATCCGGCACGCCACGCCGGACGATCTCGGCACCGCGGTGCGGCTGATGCTGGAGCTGCAGCGTTACGACGCGCAGTTCGGCAAGGTGACGGTGCGGCCGGGTATCCGGGAACTGCTGGAGAAGGAACTGCTGCGCCAGCTCGAACGCCCGGAGCCGCAGCTGTGGATCGCCGAACTGTACGGACAGCCGCTCGGTATCGCGCTGCTGCAAATGCCGGACGAGACGGGCTGGATCAGCCACCGCGTGGCGGCTTCCCGGATCGGCTACCTGTCCTCGCTCGCGGTGTCCGAGACGGCCCGCTCCTCCGGGGTCGGTTCCGCGCTGGCCGCGCACGCGCACCAGGTGTTCGACGAAGCCGGCGCGGACGTCGTGCTGTTGCACAGTGCGGTGGCCAACCCGCGGTCCACGCCGTTCTGGTACGCGCAGGGTTACCGTCCGTTGTGGACCGGATGGCAGCGACGACCGGCGGTGCGCTGACCGTTGCCGGTTAAGGTGGTTCCGGGACGAGGGGAGTCACCGTGACCGAGCAACCGGATGCCGCACCGAGAGCACCCAAAGGCGTCGACACCGAGAAGCCGTCGGCCGCGCGGGTCTACGACTGGTACCTCGGCGGCTCCCAGAACTGGGCCGTCGACCGGGAATTCGGCCGTCGGGTGGAACAGCAGTGGTCGCTCGTCCGGCCCGGGGCCCAGCAGAACCGCGAGTTCATGAACCGGGTCGTGCGGGCCGCGCTCGCCGCGGGTGTCCGGCAGTTCATCGACCTCGGGTCCGGGGTGCCGACCGCGGGCAATGTGCACGAGGTGATCGAGGCCGAGCTGGACGACGAGGACCACGCCGCCGTGGTGTACGTCGACTACGAGCCGGTGGCCGTGGCGCACGCGACGCTGATCCTCGAGGACGAGGCGGCCACCGACTGGGCCGGCATCGTGCAGGCCGACATGCGGGACCCGAAGGCGGTGCTGCGGCACCCGCGCACCGTCGAGCTGATCGACTTCGGCCGGCCGGTCTGCGTGATGATGATGGCGGTGCTGCACTTCGTCGGCCCGGACGACCATCCGGACGAGCTGGTGGCCACCTACCGCGACGCACTCGCACCGGGCAGCTGGCTGGCCATTTCGCAGATGAGCGAGGGCGACGGCAGCGGCGAGGCGTTGGCGGGCTTGCGCTGGTTCGTGGAGCAGTACCGCAAGACCAGCAACCCGGTCTGGATGCGCGACCGCGAGGAGATCGAGCCGTTCTTCGGCGGCTGGCCGCTGCTGGAGCCCGGCATCACGCACCTCCCGGACTGGCGCCCGGAGCGGGAGCTGAACGCGGTCGAGGCGGCGGCCACGCCGTTCGCCTGGTGCGGGGTCGCCCGCAAACCCTGATCGCTGCCAGCGAACACTCCCTGGGAAACAAACCCACCCTTCGGAGAGTTGAGCAAGACAGACTCAACTAACCGAGGAGTGCACATGTCCGACACCCGCCTCCTGCCCGTGCTCCCGCTCGATGACGACGTCGTGCTGCCGGGCATGGTGGTCCCGCTCGACCTGAACGAGGGCGACACCAGGGCCGCAGTGGAGTCCGCACAAGCCAGGACGCCGGCCACGACGTCGTTGCCCGGCATCCGCTCCGGTGCGGCGAACAAGGCCGAGGTCCTGATCGTGCCGCGCGTGCACGGCGAATACGCCGAGCTCGGCACGGTCGCCACCGTCGAACGCGTCGGCCGGGTCCCCGGCGGCAAGACCGCGGTGCTGCTGCGCGGCACCGGCCGTGCTGCGGTGGGCCGGATCGCCGACGGTCCCGGCGGCGCCCGCTGGGTGCACGCCGACGACGTCTCCGAGAGCACCGACGACCGCTCCGGCCAGCTCTCGACCGAGTACAAGGCGGTCGTGATCTCGCTGCTGCAGCAACGCGGCGGCTGGCAGATGATCGACGCCGTCCAGCAGATCGAGCAGCCCTCCGCGGTCGCCGACCTCTCCGGCAACGCGCCCTACCTCACGACCGAGCAGAAGCTGGAACTGCTGACCACGCTCGACGTCAGCGCCCGGCTGGAGAAGGCCCTCGAGTGGAGCCGCGAGTACCTGGCGGAGCTGGAAGTCACCGACACCATCCGCAAGGACGTCCAGGAAGGCATGGACAAGCAGCAGAAGGAATTCCTGCTGCGCCGCCAGCTCGAAGCAATCCGCAAGGAGCTCGGTGAGCTGGACGGCAGTGCCGAGGACGACGACTACCGCGCCCGCGTCGAGGCCGCTGAACTGCCGGAGGCGGTGAAGAAGGCGGCGCTGGCCGAGGTCGACAAGCTGGAGCGCACGTCCGAGCAGTCGCCGGAGGGCGGCTGGATCCGCACCTGGCTGGACACCGTGCTGGAGCTGCCGTGGAACGAACGCACCGAGGACAGCTACGACATCGCCGCCGCACGGGCCGTGCTCGACGCCGACCACGCCGGCCTCGACGACGTCAAGGAACGCATCATCGAGTACCTCGCCGTGCGCAAGCGCCGTGCCGAGTCGGGTCTCGGCCCGGTCGGCGGACGGCGTTCCGGTGCCGTACTGGCCCTCGCCGGTCCGCCCGGGGTCGGCAAAACGTCGCTGGGCGAATCGGTCGCGAAGGCGATGGGCCGCACGTTCGTGCGGGTCGCGCTCGGCGGCATCCGCGACGAGGCGGAGATCCGCGGACACCGCCGGACCTACGTCGGTGCACTGCCGGGCCGGATCGTGCGGGCGATCAAGGAGGCCGGTTCGATGAACCCGGTCGTGCTGCTGGACGAGATCGACAAGGTCGGCGCCGACTACCGCGGCGATCCGACCGCGGCGCTGCTCGAGGTGCTGGATCCGGAGCAGAACCACACGTTCCGCGACCACTACCTCGAAGTGGAGCTGGACCTGTCCGACGTGGTGTTCCTGGCCACGGCCAACGCGCTGGAGACCGTTCCCGCCCCGCTGCTGGACCGGATGGAGCTGGTGACCCTCGACGGGTACACCGAGCACGAGAAGGTGACCATCGCACGCGATCACCTGCTGCCGCGTGAGCTGGAGCGCGCCGGGCTGACGTCCGGCGACGTGACGCTCACCGACGAGGCGTTCGGCCGGATCGCCGCCGAGTACACCCGTGAAGCGGGCGTGCGCGACGCGAACCGGACCATCGCCAAGGTGTTGCGCAAGATCGCCACCAAGGTCGCACTGGACGAGCTCGCGCTGCCGGTGACCGTCGACGCGGATGGCCTGGAGACCTACCTCGGCCGCCCGCGGCACGTGCCGGAGTCGTCGCTGCCGGAATCGACCCAGCGCACCTCGACTCCTGGTGTGGCCACCGGATTGGCGGTGACCGGCGCGGGTGGTGACGTGCTCTACATCGAGGCGTCGCTGGCCGATCCGGAAAGCGGGTCCACCGGACTGCAGCTCACCGGGCAACTGGGTGAGGTGATGAAGGAATCTGCCCAGATCGCATTGTCCTACCTGCGTTCGCGCGGCGCGGAGCTGGAGCTTCCGGTGAGCGATCTGAAGGACCGTGGCATCCACGTGCACGTTCCGGCGGGTGCGGTGCCGAAGGACGGCCCGTCGGCGGGCGTCACGATGACCACCGCACTGGCGTCGCTGCTGTCCGGCCGTATGGTGCGCACCGACGTCGCGATGACCGGCGAGGTCTCGTTGACCGGCCGCGTGCTGCCGATCGGCGGGGTGAAGCAGAAGCTGCTGGCCGCGCACCGGGCCGGTATGAAGACGGTGATCATCCCGCAGCGCAACGAACCGGACCTGGACGATGTGCCGGCCGAAGTGCTGTCCCAGCTGGACGTCCACCCGGTGGCGAACGTCAGGGAGGTCCTGGAACTGGCACTGACCCCGGCATCGGCGGAACTGCCGCAGGCCGCGTGAACCGTGACGGCGCCCGGGTTTTCCACCCGGGCGCCGTCAGATCCGGGCCCTGGCAGGCACTTCCCTGGCAAGCAGCACCGCGACGCAGCCGAGCAGCGTCCCGGTGATCCGCCGCTGCCAGACGGCCCAGGCCGGCCGGCGCCTGATCAGCCCGGCCACGGATCCCGCGGTGAGCACGATCACCGCGTTCACCGCGAGACTGACCACGATCTGCACGCTGCCGAGCGCGAATCCCTGTGCGGTCGGGTTTCCCAGCGCCGGATCGACGAACTGCGGGATCAGCGCGAGGTACATGATCGCCACTTTCGGGTTGAGCAGGTTCGTCAGCAGCCCCATCCGAAACAGCTTTCCCGCCGGATCACCGGCCAGTTCCGCCGGTTCGAACAGTCCCCGCCCGCCGGGCCGCAACGCCTGCCAGGCCAGGTACGCCAGATATCCGACACCCGCGGCTTTGCCCCCGATGTACAGCCACGGCACCACGGAGAAAACCACGGCCAGCCCGAGATTCGCCATGACCAGGTAGCCGACGAACCCGACCCCCGTACCGGCCAGCGAAACCAACCCGGCCACCCGTCCCTGGCCGATGCTGCGCGACACGAGATACACCATGTTCGGGCCGGGAGTGAGCACCATGCCCAGCGCGGTCAACGCCATACCCGCCGCCGCTGCCGTCGAGATCACCATGCCGGCGATGCTGGTGGCCGGGCACCCGATCGCTCAAGAGCCAGCAGGCGAGTGCTGGCCTGCTCGGCTCAGCCGGTGGCGCCCGCGGTCCGTGCCACGTTCATCACGTACTCGCCGTAGCCCGACTTCGCCAGCTTCGTGCCGAGCGCGTAGCACTCGTCCGCGCCGATGAAGCCCATCTTCAACGCCACCTCTTCCAGACAGGCGATCCGCACGCCGGTGCGGTGTTCCAGCACCTGCACGAACTGGCCCGCCTCCAGCAGGGAATCGTGTGTACCGGTGTCGAGCCAGGCGAAACCGCGGCTGAGCTCGATCAGGTCGGCGCGATTCTGCCGCAGGTAGGTGCGGTTGACATCGGTGATCTCGAGTTCGCCGCGGGTGGACGGCTTGAGGTCGCGGGAGATCTCCAGTACCTCGTTGTCGTAGAAGTACAGTCCGGTGATCGCGTTGTTCGACCGCGGCCGGGCCGGTTTCTCCTCAATGGACAGCAGCTTGCCGTTCCGGCCGACCTCCCCGACGCCGTAGCGTTCCGGATCCTTGACCTGGTAGCCGAAGAGCACGCAGCCGTCGAGGTCGGTCGCGGCGGTGCGCAGGGTGGTGGAGAAACCCTGTCCGTAGAAGATGTTGTCGCCGAGTACCAGTGCCACCGAATCGTCGCCGACGAAGTCCGCGCCGATCACGAACGCCTCGGCCAGCCCGTTGGGGCTGGGCTGTTCGGCGAAGGAGAAGGAGAGCCCGAACTGGCTGCCGTCGCCGAGCAGGTGGCGGAAATTCGGCAGGTCGGCAGGCGTGGAGATGATCAGGATCTCCCGGATCCCGGCGAGCATCAGCACCGAGATCGGGTAGTAGATCATCGGTTTGTCGTACACCGGCAGCAACTGCTTCGACACGGCCTGGGTGATCGGGTGCAGGCGCGTACCGCTGCCTCCCGCGAGCACGATGCCCTTCACGTCCGCTCCCTCGCCCTTCGTCGGCCACTCGGTCCGGCGTTCACCGTACCGAGTGAGGTCCGCGGGCGCGCGAAGATCAGAAAAGCGGGCCCTTGCCGAAGTACGCCTTGCAGCCGTCGTTGTTCTCGGTGCCGATCTCGAGCACGTTCTTGGCACCGTCGACCGGCAGCAGGGTGGACGAGTAGTTGGGGCAGAAGTCGTTGTAGATCCCGTTGATCCGGATCGGGCCCGGCATCGGGTACCAGTTGCCCTGGCCGAGTTCGTCGTTCACGAGCAGGGTCTGCCCGTTGCCGGGCCGGGGGGTGCCCTGTGCGTCGGTGTAGATCTGGCCGACCATGACCAGCCGCACGCCGTGCGGGCCGCCGGGGAACAGCGTGATGGTCTGCGCATGCTGGAAGTAGTCGCCGTTGGCGGTGACCACCCTGGTGCCGGGATCGGCCGGATCACCCCAGTTCGCGCCGTCGGCGGAGATCTTGTAGTACGGATCGCAGTAGCGGTCGCCGTAGTTGCAGATTTCGTAGCTGAACCAGTACCGGCCGTCCGGCAGACGGCGGACGATCGGCATGCCGGGGCGCACCCGGTCCGGCGGGATCGCCATGGTGAGCTGTTTGGTCCCCCAGTGCAGCCCGTCGGTGGAGCCGACCCGGTTGAGCACCTGGGCGTACTTCGGGGCCTGGGTTTCGTCGGCGTAGTGCAGCCAGAGCGTGCCGCCCGCGTCGACGGAGAACTCGGGTTCCCAGATGCCGTCGTGGTTGTGCGAGCGCGCCGCCTCGGAGAGGAACGTCCACCGGCGGCCGCCGTCCCGGCTGGCCCAGATCTTCAGGCCGATCCGCCGCTGCGCGCCGGCGTCCTGGCGGTAGCTGGCCGCCCACAGCAGAGTCCCCGCACCCAGCCCGCCGACCTGCTGGGGCAGTTCGAACAGCGTGCCGCAGCACTGGCCGAGCTTGGCATCCGGATCGCGGATCTCGCCGAGCTGGTGGAAGCTGGCGCCCTCGTCGGTGCTCTCCATCACCGGGGTGAACTTGCCCTCGGCGTCCGCACTGGTCAGCGCGGCGATGATGTGCCCGCGCCCGAACGACGAGTGCTCCAGCCGCACCAGCCGCGGATAGGACCCGAACCCGGGCACGAGCTGCTTCTTGTCGGCAACCGCAGTCGCAGGCGTGAACCCGGCGACGAGCACCACCACCGACGTGAGGAAGGCGATCACGGGAGTCCAACGGCGCATCCAGAACCCTCTCTCACGACCGGTCGCGCGCGATTACATCACGCGCCCGGCGGAGCACCGCACCGTCCCACCGGCCGACCTGCGGATTCCACCCGTTCGGGGCGCCAGCCCGCCGGGCCCCGGCCAAGCCGCAGCCGGCGGCGATACCCGCAGGTCAACACGGGTGCGTCAGCGGTAGTTGGTGAACTGCAACGCGATCTCGAAGTCCTCACCCTTCAGCAGGGCGATCACGTCCTGCAGCTGGTCCTTCTTCTTGCCGGACACCCGCAGCTGGTCGCCCTGGATCTGGGCCTGTACGCCCTTCGGACCCTCGTCGCGGATGAACTTGGCGATCTGCTTCGCCTTGTCCGAGGCGATGCCCTGCAGGATCTTGCCGTTGATCTTGTAGGTCTTGCCGGAGACGGCGGGTTCGCCCGCTTCGAAGGCTTTCAACGAGATGTTGCGCTTGATCAGCTTCTCCTTGAAGACCTCCACGGCGGCGAGCGCGCGCTCCTCGGTTTCCGATTCGATCGTGATGGCTTCTTCGCCCGCCCAGCTGATGCCGGTCCCGGTCCCGCGGAAGTCGAACCGCGTGCCCAGCTCCTTGCCTGCCTGGTTCAGCGCGTTGTCCACCTCCTGGCGGTCGACCTTGCTCACCACGTCGAAAGAGGGATCCGCCACGTGTCCTCACACCTCGTACTCGCTCGTCAGGGGCCACCAGCCTAGCCCCTGACCACCCCCGGCCATCCCGGTTGACCCCCGCCCCGGCCGGTTGGGTATCCTTTTGCCCGGCCGGTCACCCGGCCAAGGCAGGTTACCCAAGCGGCCAAAGGGATCTGACTGTAAATCAGACGGCTCAGCCTTCGGGGGTTCGAATCCCTCACCTGCCACACCAGCCAAATCACCCCCGTGACCAGCACGAACCGGTCACGAGGGTGATCTTGTAACTTCCGGCTGCTTCCAGCTGACTCCGGATAATTTGGCCGATCCACGGACGCATCACGGACGCAAGCTCAGTAGCCCGTGTAGCCGCGCTCAATCCGGTCCATCGCGGCCTGCTCGCCACCGTCTAGACACTTCGCGTAAACGCGCATCAGCACCCCGAGGCTGTGCCCCGCCCACTTGGCGACCTTGGTGGGCTCCACGTTGCTGGACAGCCACGTGGACACAGCTGCGTGGCGGAGGTCATAAGGCCGTTTGGCGATCGGCCTGGCCTGCACCTCTTCCGTGAACACGGCTGCCCGTGCTGCCGCCCACGCTCGACCGTAGACCGAGCTGCTGATCCGGCCGGAGTTCCGGCTGCCACGGAACAGCCGGCCATCAGGCGCGGTGCCGTGGCGGGCGATGTGCCTGTGGAGCAACTCAGTCAGCTGCGGTGTGCACGGGACGGGCCGACTCGACTTTGCGTTCCGATGTTTCAGCGGCCCCTCCTCCGAGGCCTCGCCAGAGTCGGTCCATTCGGCGTCGATTTCGGGACGTGCTGCCTCGAGGACCAACCATCCCGCCCCCTGTTCCGGGATCGACAGGTTGCGCTTGTTGAGGTTGGCAGCTTCTTCTGGACGGAGAGCGGCGTAGTACATCACTCCGAAGAAGGCTTCTAGAGCCGGATCGCGCTCTGCTACCGCGGCAAGCAACATGCGCCCCTGCATCGGATTGATGACCGCGGCAGGGTCGACCTCCTTCAGTTCGTAGGTCCGCTTCTTCACCTTCACCTCATCCAGCGGGTTTGAATCCAAAGCACCTCGCTCCACTGCGTAGTCAAGGAACCCGCGAAAAGCGGCACGACGAATCCGTACCGTGTCGACAGCCGCCCGTGATCCGTCGAGGTTCTTCTCGAAGCTGTTCAACACCGCGCGCAGCACGTCGGGCCTGGCGAACTCCGACGCTCGACGGCTGCTTGATTCTGCTACGTCGGCACAATCAACCACTTCTGCCGAGTATCCGGCTGTACGCAACTTCGAGACGATGTCCATCGACTCATCCAGGTCGGCTTTCAACCGCAACTTCGCATTGAACGCGCCCGTGAGCGCCCGGCGGAACTTGCCGTCTTTCGGGAGCGAGCGCTTGGCCGCACCTAAGGTCAGCTTAGTCAGTGATCCGGCGATCGACTTTCTGTACTTCGGTGACGCGCTCGGCCACATCATGTCGACGTATTCACACGCTAACGCGAAGGTGGAGATCGCCATTGCGGGCTTCTTCTCCATCGATCTCGGCAGACCTGATTCCGTATCGAACGCGTCACCTTTGCGCGTGGCAGCAACAAGGTCTGATCGGAAGCTATCAGCGAGAGCCGAAGTTCGGAACGGCTCGTTGAACTCTCTTCCGCTCACTGTCCATCGTGCACGATAAGTCCAATTTCCACTCCGGTGCTTTCGACGCTGCGTGTTCCAGACTTTGACGTTGTACGAACTCGGCATCAGGCAGCCTTCTTCTCCACGCGACTTTCAATCCAGCGTTCGAGGTCCGACCGGCGAAAACGAAGGTCGCCGTTCGGCAGTTTGACGCACATAGGCGCTTTACCCTTTGCACGCCAGTCGTAGAACGTCGAGATGGCGACACCGCCAAGTTCTTCCAGGACTTCGGCGAGCGTGAGCAGCTTGCTGTTGGCGTTGGCCATGCGGCAATGACCCTTCCGTGTGCAGTGCGGGGCAGCGGGCGGTGCGGGTAGATGTCTCGCTTCCGGGTGATCGGCGGTGGCCGGTGGGTGGGCGGCATGAGGCGGTGCCGTTGGCTGGCTGGGGCGCGAAGGAAACGAAGTAACGAAAGATGTGCCTGACCTGGGGTTCTTCTCGGGACTTATTTCGTAGGTACGAAGTAAGTCGAGGTAAGTCCCCGGTGTTTGTGCTGGTCAGCGAGTTACTTCGTTACTTCGTTTCTTTCGCGGGGTGCTGGGGCGTGGCGGCGGTGTAGACCTCGGTCGGACGGCCCCGGCCGCTGGCGGGCGGGATCTTGGTGACCTGGATCTGCCCGGCGGCGAGCAGCTTGTGGAGCATCCTGTTGATCTCGTCGGCGGGGGTGTTGCGGCGGAAGTACTCGCTCGTGATCGCTGCTTTGGTCCGGCCCTGGTCGTCAGCGCCGATCCACGCGGCGAGCTTCGCCAGCACGGAACTGTCGGTGAAGATCGCGCGGGCGGAGGCGATGGAGTACCGCACGAGCGCGGCGGCCGCGGTGAGGTGTTCGGGGTGGATGGCGTGTTGTCCGTCGAGTGCGGCGTGGATCGCGGCGATCCGCAGGCAGTTCGGCACGGCGCGGGAGACGAACTGCTCGACCACGGCGATGTCGCCGTGGTCGGTGGCGAACTCGATGTACAGCGCCCGCCACAGGTCCGCGGCCGGGCCGGTGAACCCGAGGGTGCCCAGCCGGGCGCCCTCGTCGAGCCGGTCGGCGAACCCGTTGCCGAGTCCGGCCACGATGTCGGTGGGTGCGCCCTGGCTGAACGGCAGGAACTTCGACCGGGACACCGCCAGCGGCAGGAACCGGTTGTAGGTGCCACCGGCCATGTCGGATGCGGAGACCTTGTCGCGGAACTCGGCGGGGGTGATGTGCGCGAGGATCCCGACGTGCGAGCTGGGCGCCACCCGGGCGGCCACGGTCAGGGTCGACAGGTCACCGCCTTCCCACGCCGAACGCAGGATCGCCGAGAGCGAGTTGCCTTCCCGCTTCATCTTCGCCATCACCCCCGCCCACTCGGCTTCCATCACCATCAGCCGCAAGTCCCGTCCTGTGTCGGCTCCGTCGAGCTGTTGTTCGTCGTCGTCGAGTGCGAACCGTTCGGCCAGCCCTTCCCCGGACGAGAGCCCGGACTTGATGTTGTGGTGGGTGAACGCGGTGTCCGCCGCGGTGATCAGCCGTTTCGCGGTCGACCAGGAGGTGCCTTTGCGGCCCGCGCTGGTGCGGCCGACGATCAGCGGCCACACCAGCAGCGGGTGCGGGTCGTCCCCGGCCCGCACGTGCGGGCCTTGTCCGAGGTGGACACCGGCGAAACACAGCAGCGATGCCAGCACCGCCACCGGATCGGCCTCGCTGGTCGCCTCGACCTTGTGCACGAGGTGCCCGAGGTAGCAGTCCATCACCGCGGGGTCGAGCGTCGGCAGTTCGGCGCGTCCCCGCGCCACCTGCGCGATCGCTTCAGCCTCGGCGGCGTCGACGTCGGTGGGCACCACGGGTTCGCGCAGCAGTCGGACAGGTCGGGCAGGCTGCGTCATCAGTCGTGCTCCTCTGCTTGACGTGCAGCATTGGGCGGTCCGGATCCAGCCGGCCGAAATGCCGCCGCGCCGTCCCGACAAAATCGGGACGGCGCGGCTGTGAGGTCAGGTGGACGCGTCGGTCAGAACGGTGGTTCGCCGGGTTCCGCGGCGGTGCCGCGGCGACGGACGCGACGCCGCAAGGCTTCGACGCGCCGCCCGGTGTGGCGCCGCCACCAGGCCTGCCACCGCGTCGGGTTACACCGGGAGCAGCCGGCGTCGTTGCAGTCGAAGCACTCCGGCTCCAGCTTCGGCGCGCCGAGCAGCTCATCGTCGTGCCAGTCGTCACCGATGTCGTCGTGCCACTGGTCAGTCACGGTCGGCCTCCTCAGGTGGCGGGTTCGAGTGGTTCGCCGGTGATGGCTTCGATCACGGCGCTGGCGGTGACTTCGGCCATCGCCGGGGGCAGGGCGTTGCCGTAGCCGCGGACCGTCTTGCGTTTCGACTTCGCGACCGTGGCGGGGATCCGGTAACCGGGCGGGAAGCCCATCCCGGCGCCGACCTCGTGCGGCTGCAGCATCCGAAACGTGCACCGTGCCACCGGTGGTGTCCCGGTGAGCAGGGCATAGCGGTCGCGGGTGGTCAGCGTCCCCACCGGCTGGTCAGTACCGCGGGTACCACCGTTGCCGTAGTAGGACATCAGCAGCGCCAGCCCGTCGGGGTCGGTGGGCGGACCGACCAGTCCGTGGTGGTTTCCGCCGGCCGATACCGTCGGGATAGGCCCATCCACCGGGTACGCGGTCTTGGCGGACCCGCCGTTGCGCTGGATCGAGATGAACGGCGGCACCACCACCGCGGTTTCGCGGCGGCAGGTCTGCGTCCGCAACGGCTGCCCGACCGAAGTCGCCGTGTGCACCCCGGCCCGCGCCGCGCACGACACCAGCAGCGTCCCCGCGTGCCGGGCCAGCCCGGCCTCGATCCGTTCGATCGTGGCCGGGGTCAGCGGATCCGGTCGTCCGTGCTTGTCGACGCGTTGCCCGATCCGCTGTCCCGGATCCAGCGACCAGTCGATGACGGTCGAGGCGGGCAGCACCTCCGGTTCCACGATCTGGTGGCGGCACGCACGATGCGGGCAGCGGTAGACGTACTGGCCGTTGCGGGCACCGTAGACGCCCATCGTCACCCGCGGTTCCTTGAACACCTGCACCGCGCTCACCACCTCGTCACAGACCGGGCAGTAGGCCTTCGGCCGCAACCACTTGTCCCAGTCCGGATCCCGTCCCAGGCTGGTGTGCCAGTACGCGAACAGGAACCGGTTGCGCGACTGCGCGACCTTCCCCAACGTCGGGCCGGTGACGTGCATGGCGTTCAGCGCGATCACCCGCGTCCGGTACCCCTCGGCCTCGATCTCCCGGCGCCACCGGCCGAACTGGTCCCACTTCACGACCTGCACGACGTTCTCCACCAGCCCACCGAGCACCGGTTTGCCGCGCCGGTTCATCGCCTGCAGATACCGCGGGATCTCCTCCATCAACGCCCGCGCCCGCGCCGTCTGCGGGTTGCTGGCCCGCGGCCCGGTCACCGGATCGAACAACACCCCTTGGGTCGTGTTGTCGAAGTCCCGCTTCTCCCCACGCGCGTCCGTCCACGGCGGACACGACGGGGTCGCGGCGAAGAAGTCGACCCGCGGGAAACGCCCGATGTCCTCCTTCGCGATGTCCCCGCGGTAGTGGTCCATCTCCGGATGATTCAACGCATGCGTCAAGATCGCGTTCTCGTCGTGATTGGCCGCCAGTACCCCGCGGGTCCCGGGCACCGCCAGCACACCGATGGTGTCCCCGCCGAACCCCGCGAACTCGTGATACGTCGTGAGCATCAGTGGTGCTCCTTGCTGCCGGTCAGCAGCCGGATCGGCTTGCCGAGGTCGAGGGCGTAGACGAGTTCGGCCTGGGTCGAGGGCCCCATATAGCCGCCGGGCGCGACGAACACGACCTCGTCGGCGTAGCGGATCTTGGCCCGGTGCAACCGGTCGAGTGCCGTCTTCGCCTCCTGATCCAGCACCGCCCCATGTGGTGAGCGGGCGGAGGAGACGACTTCGGGGCGCACCACGATCCGCCCGGCGAGGGTCTCGGACTGCGCGACGTGCGCGATCGCGTCCATGAAACGGGTCGAACCGCACAGGCACACCACCGGCGGCCGGTCAGGATCAGACATCAGCGGATCTCCTTGCAGTCGGTCGGTCATCAGCGCGGATCCGGAGCGGGGAAGTCGTCGTGGATAGTTCCGTCGAGGTCGCGTCCGGCGCGGCCTTTGCCGACGCGGTAGACGCCGTGCCAGTCGCCGCCTTCGGCCATCGCGGTGCGGACGTCGGCGGTGCGGCCGTCGAGCCGGGTGACGTAGGCGTCGGGGTCGCGGTCGGCCCACGGGTCGCTACCGGTGCCATCGGGATTGCCGTAACGGGCGTCCCACGTCCAGGCGCCGCGCTGCTTGAACAGGAACGGCACCCGCGAGGCCGCGCACTGATCACGCAGCGACCGCGCCCACCCCGGGTGCATCGGCCGCGCGCCGTACCCGGACTCGCCCCCGGCCACCACCCAATCCAGCGTGCTGCGCCACCCGGCCGGTGTCCCGTCCGCGTCGAACCCGTCGCCCAGCCACGGCGACAGGTTCACCGGCCCCAGCAACGGTTCCGCCGACACCCACCGGATCGCGGCCGGGGTACCGGCCAGGACCGGGAGCCGAACATCGGCCCACCGCTGGTTTTCCACCGACACCCCGACCCACAGGTTCGGCAGCGGCCAGGTGTCGCCGTGCGGGCGCTCCCCTGCCGCGACGGGTGTGATCACCAGCGACCGGTCCATCGCCCGGTCCGCGAACGCGTCATTGAGCAGCAGCGACCGCATCCGGCCGGGCCGTTTGGTCAGCAGCTGGAACGTGTGCTGCGGACAGGCGGCCATCACCGCGAACACCTCGGCGATGTACTCGTCCGGCACGTCGGTGTGGAACAGGTCCGACATGGAATTGACGAACACCCGCCGCGGTGTGCGCCACCGCAACGGCGCGGCGAGCTTGTCGCGGCGCAACCGCACATCGAACCCCGAGGCGAAGTAGTGCCCGCTCGTGTCGCGCCAGCGTTCGGCGAACGTCTTGGCGTAGCAGTGCTCGCAGCCCTCGGACACCTCGCTGCAGCCGGTGACCGGGTTCCAGGACGCATCGGTCCACTCGATGCTCGTGGTCGTGCTCATCAGGCAGCGCTCCTCCGAGTCGAGGTCGGGATGGGGGCGGGCCGGACGATCTCCGGCGGGTCAAGCACCTCGGGCCCCGCCGCGGCGCGGTAGCGCTCGGCGAGGGCGTCGAGGTCTCCGCGCTCGTCCAGCCGGGCCGCGATCGCGGCGGCGTCGCCGGTGGCGGCGGCCTCGGCGAGGCGGTGGGCGTAGCGGGTGGCGGCGCGGCGGTACGCGGCGTCGAGCACGCTGGTCTTGAACCGCGGCCCGAACACCGCGCCCGCGGCGTGGCCGTAGAGGTCGGCCAGTTCTCGGGTGAGCCAGGTGATGCGGTGCTCGCCGCGGGCCTGCCCGGTCTGCGTCGCCTGGTCGAACAGCAACGCCGGGCCGGGGGCCTGGCCCTGGGCCATGACCTGCATCGCTAGCCGGGCGATGTGCGCGGCCATCGGCCGGGCGAAATCATCCGGCCGCATCCCGGCCATCAGCGTGCGGGCGCCGGCCAGGTCGGACCACAGCACCGAGCCGAGGAACTGGTTCTCCGCCTCGAACACAGGCGAACCAACAGGGTTGGTGTCCATACAGGACCGTCCTTTCCGTGGCAGTACGGGGTTAGCGGCGGGGGCGGATCTGGCGGCAGGTGTGGCAGCAGCGCTGCCGCATCCGGTTGCGGGCACCGCACGAACGGCAGCCCCACCGCTGTCGCGGCGGGCGGCCCGGGGCGGGCGGCAGGATCAGGCGAGTCGTCACGGGGCTTCCTCCAAGAAACGGGATGGGTGCCGCCGGGCCGACAGGGGTTGTCCCGGCTGTCGGCCCGGCGGCGTCGGCGGGCGGCGGGTCAGTGCTGGAATCCGCCGCGGGTGTCGGCGACCGCGCGGCTGACGGGCGGCGCGTCGCCGTGCGGGCGCCACACCAAAGCGGGAAACGCGCCGGGCACGGCCGGGTCCACGACGCTGACCGCGGGGTCGTCCCCGGTGGCGGCGGGGTGGGCGTCAGCGAACCAGCGCTCCCGGAACGCGGGCAGGTCCGCGGCCGTCGGGTACGGGCCTCCCCCGTCCTCGGCAGCGTCCTGGATCAACGCGAGCGCCGCGGCCGGGTCGGCAGTGCCGACCGCGTACCAGGCGTCGGCGAGTTCGTCGTAGAACGCGTGCGGCGCGTCCAGGCCGGTGCACGTCGTGAGGTCGGTGGCGGCCAGGTCGAGCGCGCCGGGGATGTTCGTGACTGTCAAGGAATTCCCTTCGGGAGCACAGAGAAGCCCACCCGGCGGGCAGGTGGGCTTGGTGGGAGCTCAGGTGGGCCCTGCGGTTGTGGCCGCGGGGCGCGGGGCAGGTTCAGAGGGTTGCGGCGTAGGAGCCGAGGGTGTCGCGGGCGACGGTGACCATGCCGATGGCCTGCTCAACCGCGGCCGTGATCTGTGCGTAGATGCTGACGGCTTCCTGGATCGCGGGGTTGGCGCTGCCCTGGGCAGCCGTCTGGATCCCGGCCGTCACGTCCTGGGCTTCCGCGGCGGCTTGGGCGAGCAGCCCCTGAAGACCGGTGGCTTTCTCGTTGCTGCCGAACAGGAATGCTCGGATCTCTTCAATGCTGGACATCGTTGCTCCTCCGCCGGTGCCCGGCGATGTCGTCGTGGACGGTGCGGTACTGGTGCTCGGGTGGTGCGAGGGGGCCGGATCGACCGATGTCGCGGTGGATTCCAGGGCGGATTCGGCGATGTCCTCGCCGTAGCCGTTCTGGCGAAGGACCAGGCGGGCGTAGTGCAACAGCACGCTGCGGGAGTCGTCGTCGCCGAACATGTTGGCCCACCACAGCGGATCGCCGCGCAGATCGTCGATGCCGGTGATCACATCGCCGGGCATGTGCACACTGGACACGTCGCGGACACGGGTCTCGACCCTGCCGCCCTGGTTGTGGTCGGCACGCACCACATCGGCCGTGCGCTCACCAAAGATGTCCAGCAGCGATCCGTTGGGGGTGACCACCGCGGTGTGCGCCGGTTCCCACCCGTCGGGCCCGGAAGAATCGACGGTGGCCAATTCCCAGCCGGTCATCGAGTGGATCGCCCCGGCGAGCCAGTGGCAGTAGCCGCGTCCGAAGAAATCCTCGGCGTCCTGGTCGATCCGGCCGGCGGTCAGCTCGAACTGCCACCGCCCGTTCGGCGTCGGCGGATCAACCTCCATCGGCGCCGACCCGGCGAAGTCGGCGCGCATGTCGACCCGCCAGTCGCGACGCGGGCCGGGCGTGCGGGTCACGGGCTGCTCCTTCCACGGTCGGCCGCCGGTGACGGGTGGAGCCCGGCGGGCAGCCCACAGCCCGCCCGGCAACCACGGTGGGTAGTTGCCGGGCGGGCTGTGGGCTGGGGGTCGCGACCATGTCGTGCGGGGTCGCGGCGAGTGAGTTGGGAGTGCGTTGGTGAGTGAGTTCGTCGGATCGGAGTGAGCTGGCTCATTCCGCGAGTGAGATCGGGCCTACCTGCGGAAGTGAGTCGAAGTGAACCGAGTGAGCCGAGTGAGTTGGCCTCGCCGGCCGCCCGCAGGCCCCGGTTTCGGGGGTGTGCGGGCGGCGCGGCTCGGGCTCACTCGTCGGCGGTGGTGTCGCGGCGGGCGCGGGCTTCGGCAACCTTCGCCGGATCAACCCAGAACTTACGTTGCGTAGTCGGAACGGTGTAGCCGTGTTCGGCCAGGGCGTCGGTCACGTCCTTGATCTGCCAGCCCTGGTAGGCGTTCCAGCGGCTCGCCAGGGCCGCGGCGATCGCTCCGGCGCGAGGGTGTGGCTCATCCTCGCGCACGGGCACCTCCTTGGTGATCGCGAGGATGTCGGCGAGCACGTCCCGCTCGGCCACCAGCTGCGGTGCCGCCGTGGCAACGCCGCCGCGCAGGTGCAGGGCGCGGTCGACCAGGATTTGCTGCTGGTCAGGGGTCAGGTAGTAGGAGCGGACCGCGCCGGGCTCGTCCATGAACCCGATGGTGATCAGCGTGCCGGTGTCGTTGAGCGCGGTCTTCGTTTTCGGTTTCAGGTCGAGGGCGGAAATGCCGTTCTCGTAGGCCTTTTCCCCGAGCACGACGTTGTTGCGGGTCTTGTCGCCGATCGCCCCGCAGGCCTTGTTCGTGGTGACTGCGACCAGGTCACGCGGCAGCGACTGGTCCGACGGGTTCGGGGTCGCGAACACGACGTTGACCGCGTACTTGCGGGCCGCGCTGTAGAAGTTGACCAGCAGGTTGACCACCCGCCGGCGTTCCTCCGGGGTGTCCTGGCGGAAGAACGCCTGGCACTCGTCGATCACCACGATCCGCGGCCGCAACCCCGGTTCCTTGGCCGCGACCTCCCGGTTCACGCTGTTGATGCCGTGCTTTTTCAGCAGCTGCCCGCGGTTGGCCAGGTCCGCGTACAACTCCTCCATGTGATCCAGGCACGCCGCGACGTTGCCGCTGGTCCCGCCCTCGGAGAAGGTGTTCAGGCAGGGCTTGAGCAGGTCGTAGTCGTTGTTCTGGGCGAACACGAACACGTCGATGTCCACCAGCGGGTCCAGGATCGCCCCGTAGAGCAGGTCCAGGATCATCGTGGTCTTGCCCGAGCCCATGGTCCCGGAGAACACGAAGTTGCGTTCGAACACCGGCGTCACCACCGGGTTCCCGCGCGGGGTGACCCCGATGGGGAACCCGGTCCAGTAGTCGGTGGTCCCGTCCTCCAGCAGCGGGTACGCCTCCACCGGTTCCCGCAAGACCCCGGGGTTGAGCCGGAACAGGTCCAGCACCGTCGGGTCCTGCTCGGCAGCATCCAGGAACAGTTCCGGACCCCGGCACCCGAGGTTGTGCGCGAGCACGTTGTGGGCCTTGCGGACCGCGGGCACGTCGACCCCCAGCGGCAGCCGGATCTGCACCGACCAGCCCTTGGGGGTACCGATCGGCGGCTGTACCCAGGCGTTGTCGGTGTCGCGGTTGGGCCATCCCTCCTTGATGTAGCCCTTGAGCTGGGTGTTGCCAATGTTGGCCAGCGCCTGGGTCACCATCCCGTCGGTCAGCTCTCGCTGCTGCGTCGAGCTGGCCTGTTTGCGCAGGTGAGCGGGCAGAATCTGCTCACCGAGCCGGGAACCGTCCTTGTGGAATCGATACAATTTAACTCCTATGTAGACAGTGGGGATGAACCACCAGAACCGAAACAGCAGCGCCCCGGCCTGATACATGCCGCCGAACACGGCCCGCCAGACGGCGAGTGCGTCGTTGGCGTTCCATACACCGAGCCAGTGGCCGAACCCGTTGACCGCGCCCACGATCACCGAAGCGAGGAACAGCACGGCCAGCACCAGCCCGGACCGCCAGGTCGCCGACCAGGCCAGCTCAGCCCACTTCTTCGCCGCGTCCACGCGGACGTGACGGCCCTCGTTCAGCTGCTTGGTCAGGGCCTCGACCTGGGCGGTGTCGCCCTTCTCCCGCGCCAGCACGCGGGCGGTTTTGACGTCGGTGTGGTCGCGGTCGGCGCGGTGACGCTGGTGGGCGAGGTCGGCGCCCTTACGGATGATCGCGGCGTGTCGCCCGGTAAACCGTTTCGCCCGTCCCAGAGCCCGGCTGCTGTGCCCGGCCCCGGCCCGCAACCGGGTCCCGGTGTGGTGGGACAGGTCGATGGTGCGCTCAGCCAGCCGGGCACGGGTCGCATCCGACGGGCCGGCCAGGACCCGCCCGGTCCCCCGCACCACCCGGGTGCCCCACGTCTGCCGGGGTTCGGTGACCGCCAGCCCGGTCCCGGGGGCGTCGGGACCAGCGGGGACCACCTCGCCCTCGATCGCCGCGGGGGTATCGGGGCGGCGGAACGGCACCACGGTGCCGGGTGTGGAGGTGTCGTTCTCAGCCACGAGGGCTCCCTTCGGGTCGGTCCAGCAGAAGCGGGGCCCGGGATGGTCCCGGGCCCCGTCGCGTCAGTCGTTTCCGGTCAGGTCGTGGTGCAGTCGTTTCGCGGTCTCCTTCCGGCAGCGCAGCGTCTTACGGACCTCCTCCACGCTCGCGGTCGCGGGGTCGATGTCCCCGGCCACGACCGCGGCCTGCAACTCGGTCCACAACCGGTCCCTGCTGCGACGCGGGGGTGTCCCGGACCCGGTGTTGCCGCTGGTCCCAGCCGGTCCCACACGTTTGCGGGACCGGCGCGGACCACGGTCGGGACCGGCCGGTCCGGCCGTGCGGTCCCCCGCATCCGGTCCCGGCTCGGATCCGGGTTCCGGGGCCGGATCGGGGGCCTCGCCGGGGGCCGGGGGTTCGGCGGTGGCGACCGGTCCCCGGTGGATCGGCTCTCCCCCGCCGCCGGTGGTTCCGGGGCGCGGCCCGGTCGCCGCGTTCTCCAGCAACGCGGCGATCTCCCGGTCGATCGCGTCGGGCGGGCCAGGCACGTCCGGGTCCGCCGGGGCCGCGACCAGGCGGCCCCGGCGGACCCGGTAGGTGCCCGGGGTGTAGGTCAGCCGCGCGCGGCCCTCGGCATCGATCTGGGCGGCAGCCGTGCGCACCGCCGCCCGCGCCGCGGCGGCAGCCTTGCCCGCGGCGCGGCGCTCGATACGGGCCCTCTGGCGTTCGGTGCGCGACCGGGGCGGAGACGCGATCGCCAGCTGGTGCGCGATGACCCCGGCCACCGACACCACACCCATGATCACCGCCGGGCCCCAGCCGCGGTTCAGGCCGTGCACGGCGTTCGCGCCGCACGCGACCGCCCCGAACACCCACACCCCCGCCTGCAACCCCCACACCGGCCGGCCAGGGGTCCGGACGCGGGAAATGAGGACCGCGACCGCGAACGCCCACATACCCAGCTCGGTGATCAACGGCAGCAACCCGCCCAGCGCCGAGGCGTACACGTCGGCGCCATAGGAAGCCATCGCCGGGGCCGCCATCGCGAACGACACCACCGCGATCCCGTAGATCAGCACATCCACCACATGTGTCGCGGTGAACCCGCGGACAGCCGCCCACCGCGCGGCGCGCTCGCCACGGCGACGGTCCCGCTCGACCAGCCGAGCAGCCTCCGCCTCGGCGGCCAGTTTCGCCGCGGCCTCACGGTTCTTGCGGGTCTCCTCCCCCGCAGCATGCAAGCGGGCGATCTCGTCCCCGGTCGTCGCAGCCTGATCCAGCCGCGCCTGCTCGGCTTTCGCGGCCTTGTTCGCCCGGACTTCCTGTTGCCAGCTCACGGACGTACCTCCTTCCGTTCGGGCGCATCGCTTGTCTGGAGCATCAGCAACCCGTGTCGTCGTCCGGGTCGCCACGCCACGTCGAGCCTGTGCGGCGTGCCCTCCTCCGTGGTGTTCACTCCGGCCACCTGCGGTTGCTGGTACGGCCGGACACGCTGCGGGTGCGCGCGTCGATCTCGACACCGCGTGGGGCGGACAGGTCGATGTCCCCGGAGACGGTCTCCGCGGTGACCGTCGAGTCGGTGTAGGCGGTGACCGCGATACGCCCGGAGGTGGTCCGCACCGAAGCGGCCCCTCGCAGCTCGCGAACCCTGACCGTTCCGGACACGGAATCTGCCCGGACATCACCGCACGCGCCGATCTGCACGACCCCCGAGGTGGTCTGCAGATCCACCGCGTCGGCCGCGGCGATGGACAGGTCCCCGGAGATGGTTTCCGCCTCGACCCGGTCCAGCTGGCCGCGGGTGGTCAGGTTCGGCGCTGTGCCTGTGAGGACGATCCTCGATCCGGCCGGAACTGTCGCGAACAGGTGCAGTCCGCCACCCGCGGTACCGAGCACGGTCGTGCCCGAACCGCTGATGACCTCTCCGTTGACGATGGTGACGCCGTGGTTGACGCCGCCGAGGACCAGGCCGACCACCTCGCCGGTGACAGTCCCGGAGGAGACAACCACGTTTCCCTTCCCCCGGAAGACGGTCGCGCCACCAGCGCCCTGCGAACCGGGAACGGTCACCGTGAAACGGTCGCCGCGGGACTCGGTGGTTGCGGCCTCGATCAGCCGGGCCGCTTCCTTGTCACCGGGCACAGCCGGGGTCAGCGAGACACGGGCGGTGGTGTAGTCCTCGGATGCGGAAATCTCGACTGTCGCGACGTCCACGGACAGATCCAGCTCGACCAAGCCCTGGCCGATGTGGGTTGCAATGCGTTCGACCTTGTCGGTCATGGTCAGCACTCCTCGGGCAGGAAGACGGGGTGGGGTTGTTCGGTGGGCAGGTCTGGCAGTGCGTCGAGGATCGTGTGCACCAGCCCGGCCGGGACCGCACCGGCCTCGACCGCGGCCAGCGCCGCGTAGGCCTCGGCGAGCTTGAGCACGTTGTCCCGGTAGGCGGTGAACGCCGGGTGCCGGGCGTTGCGGCCGTAGTACGTGTCGTTCCAGGTGGCGACGCGGTCGAGCAGCTCGGCAGCCTTGTCCAGATACGGCGACATAGGTTCCTCCACAGTGGTCAGTCAGCAGGTCAGGAGCTGGGCAGCACGTCGCCGGGGCAGCCGCGTTGCAGCCACACCGCATGTGTGGCGGGCACGGTGACGGTGGTCGTCGGCCCCGGCACCGTCTGCGTGGTGGTCGGGGGCGGGCAGGGGTTCGACTCGATCGGCGCGGGCGGTGGCACGACCTGCGGGGTGGTGACCCGCCAGCCGAGGAACAACAGCAGCAGGGCACCGAGCACGGCGAACGTGATCACGGCGAACAGGTAGCGCATAGGCGTAGAGGCCCTTTCGGTTGCGCGGCAACAGGATGCGAGACGTGGCTACCGCGACACCGGGGGCCACACGGTGGGTGCGGCCCCCGGTGTCGCGGTGGCGGGTCAGCTGCGAGCCTTGGACTTGGACTTGCTGCCGGACTTGCCGAAGAACAGCACCAGCAGGCTGATCAGGGCGATCGCGCCGAGTGCCAGCATCGGGCTGGTGGTGTAGTGGGCGGGGTCCTTCTGGTGCAGGCTGCCCGCGCCCCAGGCCAGCCACGCGGACAGGGCGAACACGACAGCAGCGATGAGCTTGATCATGGTTTTCTCCAAGGGTCGTAACGGAAATGGACGTGACGAGACACCGCGGCAGCATCGGGCTCTCCGCGGTCGTGCAGTGGTGCAGTGGTGGTGCGGGTCAGGCGGCGCGGCGGTAGGCCGCGGCCTGGTTCCGGACTTTCGTGACGTACCAGCCCGCGTGGTTGTAGGCGTAGATCGCCCGGTACTCGTTCCCGGCCGACAGGCCGGAATCGCACAGGTAGTAGGCCGCCGCGGGGATCGCGTCCGACGGGTCGTAGATGTCGGATCCGATCCCCGGATGCCGGGCCCGTACCGCGCGGAACGTGGACGGCAGGAACTGCATCGGTCCCGCTGCTCCCGCGAAGTTCGCACCGGAGCGCACACCGGCGGCTTTCAGTCGGCCGTGGTTGGTTTCGACCTTCCCGACCCCGGCCAGCAGCGCCCAGTCCAGGTCCGGGCACGCGTCCGCCGCGGCGCGGTACTCGGACAGGTAACTGCCCGGGATGTCGGACACCCCGGGCCCGCCGGTACCGGCACCGGCATCAGCGTCTTTCATGTAGCCGACCGCGATCGCGGCAACGGTGAACAGTGCCGCGGTCGTGCCGACTTTGCCCAGCAGGGACAATGGACACTCCGATTCCTCTCGCAGGGATAGGGAGAACTGGTCAGGCGCGCCGTTTCCGCCAAGAACCCGAGCGCGCCTGACCAGGGCTTACCGCCGACAGTGCTGGCGCACCTCCTCCCGCCGGTGCCCGGCCGCCGTCACGACGCGACCTCACCGGAACGCACGTGCTCGTGCTCGCCCGCGGCCGGTGCAGCCGGGGCCGGGTCGAGCGCGCGGCGACGGCGCCGCACCCGCCGGATCCCGGCCACCAACGCGGTCACCAGAGCGGTGATCACCCGCGCCGAGCGGCGGGCCGCCGGCCATTCCCACGCGATCCGGGCCAGCAGCCCGGCAGCGATCACCGGCACCAGAAACGACCAGCCGACCCAGCCAGCCAGCCCGGCCGCCGCGGCGGCCGCGACGGTCTCGGGAAGCCACCAGCCCAGCACCCCCACCGCCCGCTCCGCGCGGCTGGCACCCGGTACCCGGGCGACCCGCGCATCGGGACGGGGTTCGATCTCACCCATCGGCGTTTCTCCTTTCACGTCACGGGTTTCGGGACGAACGGATCAGCGAAACTGGCCGTGATCCGCGCGTCCAGCCCGGCCTGCACCCACGTCAGCAGCCGGGCCAGCACCACCAACGGCCACCGGATCAACCCCAGCGCCAGGAACAGCAGCACCGACAACGCGAACCCCGCCAGCCGCCACGAACCGTGCCGCGTCGCGATCTCCGACACCGTCACGACGCACCGCCCCCCGCATCCACGGCAGCCGGTTCCGGACGCCACGTGGGATCCAGCGCCCGGAACCGGTCAGCGAGTGCCTCAGCCAGCGCGGCCGCCTGCGCATACAGCTCCGCGATCTGCTCATCGCCGGGCATCCCGTCGGCCGGGTCCCACTGGTAGGTCAGGTCACGGATGCGGTCGTCGATGGCGTTGAGCGCGGTGTTCAACGGCTCGACCCGATAGTTGGTGTTCATGAGGAAGGTGTCCTTTCACAGCGAAGTCAACGGGAACGGGCCCGGCGCCGGGCGGAACGCCTCGGCAGCCATCCGCAGATCGGCCGCGAGTGCTTCGGCCAGCCGCGCAGCCCGCTCGTACAGTTCGGCGGCCATGGCGTCGGACGGCAGCAGCCGCCCGCCCGCGGGGCGCCCGTACTCGTCCAGTGCACGCACCCGGCCGTAGGCCGCATCCAGGGCCGTGTCCAGGGTTTCCAGTCGAGGATCAATGGTCATGGCAAGGTTTCCTTTGCACGTCAACAGATTCAGGTGGCGCGTCCGGTCGTGGTCCGTGCTCAGGCGGCGAGACGGACACCGACCTGCCGCGGTATGGCCGCGGTGAGCGCGGCATGCTCGTCGGCGGTCAGGGTGGGGTCCCCGACCAGGTAGTCATGCAGGTACGAATCCGGCTCCAGCCCGGCCTCGGCCAGGCAGGCTTCGCAGGTGCGGTGCGCTTTCGGCAGTTCGGCCCACCCGGTCTCACCGCAGCCGCGGCAGGTGCGGCGCGCGGCCATTGCCTTGTCCAGCGCGGCCTGCCGCGCCGGGGTCATCGGCCGGACCGGTTTCGCCTTCTCGATCAGGTACAGATTGGCGAACACCAGCTTCCCCGCCTTACGGCACCGGAAGTACAGGAACGCGCACGGGTCCTGCCCACCGGGCCGCTTGCCCATCGCCCGCAGCTGGCGTTTCGTCGCCAGCACCGTGCGGTCGGCCGTGTGGTGGGAAAACAACGGTTTCGCGTGCCACACCCCGCGGGTGAACCAGGCCTGCTCCGACCACTCCACCGGCGCCAGCACCCACGGGAACCGGCGGCTCACCGCACCGCAGCGCGTGAGCCGGACCGGCCCGGGATCACGCTGCCTCCCCGGTCAACAGGTCCCACTCGCGGTCCCAGTCGAAGAACTCCGCCTCCGCACCCGAGGGCACCAGGCCCTCGACCGCATCCAGCGCCTTCTCCAGCTCCGCGCGGCCGAACGCCAGCTCCGCACGCCCGGCCGGCACATCCAGCTCGACCCACACCCGGTCGCCGTCCGGGACCACCCGCACATCACCCTCACCGGCGACGAACAGCATCCCCTCGGCCAGCAGATCCCGGCTGAACAACCACTCCCGCTCCCTCTCGGCGCAGTCCAGCACCAGCGTCACCGCCCACGGATCGGCCTGCTCATACAGCAGCCGCGCCGGAACCGGAGCCAGCCCGTTGAGGTAGGCGGTCATCTCGACGTCCACGAAATCGTCCTGGGGGAACAGCGACTCGAACTCGAAACTCGATAACATGAAGGCTCCCTTCTGAAAGCCGTCGTGGTGATCAGACAAGGGCCCGGCCCGGCGGGCGTTGTTCTTGGCGGGACAGGCCGCCGGGCCGGGGCATCCTCAACCCCTCGCGTCGGTCAGGATCCGGGCGTGGTCGAACGCGAACCGCCCATCCCGCGCCTCGCGCAGCGCAGTCGCCAGCGGCAGCCAGAACGCGCGGGCCGCGTCGTCCCCGGCGACCGGAGCAGGCAGGCTCGCCAGCGTCGCGGTGTAGACCACGCTCACGTACCGGCCCCGCGGATCCCGCCCCGGCTCGTCATACACCCCGACCATCCGCAGCGGGATCCCCGCCAAATCCAGGCCGGTCTCCTCCTGCGCCTCGCGACGCGCGGCCGCCTCGCTGGACTCATCCGGCTCGACATGACCGCCCGGGAACGCGAGCCTGCCCTGGTGCGGGTCCCAGCCGCGCTCGATCAGCAGCACCAACGGCTCGTTCCCCCGCATGGCGAACAGCACCACATCGGCGGTGTAGAACACCGGGGTCCGGTCATCGGTCGTGTCGGTGGTGGTGTCGGTCATCGCTCAAGCCCCTTCGTCTCTGCCGCCTCGCGACGCTCGCGGGCGATCCGTTCCTGATCAGTGGTGATCGCGTCGTGCAAGTCCCACGGGTTCTCCGGCGCCGGGCTCACGCCGCGGCCCGCAGCCGAGCAGCGCGGGGGCGCGGGCCGCCACGACGGCCCCGCGTCGCCGTGGCCTCATCCCCGGCCAGCAGCCCGGTCACATAGGCGACAAACGAACGCTGCGCCACCACGCACACCTCGCCGGTCTGCGGATCAGTCAGCGTCGCCCGCAGCCACAACGTCAGCCGACCCACCGACCACCCCGCCCGGTGCCGCTTCGCGATCGCGTCCACCAACGGCTCCATAAACGCCGGGCGAACCAGCTGCCGACCCGTGCTCGCGTCGAGGAACCGCTCGGACGCCAGAACCGCGATCATCCAGTGCTTGCCGTAGGAGCGGGACCGGCGGGAGAACGTCTGGGTGTGCATCACAAACCTCTTTCCAGGGTGGGAAAACCGTCGAAACCAGGTCAGAAAAACTCGAGGGATCAGGCCGCCGCCGGAACCGCCATCAGCCCGGAGGCCTTGCGGTGCGCCGACAACGCCGCACCCGCAGCCATCGCGCTGCCCTCCGCGGCCATGTGCTCCAGCACCACCGCCCGCCGCTCATGCCACGCAGCAACCACCCCCACCGGGGCACCCACCGCCGGGCGGACCGCCTGCAACTCGTTCAGCTCCACCAGCCCGCACATCACGCCGCCTCGCTCTCTGCCTCGACATCCAGCACCACGGCCAGATGCACGACGTTCTTGCCCCGGCCCGGGACACCGCCGACCAGCCAGTTCCGGTCAAACAGATCCACCGCCCCGGCCCAGCCCCCGGCGTCCACACCAACCGGGACCTGCGCCGCCTCATGCGCCGCCAGCTCCCCATCGATGTCCGCCAGCAGCTCCGCGTACTCCGCCAAGTCCTCGCCCTCCGGACCGACCTCAACCAGCACCGGCAAGAACTCCGACTGCTCAGCCAGCACCTCAGCCAGATCCAGCGCCTCGTCCAGACCCCCGAACCTGATCTCCAGCTCGCGGCGGGTGGGGTGTGCATTCCTCATGGGTGGTTTTCCTTCCGTGGTGCTCCTGACAAATACTGACCATAGTCAGCATTGGTCACCTGGTCACTACTCCATCCGGGTGGAGCATTGGTCAGCACTGGTCAGATCGATAGACTTGCGAGCATGCCGAACCAAACTGCAGGACTCGCGGCTTATGAACGTGTCGCTGCGGCCATCCGGGCCGCTGTGACAGGCGGGGAACTAGCCCCGGGGACGCGACTCCCGGGGAATCGCGTACTTGCCGAGCAGTACAACGTCTCGCTGCCGACGCTCCAAAAAGCCGTCGGGTTTCTGCAAGACGAGGGGTGGCTGGTAACTCGCGCATCGGTCGGCGTCTACGTTGCCGACGAACCGCCGAACGAGGCGCCGCCCACATCGCTGAAAGAGCTCGGGCAGACAGTTGCCGAGCTGCGGGCCTCGCTCCGCGAATTGACCGAACGCGTCCAGCGAATCGAGGACGATGCCAGTGCGACGTGAGGTCGGCTCGGCGATCATGGTTGCCTCCGATCTGGGGGACTCGGTGCGGCGTGTTCGCCGCGCTGAGTACAGAAAACCGCAGATCAGCGGACGTCGTAACCGCGTTTCTGAAGAACTTTTAGAACGTCTTGGCCAGCGCAAACGTCCCACGAAAACGCTCTAAACGTTCCAGGCGAGAGAGGGGAGACCACATGGCCAACGACCGCCTTCGGACCGCCATGCTGGCGGCAGGTCTGACCGTCGAGACCCTGGCGGAGAAGGTCAGCAAGCACACGAAGAGCGTGGATCACTGGATCCGGAGCGAGAGAGTGCCGCATCCGGGGACGAGGGCACAGATCGTCAAGGCGCTGGGCGTCCGGGAGGCCGACCTGTGGCCGTCGCTTCGAGACTCGCCCCGGCCAGCGGCCGATGAGACGGAGCTGGTCCACTTCTACCCGTCGCGCTCGGCGATCACAGGCGCGAACTGGCAGGAACTCCTGTCAGGAGTCGCAGAGCAGATGGACGTTCTGGTCTTCTCCGGCGCGTTCCTGGTCGAGCAATACGATTTGATCCCACTGATCCAGAAAAAGGCACAGGAAGGCGTCCGCTTCCGACTTCTAGTCGGCGACGAAAAGTCGGAAGCGGTGATTCAGCGGGCAATCGACGAGGGAACACCAGGCGGTCTTGAGGGCCGAATTCAGCTCATGCGTCGATATCTCGCCGACGTCGCGAACCTGGACGGCGTCGAAGTGCGCACGCACGGCACAATCCTGTACAACTCAATATATCGTTTTGACGACCAGCTTCTCGTGAATCCACACGCTCACGGAGCACTGGCAGGACAGAGTCCCGTTATGCATTTCAAACGCCAGCCGTCCGGTGGCATTTGGCAGCACTACATGAAGTCATTTGAACGGGTGTGGCAAATCGCCACACCAGAGAATGACGAGAGGTAATCATGAGCAGGACTGACTACGTGGACGATCCCTCTGCGCCACCCGCCAACAGTGTGGTGCCGTCGGTGACCGTGGTAGTACGCAATATGGAAGGCGAGGTTCTGCTTATCCATAAAATCGATAATGATTTGTGGGCCCTGCCGGGCGGTGGCCACGACATCGGCGAGACCATTACCCAGACGGCGGTCCGCGAAGTCAGGGAGGAGACCGGCCTCGACGTCGAGATCGTCCGACTTACAGGGACGTATACGAACCCGAACCATGTAATTGCCTATGACGACGGAGAGGTGCGACAGCAGTTCTCTCTTTGCTTCGAAGGGCGCGCCATCGGCGGCAAGCCCAGGGAGGACGGAGTAGAGACCAAAGCAGTTGAATGGGTGCATCCATCGCAGATCAAAAGCCTCAACATGCATCCGTCAATGCGGTTGCGAATCGCGCATGCCCTCGACACGGACCGACGGCAGCCTTACTTAGGATGAGCTACGCTCAAGCGGTGCTCGGTTCGTTCAATGGCCGCACGGATCACCGGACCGGCAATCAGCCAAGTCTGATGAACGGGATCAGAAACCGGGTAGCGAGAAAGAATCTCAGAGATCCTCTCGTCGTACGAAACTCGTTCCCCTCCTGGGCCGGTTGTGAGGTCAGCGGCTACTAGCGCGTCCAGAAGCGCGTTATCCTCAAACGGAAACTCCGCAAGCTGCTCAGACATACCACGCTGCTCGGCTTCAAATCTCGCCCCGGAGTGGTGCGCAACCAGGTTGACCACGACCTCTGGCCAGCCCTCAGCCTTGAGGTACCGGGCACCGTCCAGCGGGTGAAAGTGCGTGTGTCCGATCGCAGGTGCGTAGCCGATGTCGTGCAGCCATGCCGCGGCGATCAGCGCCGGCCGCTCCCCCTCAGAGACAGCGTGGTCAAGCTCGTGCGCGCGGCCCGCGACAGCTTGCACGTGGTCCCACCGCCGCCCCAGCGGCTTGACGAACCTCTCGCTGATCTCCCGCGCTTCCGTCACGAGTTCCATGGCGCTCGACGCTACCGGCTGCCGAAGATCGCTCGCTTGCTGCATCTGAGTGGGGCTCCTCTCGTTCGTAACGGCAGAAGATGGGCTACCAGATCGCCCCAGAGCCATGAGCGGGCATGCACGCGACAACTGGCGCGCACCGGTCGCCATAGCCGCTCCAGGGGGCGCTCAGCACGCCCGGCGCGGACATAGCGCGGACGCAACGAGCCCAAAATCTGCGTCTATGCAGGTCAGGGCCTCGAGGACGGCTCCCTGTAAATCAGACGGCTCAGCCTTCGGGGGTTCGAATCCCTCACCTGCCACACCGCCTCTGACATGCGAAAACGTGTCAGGGGCGTTTTCGTCTCCCGAGGCCACAGGCACCGTGTGATAGTGCGCGTTCCTGGCGTGCAACATCACGTGGACCCGGCGCGATCCCTCGATGCAGTCGGCGAACAACTTGGAGGGCGTGTTCGGTGTTGCTCTTCGGTGTGCTGCGCGAAGCACTTGCGCCCATCCTGGAGGCCGCCGTGGGTGCTGCGGTCAGCTTGGTTCTGGGGATGCTGGGTATCCGACAGCGGCCGTCCAATGGCCAGGAGCGGGACGAGCCTCAACGCCCGACACTCAACGATCGAATCAACGAACTTCGTGACAACCTCGCTTCGTCGGCTTTCCTGATCGACGAGATCAACGCCGAGTTGCAGTTGCAGACCACTGCACTCGACCGCATCCGTGCCGAAGCCGAAGAGAACCAGCGCCTCGCCGAGCTGAACAAAGCTCAGGCAGACGCTGTGCGCGAGGTCATGTCCAAGACTCTCAACGATGCCCAGCGCAAAGCCGCGAGCAAAGGCTCCAAGCAGCAATGGCTTTTCTTCGGCGCGGGCCTGGCGTTCTCCGTGCCGTTAGGCGTCGTGGTCAACTTTCTGTATGACGTGATCGCGCACTGAGCATGCTCGTGGCGTCTGGCACGTCGTCACCGGCACAACCCCACTCGCGCGACCGGCGAGTAGGCGCGTACGGACGAACTCAGACGCTCCTGCGTGACACGAGTGCATGCGCCGCGTCGGCGGCCGCTGCGGCGAGTTCGGGGTAGACCGGGGTGTAGGTGTTCGAGGTCGCGGAGATGTTCGAGTGGCCGAGCGTTTCCTGTCCGACCTTCATGCCCACACCCGCCGCGAGCATCAGCGTGGCCGAGCCGTGGCGTAGATCGTGCAGTCTGACCGGCGAAAAGATCGGGTGCAGAGCAGCTCGAACTCGTCGGAGATCCAGTCCGGGTCGAGCGGTGAACCTCTTCCTTGGTGAAGACCTTCCGAGTCCACCCAAGCGTCACCCCAGGCAAGACGCTCTTTCAACAGTCGTGCGCGATGGGCTTTGAGCACCGCGACGCCTCCGCCGCCGAGTGCGATCATGCACTGCCCGGCGTCCGACTTCGGGGCGTCTTCAACGGTCCGGCCATCCACCGTAATCAACTGACGGACGACAGTCGCGGACCGAATTTCTGCTTTCAACGCAGCGTCAGTCCACTCCGGTCCGCAGGCTTCGCCTCGGCGAGGCCCAAGGTGCGACATGAGGTACCACATTGCGTAGAGCGGTGGCCTCCGAGCTGGGCCAGCTGCACACGTTGGCTGGTTGGTGCTACTTCGACTCGGACATGCCCGCCGACACCATCCGCACGCACTTCGCACGGTCGATCGAATTGGCAACGCCCGCCGGCGATGCGTAGCGCTCGGTGAACGCCATCTACCACTCCGACATGACGGTCCAGTCCGACAAGCCCAACGAGGCGCTCAAGCTCTTCCAGCTCGCGCAGTTCAACTTGACCACGCAGGATTCCCGCCACGAACGCACGCAGGTTCTCAATGCCTGGCTGGACGTCGACTCCGCGCACGCGCTGGCGATGCTCGACCACCCCGGCCGGGCACGCGATCTGATCTCTTCCGCGGGAAACGGGTGAGACCCTTCCGACCAGTTCGACCGCCCAGACATGGACCACATGCTGGCTCAGATTCACCTGCGTCTCGGCGACCTCGAAGAAGCAGAACACCTCGCCGCGTCGTCTGTGCGCATTTGGGCCGAAGGGCAGCGTCGCGACGGCGCTCAAGCACGGGTCACTCTCGCCGCGCTGCACGCGACAACTGGCGAAGCAGCCGGGGCAGCGCTGGCGTCCGCAGCGATTGACGGAGTCGACGGGCTTCAGTCGTCACGCGCGTTCCACACCCTCGACCCACTTCACGACGCGCTGGCCGCACGCAACAGCGACCTCGAACGACGGATCATGACGTTGACGGCACCCGATACGAGCGCCTGAGCGTGTTTGTCGCGCCTCCGAACCACGCCGCCGACGTTCTTGTACGCGGAGCGTGCTTCGTCACGACATGTACGACCAGCTCGTCGTACAGCCGAACTGAGGACGTCACGAACGATGTACCCGCCTTTCGGCGTCTCCGTCGTGGCAGCATGGACAGATGGACCGACCGAGTGAGTCCGGAGAGGACGCTGATCGGGGTTACGGGAACTACTACCGCCAGCACGCACTATGGGCACGGAGAGCCGCCGACCTTCAAGTCGATGTGATCGACCTGTTCGGCAGGCTCGCCGAGTACGGCGCGCCAGGCGCAGCCGACATGCGTGACGAGGCCGTGCACATGAGGCAGGTAATGGGCCAAGTGGCTGACGTAACGGCTGCGCAGAGCATCGCCCACGACGAAATGATGGCCGCCGGCGGACCGGACAACTCCCGCGCCTACGTCGAGTACGAGGCCATGACCCGCCGCCACCAGGAGCTGCTGCCCAAAGACGCCCGCCCCTAGTGACGGTCATCTCTTTCCGTGAGGTTGCCACCCCTGCGTGACCGCTCCGCTACGGTACCGGTGGACAGATTTCCACAGCATGGACGACTGTCTACAGGGCGGGCATACGTCATCGGAGGGGCAAGCGCAGTGTCTCAACCTGCACAGCAGCCAGGCTGGCTCGAAGGGCTCGGCTTCGCGATCACCGACCAAACAGGCGGCGGAGGCGGAGCCTCCGGCGGAGCAGCCACACCCTCGGGTCAGGGATTCGCCCTCAGCCGCGACGACGCCATGAGCATGCTCAACCTGGCCAAGAGCGTCCGTGAAGATTTCCGCGAGATGCGGACCGACGCGGAGCAGCTGACCCGGCTGACGTCACCGGCGGACGAGCCGGGCAGCAACGGCTATAACAAGCTCCTGGTCAACGACGGTCAGCCGCCGGGTGCGTTCGTCGCGGGCAAGGATCAAGTCGAACAGCTGTATGCCTACGCCGACGAGCTGGTGAAACGCCTGGAGAAGGCATTAGGGACCACCGAGTCCTCGGACGAGCAGGCCGGAGCCGATGTCAAAAACGCGGCCTCCGGCGAGCAGGACGGGGGGTTCGCGTGATGACGCGCCGAACGCTCACGACGGTACTCAGCACGGCTGCGGCCGTATCGGTGATCGCTGGGTGCTCTGGGGGGTCAACCGCCGCCCCGGCCAGCACCCCACAGGCACCGTCATCCACTGCCGCAGCACTGCCGCACAGTGGTGCCCCGAAGGTCGAGCACCCACTGCCCTCGTCAGTGCTCTCCGGGCAGCCCTGCCAGGAAGCACTCACCTCGGGCCAGCTCACGGAGATCCTTGGCATGGTGCCGCAAGGTAAGCCAGACACTCTCCCCGGAATCGGCTCCAAGTGCGATTGGAGCAACCTCGACTCCGGGGCCGGGGTGACGATCTACTACGGGACGTTGACGCACCAGGGACTCAGTGCGGTGTACCAGAACACGAAGCCGCAGGCCAAGGTCTGGAAAGAACTACCGCCCATTCAAGGGTTTCCCGCGGTCGCGCATTCGACGTTCAGCTCCGGCACCGATACCGGCTTCTGCGCGGTGACCGTGGGCGTCTCGGACGAGTTGACGGTTGATGCCTCGCTCACTCTTAGTGATGCCAAGCAGGGTAAGGCCGACCCGTGTGAGTTGACGGCGCGGGTAGCCGACATGGTGGTCACGAATCTGCGGCAGAAGGCGGGTTCGTGATGGGATTCTTCGACTGGGTCGGCGATGGTACGAAGTGGCTCAATGACCGGTTCAACGACGCGGAGCAATGGGTCGAGGACGCGTGGCACGGGAACCTCGGCGACCAGGCGGTCCCGGCGCCGGAATTGGTCCAGAAGATCCTGGCCAGCAAGGGGGCCCAAAGCTGGCACCAGGGCGCCGAGCAGGCCACGAAGCTGGCCGGTAAGCACGATGACGCCGGTTCGCGGGTGCAGCAGTTGAGCGCCGGTTTGGAGTCGGCCTGGTCCGGTGGTGGTGCGGATGCCGCGCAGGCGCGGATCAAGCCGTTTTCGGACGTGACCACCGCTGCCGCACAAACCTATACCGGCAACGGACAGAACCTGACCGACACCGCGCATGGGTTCGACGAGATGAAAAAAGCGCTGCAACCAATGCCGAACACGCCGCCGCACAAGAACTTCTGGGACGAGGCGTCGTGGTGGGATACCGACACCGAAGACCAGATAAACCAGTACAACAAGCTGGCGCAGGACAACCTCAACCACTACCACGGCTATGCACAGCAAACGCAGACCAGTGGACAGGGCCTCAAGGCCGACTACGGGCAATTGACCGGGTTTGACGGCGACGTCTCCGTCACCCCACAAGATTCCGCTACTTCTCACTCGGCCCACACCTCCACCGGCGGAACGAACGGGCATTCGTCGCCGCGTTCGGACAGTGTCGGCACGCCGTACACCGCCACACCGCCCAGCAGCTCTCCGGTATCCACCGGGCCTTCGCCGGGCAGTCACTACGTCCCGCCAGGCACCACGACCCCAGGGCAGGACGGGCAATCCGGAGGAGGGACACAGACTGCAGGCTATGTTCCGCCGTCGTTGCCCGATCCTCGTCCCGGCTCGGTGCCGCTTCCCTCGATGCCGGGCTCCTCGTCAGGCACCGGTGGTGGTTCGTCGTGGTCTCCCGGCCTGGCTGGCGGGTTCACCACCGGCGGGTTCGGCCC
The DNA here is from genome assembly GCF_039536925.1 of Amycolatopsis ultiminotia. Taxonomy (NCBI): domain Bacteria; kingdom Bacillati; phylum Actinomycetota; class Actinomycetes; order Pseudonocardiales; family Pseudonocardiaceae; genus Amycolatopsis; species Amycolatopsis ultiminotia. Next base: position 292,450 of record NZ_BAAAZN010000008.1, on the reverse strand, counting down.
GGGCGGCTCGCCTGGTACAGGAGGGGGAGCAGCCGGTCGTGGGCTGAGCGGTGGTGCACGGTCCGGTGGCTCGGGTATCGGTAGCGGCTCGGGTATCGGTGCCGGTGAGGAAGGCACGGCCCGAGGTTCAGCCGCCGGGCGCGGGGCTACCGGTGCACGCGGCTCGTCCGGCATGGGTGGAATGGGCGCGGCCGGCGGCAAGGGCAAAAGCGAAGAGGACGCCGAGCACCAGCGCAAGTACGGCATGGACGATGACTCTGCATTCAGCCTGACCGACGACGATGGCGGCAGGCTGCTCGACCCGCGAACCGGGCTACCGCCCACTCCCCCGACCATCGGGGGCTGACCCAGCCCGTGAGCATCATCGACAAGCCGGTGCGAATGCCCCGGCCCGTATTCCTCGCGTCGTGGGAGCTGGCCCGGCTCGTCGAACCACCGGTCGTCGTGGGCCCGGACCAGACCTACCGGACCACCGAGGCCACCGCCGCACTGCGGCGAGGCAGCACCGACATACTCACTCGGCTCGGTTTGGCCAGCACGGACGGTGCGCTCACCCCGCAATACCGGGCCACGCTCACGGTTCTCGCCGCTGCAGAGCGAGAGCTGTACTCGTGGAGCAACTTCCCGCAACCAGGCAACGACGGCGCGATCCAGGTCGCCGCTTCCGGCCGGGACGCCGTCCGGTTGATCACCGACCACCAGATAATTCAGCTCGACCCGATTCTGCCGCGAAACCTGGCAGTGAGCTTGGTCGAAACTTTGCCGGACTACCGGCCGGCCAGGATCTCTCAACTGCGGGTACCGCAAGCTTATCTCGACGGTACGAACGCCGATCCGCTCTCGGAAATGTCCGGGCCTGCCGACGAGATGCGCCACCTGATGCGCGCCGAACGCGTTGGCGTGCACAAGCTGTACGCCGCGGTCCGCAACAACGGCGATCGCATCCGCAGCACCCCGCTCACGGTGTACGACCTCAGTCGATCCGGCCGAATCCTCGCGTTCACCAGCGAGGCCGACAACGGAGGCCCCGACGCCAACATGGGCCCTGGCAACCGAACCAACCTGATCGACGCGCTCAACCTCACCCTCAACGGGCTCCAGTGACCGCCACTGCGGTCTGAGTAGCGCATCGTTCGGCAGTGCGAGTGTCGAGAGCCTTCTTCTTGGCGGAAGTCTCTTCCTCGGCGCTCACCTGCTGGTTCTCAGCCTGCGGCACGCTCCGCGTACAAGATCGCGCAGTGCCTCGTCGAGCTGGTCAGGCGTGCAGCCAGCCGCATCAGTCATGTGCGTATGGCCGATGCTGTCGGCGACAGAGCTGAATCGGGCGCCACACACGGTGCAGACGACGGAGGCGATGGTGTTGTCGCAGGTCACGGGGCCTCCTTGGTCGGTTGCAGCGGCAACCTAAGACGCGTGCGCTTGCTGCGTCAGGCGTCGAAACCTCACAACTTGCCGACAACCCTCCGGCGCGACGCCGTTGTGTGTACATCGTGATAACGCACGTACTGACATCGCCCGTCACGGCGAAGCAATCAGACGGCTCAGCCTTCGGGGGTTCGAATCCCTCACCTGCCACACCAGTGAAATCACCCCCGTGACCAGCACGAACCGGCCACGAGGGTGATGTCGTCCGGCAGCTGCGGCCGGGTCGAGACGTCTCCGGGGGTGGGTCCAGTGTGGACCGCGCCATGGGCTGGGGAGGCGGCTTGACCCTGACCCTGCCGGAGGCTGCACGCTCGGGGGCATGGACGAATACCGCAGCCCGGTGCCGATGCCCGCGTTCGACGCGGTCTCGCCGGGCAACTACCACGGCATCTACGGCATGCCGATGTTCCCGCTCGTGCCGACCGCCGACCTGGCCGCCTCGAAGGAGTTCTGGCTCCGCGGGCTCGGCTTCAGCGATCTGTTCAGCATTCCGGACCAGGTGGTCCACCTGCGTCGCTGGGCGTTCCAGGACGTGCTGCTCCGGCCGGCCGGCCGGTTCGGTGCAGCCGCTCCCGGGATGATCAGCTTCTCCTGCGTGCTCAGCGAACTCGACGAGATCCGCAAGCGCTGCGAAGACCTGGTGCCGGGCTGCACGGACGGGCCGCACGAGACACCGTGGAACTCCCTCGACCTGACCGTGCGGACGCCGGAGGGCGCACAGGTCGTGCTGACCGCCGCGCAACCGATCGACCCGGACGGTCCGGTGGCCGACCGGCTCCGTGCAGTGGGTTTCGCCATTCCACGGCCGTGAACTGCAACACTGGGGCGGTGACCGAGCAGGACGGCCTCACCGTCGGCAGGGCGGCAGCTCTCGTCGGGGTCAGCGTGAAGACGTTGCACCACTGGGACGCCATCGGGCTGGCCCGGCCCAGCGCACGGACGTCGGCCGGGTACCGCGTGTACTCGGCCGACGACGTCGCGCGCATCCACCGGGTGCTGGTCTACCGCGAGCTGGGCTTCCCGCTCGCGGAGATCGGCCGCCTCCTCGACGATCCCGCCACGGACGCGCGGGCCCACCTCCGCAAGCAGCGCGAGGAACTGCTCGGCCGCATTTCCCGGTTGCAGCACATGGTCTCCGCGGTGGACCGGATGATGGCGGCCACCCGGCGCGGGATCCGGCTGACCCCGCAGGAACAGGTCGAGATCTTCGGCTCCGACTGGGATCCGGCCTGGGTCGAGGAGGCCGAACAACAGTGGGGCGACACCCTGCAGTGGGCGCAGTACGACGAGCGGGTCGCCGACCTGACGCCGGCGGACTGGCAGCAGGTCGCCGACGAGCACGAAGCACTGAACGCCGACCTGGCCGCGGCCAGGCGAGCCGGCATCGTCCCCGGTTCGCCCGAGGCAGATGCGCTGGCCGAGCGGCACCGCGCGTCGCTCGGCCGGTACTTCGACTGCACGCACTCGATGCATGCGTGCCTCGGCCGCAAGTTCGCCACCGACCCGGGATTCGCGAGCTACTACGACGGCCTTGCCCCCGGACTCGCGGGCTGGCTGCGGGACGTGATCTTCGCAAACGCCGCGGCACACGGGATCGACCCGGAGACCGCGACCTGGGAGTGAGCCGGTTCAGCGCCCGCGGGCCAGGTCCTCCAGCCTGCGGATGCGGTCCTCGATCGGCGGGTGCGTGGAGAACATCTTGGTCAGGCCCGCACCGGGACGGAACGGGTTCGCGATCATCAGGTGCGACTGCGACACCACGGCAGGCTCCGGCGCGAGCGGGGCGGCCCTGGTGCCCCGCTCCAGCTTGCGCAATGCCGAGGCCAGTGCGAGCGGGTCGCCGGTCAGCTCGGCGCCGGAGGCGTCCGCCTGGTACTCCCGCGAACGGCTCACCGCCATCTTGATCACCCCGGCCGCGATCGGTCCCACGAGCACCAGCAGCAGGGACACGAACGGGTTGCCGTCGCGTTCGTCGCCGCCGAAGAAGAACGCGATGTTCGCCATCACGCTGACCACGCTCGCCAGCGCACCGGCCACGCACGAGATCAGGATGTCGCGGTTGTAGACGTGCGACAGCTCGTGCCCGAGCACCGCCCGCAGCTCGCGTTCGTCGAGCAGCCCGAGGATGCCGGTGGTGCAGCAGACCGCGGCGTGCTGCGGGTTGCGGCCGGTGGCGAACGCATTGGGCGCCGTGGTCGGGCTGAGGTAGAGCGCAGGCATCGGCTGCCGTGCCGTGGTGGCCAGCTCGCGCACGATCCGGTACATCGCGGGCTGCTCGACCTCCGAGACCGGGCGCGCGTGCATCGCCCGCAGCGCCATCTTCTCGGAGTTGAAGTAGGCGAACGCGTTCATGCCCAGCGCCAGTACCAGGCCGATGATCAGCGCCCCGCGCCCGAACAGCCCGCTGATCGCGATGATGACCGCGGACAGCAGGCCGAGCAGCAGCGCCGTCTTCAGCCCGTTGTGGTGCTTGTGCACGCAGCTCGCCTCCGTCCGCTCAACAGTCGGTTACTCACCGGAAACAACGCGCCCGGGGGATCCGAAGTTCCTTCACGTGATCCTCGTCCGGGTTAGGGTCGGAGAGCAACCGAACCGACCGGCTACCGGGCAGGGGATGCGATGCGCGGTCCGCAGTTACCGAGACGTGGCCTGTTCGCGCTGGTCGCGGCGGGTGCCGCCGGTCTGGTCGCGAGCCCGGCCACGGCAGCCCCGCGGGTCACCGTGGTCCAGGTCGGCGGGGAACTTTCCGCAATCGCGGTGAATCCGGTCACCGGGCTGGTGTACGCCGCCGATTCCACGGCCGGTTCGATCTCGGTGCTCGATCCGACGGCCGGGAAGGTCGTGGCAGTGCTCACCGTGGGTGGCGCGCCGAGCGGTCTTGCGGTGGACACGACCGCCAACCGGATCTACGCCGCCAACCCGCCCGGCGGCACTGTACTGGCCATCGACGGGGCAACCCATCGCACACTGAGTGTGATCAACGCGGGTGCCGGCGCGTCGGCGGTGGCAGTGGACCCGGACGCACAGCTGGCCTACGCGGTGAGCAACAGCGCAGGCACGTTCGCGATCCTCGACACGGTCAGCCTCACCCAGCGCACCCTGCTGCCCGCGCCGAAGCCCGGACTGGCCGGGGTCGCCGTCGACACCGGGCGCCGCCGGGCCTACTGCACCAGCCCGGACACCGATTCGGTGGAGATCTGCGACCTCGGCGCAGGCAAGTTCACCGGCAGCGTCGCGGTGGGCGCCGGACCCACCGGGATCGCCGTGCACCAGCAGAGCGGCACGGTGTTCGTGGCGAACTCGGGGATCCACCACCTGTCCATCGTCGACGGGGTCAACGGCACCGAGGTCAAGACCGTGTTGCTCGGCAGTGAAGCGTCCTCGGTCGCGGTGCACCAGGGCACCGAAACCGTGTACACCAACGGCGGGCAGAACGGTCTGTCCCGAGTGGATGGACAGGCCGGGACGCTGAGCGGCGAACTGGGCCTCGGCATCAACCCCGGCGAGGTGGCGGTGGACGAGCAGACCCGTGCGGTCTATGTGACCGATCCGCTGCACGGCACGGTCACCATCGTGCGCGATTTCTGAGTACCCAGCTGGGGTAACTCCAGGTATACCGTCGAATACATGAAACTTGGACTGCAGATCCCCGACTTCACCTGGGCAGGCGGAGCGGCCACGCTGGGCACCGACCTCGCCGCGGTTGCGAAGACCGCGGACGAGGCAGGGTTCGAGTACCTCGCCCTGATGGACCACTTCTTCCAGATCCCGCAGGTCGGCCCGAGCGAGCACGACATGCTCGAGGCTTACACCGCACTCGGTTACCTCGCCGCGCACACCGAACGCGCCAAACTGCTGACCGTGATCACCGGTGTGCTCTACCGGCACCCCGGCCTGCTCGCCAAGGCCATCAGCACGCTCGACGTGCTCTCCGGCGGCCGCGCGATCCTCGGCATCGGCGCCGGCTGGAACGAGGAGGAGTCCCGCGGGCTCGGCTTCCCGTTCCCGCCGACCGCCGAGCGGTTCGAACTGCTGGAGGAGAACCTCCAGTACGTGCTGCAGATGTGGGGCGACGGCGACGGACCGTTCACCAGCAAGCACTTCCAGGCCGAGCGGCTGCTCAACGTTCCGCAGCCGCTGCAGCGCCCGCGTCCGCCGATCATGGTCGGCGGCGGCGGCGAAAAGAAGACGCTGCGCTTCGTCGCGAAGTACGGCGACGCCTGCAACATCTTCAACAGCCCGGAGCTGGAGCACAAACTCGACGTGCTCAAGCAGCACTGCGAGAACGAGGGCCGCGACTACCAGGAGATCACCAAGACCGTCTACCACATCCTCGACGTCGGCCCGTCCGGGGAGAAGACCGGCGAGCTGGTCAAGGAGCTGGAGCGGCTGCACGGGCTCGGGGTGGACGCGGCGATCGGCGCCGTGCCGGGAGTTCCCGACCTGCGGCTGATCGAGAAGATCGGCACCGAGGTCATCCCGGCCGCGAACGCGCTCTCATGAAGCTCGGCCTGCACCTGTCGCAGCAGACCTGGCCGAACGGGCCGTCCGGGTTCCGCACCGACCTGGCACAGGTCGCGCGGGGCGCGGACGAGGCGGGGTTCGGTTACCTGTCGGTGATGGACCACTTCTTCCAGATCCAGGCGTACGGCCCGCCGGAGCACGATATGCTCGAGGGCTGGACCACGCTCGGGTTCCTGGCCGCGCACACGTCGCGGGTCAAGCTGCTCACGCTGGTCAGCGGCGTGCACTACCGGCATCCGGGGCTGCTCGCGAAAACCGCGACCACGCTCGACGTGCTCTCCGGCGGCCGCGCGATCCTCGGCATCGGCGCCGGCTGGAACGAGGAGGAATCCCGTGGCCTCGGCTTCCGCTTCCCGCCGCTGAAGGAGCGGTTCGAACTGCTGGAGGACACGCTGCGCTACGTCCGGCAGATGTGGGCCGATGGCGCCGAACCGTTCACCGGCAACCACGTCACCGCCGAGCGGCTGCTGAACGTGCCGCAGCCGTTGCAACGTCCGCACCCGCCGATCATGATCGGCGGCAGTGGGGAGAAGAAGACGCTGCGGCTCGTCGCGCAGTACGGCGACCTGTGCAATCTGCTGCCGGGGCCCGACCTGCAGCGCAAGCTCGACGTGTTGAAGCAGCACTGCGAGGACGTCGGCCGGGATTACGCCGAGATCACCAAAACTGCCGCGGTGCGGCTGGATCTCGGCGAGCGTGGGGAGAAAACCGGTGCGCTGCTGGACGAACTCGGCAGGCTCGCCGATCTCGGTTTCCACGCCGCGACGGGCTGGGCGCACGGCGTACCGGACCCGGCCGTGCTGGAGCGCTTCGCCACCGACGTGATCCCGGCGGCGGACCGGTTGTGAGTCCCGCGCCGGATGGGCGGTTTCCGCCGTCCATCCGGCGCGCGTCTCCGGGCTACCGCAACGAGATCCGGCCGTTGCCCGTTCCGGCGGGAACCGGGGTCCGCCGGGCGGCGCGGCGCCGGGCGCACCACCACGCCCCCGCCCAGCCGGCGAGCACGAACAAGGCCATCGCGGCGCGGAAGTGGTTCACGTGGTCCGGGTCGTAGACGACCCCTGCGAGGTAGGTTTCGACGAAACCGCGGTCGTACTGCGGGAGACCACCGATACCGCGGGCCCAGTTCTCCGCGGCGGTGATCGGGCAGTCGAGCGGGAACACCGAGCTGAGCACTCCCCACACCACCAGCGGGAAGTGTGCGAGCAGCACGCGCGGCCACCGCCAGGCGAGGAATCCGCCGAAGATCAGGAAGCCGAGGACCACGAAGTGGAAGCACAGCAGGAAATAGGCGAGCAACTGTCCGATCAAGGGGTCCTCCGCTCCACGGGTCCGTCGCCGGTGCCCGGATCACGCGCTCTTCATCAGTTTTCCGGTCGAGAGCAACCGCACCGCGGCCAGTCCCTCGCGGAATGACGGCGGGAAGAACACCCGCAGGAACACCAGATAACCGGCCAGTACCACGGCCAGTCCGGCGATCAGGGTCGCCACCGCGGGAAAATCGTGCTGCCGCGCCACGATGTGCACGACCCAGGCGGCCGCGGCCGCCGGCATCGTCGAGATGAACGCGGGCAGCACCGACCGCACCCACGTCCGCAACCCGAACCCGGCCAGCCTGCCGATCGCCCGGACCAGGAACGGGGTCAGCGCGACCGTCGCGATGGTGTAAGCCGTCGCGACGCCGGTCACTCCCCACGGCAGGCCGAGGAAGAAGGCGGGCACCACGAACGTCAAGGGCACCCAGGCCCAGCGGAACGAGACGTCGGCACGCCCGAGTCCCATGAACACCGAACCACCCGGTGTGGTCAGGGACTGCAGGATCCCGGTCACCGCGAGGGCCTGCACCACCGGGGCCGACGGCAGCCACTGCGCGCCGAAGACCGTTTCCACGAACTCGTCGGCAAGTACCGCGACGCCCAGCATCGCCGGCAGCACCACTAGACCGATCACCCTGGTGATCCGCAGGAACACCGAACGCACCCGGTCCCGGTCGTCCTGCACCTTCGCGAACACCGGGAACGCCACCCGGTTCGCCACGTTTCCCAGCAGGCTCACCGGGATCAGCATGATCCGGTACGGCACCGTGTAGTACGACAGCGCGGTCTGGCCGAGGAAACGGCTCACCACCACGTTGTCGATGTTGCGGGAGCCGTATCCGATCATCTGCGCGGCCACCAGTGGCAGGGCGAAGGTCCGCAGATGCCGCAACGCCGCCCGGTCGACCACGAGCTTCGGCAACCCGGCCGCGGCGAACCACAGGACCAGCACGATCAGATCGGTGCCGACCTGCTGCACGACCAGTGCCCAGTACCGCATGCCCAGCTCGGCCGCGACCACGCCGAGCACCCCGCCCGCCAGCGTGCCGCTGATCTCGGTGACCGCCATCGCGCGGAAACGCAACCCCCGCTGCAGTTTCGCACCGACCACATTGGACACACCTTTGAGGACCGGGCTCGCGGCAAGTGCGACCAGCACCGGGCCGAGATCGGGCACGTCGAGAAACGCCGCGATCTCGTCGGAGAACAGCACGGTCACCCCGGCCATCGCGAGGCCGATCGCGGCCAGTGCCCAGAACGTGGCACCCTCGTCTTGTGGCCGCAGGTCCGGCTTCTGCACGATGCTCGACGACAGCCCGGCCTCGAGCAACACCGCGGTCAGCGAAATGTAGACCGTGGCGGCGGCCGCGACACCGAAATCCGTAGGGCCAAGCAGGCGAGCCAGCACCACTGCGAAACCCAGCCGTCCGAACTGCCGGACGACCATCGCCGCCAGAGTCCACCGAGTGCCCTTCGCCGCGGCCGAAGCAGTGGAGCGGGATATTTCCGCGTCAGTCGTCACTGCCTGCCTCGCACGGCAAGCTTCGCGTATTCGTATCCGCCACGGGCGAGCGTGCGCAGAATCCGCTTCCAGTTGGTCCGTAACCAACCACGCAACTGGAGCAGGCACCGTACTTTGTCCCGGGTGGGCAGTGGGGCGCGCAGTACCGCAAGCACGTACTGCCGTCCGATGTTGAGCACCGGGAACGGAATCCGCCCGCGCCACTCCGGGTCCAGAATCAGATATCGCGACCGCGCGGTGGGTGCCTGCCGCATGATCCGGCCCGGATGCTCACGGTGCCGGAACAGTTCTTCGTCGATCAGCCGGATCGGCCCGCGCAGCGCGAGTTCCACGATCTCGAGCCGGTCAGCCGAATCGAACGGCGCATGCAGCGACGTCTGCGCGAGCAGATCGCGGTCCACGACACCGAACCACGCGAAGCACATGTGGTCGCGTTCGGTCAGATCGCGGAACCGGAGCGCGACGTCGGCGTGGTCGGCACGCAGGTGCTCGTCCCAGCGGTGCGTGCGGTTGCCTTCGACGTCGATGTCCACTGCGACGGTGTGCGCGCACGAAGCCTCCGGGTGCGCACGCAGCTCCGCCAGGCAGCGGCTGAAGTACGTGGGCAGGTAGACGTTGTCCCCGTGCACCCAGGCGAAGTAGTCACCGTCGGTGTGGTGAAACCCGTAGTTGTGGTTGCGTGCAGCACCTAGGTTGCGTTCGTGGCGCACGTACGAAATTCGCTCGTCGAGTACGCAGTACTCCTTCGCGATCACTTCGGTCCGGTCGGTGGAGGCGTTGTCGCAGATCAGCAACCGCCATCCGGGAAAATCCTGCGCGCGGATGCTGTCCAACGCCTCGGCGAGGAACCGCTCGCTGTTGTGGACCGGCATCGCCAGCGACAGCAACGGCCGCGGTGTTCCCGCTTCGCCTTTCACCACACCGCCCATGCCTGCGCCGCCCTCCGCGATCCGGTCACCACCGGAATCGGAATTGACCGGACGGCGTTACGGCCACGCCGGCCGCACCGATGTAGTGATGACAGCATCGTTATCCGGGGAGCCACCGACGTGCGCGTGACCGAGGTACCGAAGCCTGCGGTGTCCGGCCGCACCCGGCTCGCCGGACTCGACGGACTCCGCGGGATCGCCGCGGTGTTCGTCGTCCTGCACCATTGCCGGTTGTTCAGCTATCCCGGGTTCCCCGCCGACAACGGGCCGTGGTGGCTGTCCTTCCTGCTCTACGGGCATCTCGCGGTGGTCGTGTTCATCGTGCTGTCCGGTTTCTCACTGGCCGTCGCACCGGCGCGACGGGATTGGCAACTCGGCCGCCTCCGCACCTTCCTGCGCCGCCGGGCGTGGCGGATCCTGCCCGCGTACTGGGCCGCTCTGGTGTTCAGTTTCCTCGTCGCCCGGCTGTTGGTGACCGAGACACCAGGTGTGGTGCCGACCGGAAAATCCCTGCTGGTGTACGGAATCCTGGTCCAGGACGCGGTTTCCGCGCCGAGTCCGAACAGCGCGTTCTGGTCCATTGCCGTGGAAGCCCAGTTGTATCTGCTCTTCCCGCTGTTGCTGCTGCTGCGCAGGCGCGTCGGTGCAACCATTCTGGTCGCTTGCGTACTCGCCGGCGTCGTCCTGGTGCAGGTGTTGTCCGGGCACGTGCCGATGTTCGCCGCGCTGCTGTACCTGACGCCCGAGTTCGCGGTGCTGTTCGCGCTCGGCGCGGTGACCGCCGGGATCCGGCACCCCAGCCGGATGCCGTGGCCGTGGCTGGCGCTGGCCGGAGGTGCCGGGATCGCAGGGCTGATTGCGGCGCTGGGTCCGGTCCGCACGGTCGGCAACTACTTCTGGATCGACCTGCTCGCCGCGTTCCCCACCGCAGCACTGCTGGCCGGGATCGCGCAGGGCAGGCCGGCGTGGCTGGTACGGATGCTGGACAGCGCTCCCCTGCGTTTCCTCGGCACCTGTTCCTACAGCCTGTATCTGGTGCATGTGCCGATCGTGGCGGTGGTCAGCCGGTTACTGCTCGGCCCGCACGTCTCCGCGGGAACTCCCGCATTTCTGCTCACCACAGCCATCGCGGCGCCGGTCGCCGTGCTGTTCGCGCGTGCCTTCGCGGCGGTGTTCGAGCTGCCGTTCCACCGGCATCGGTCGGCACCTGCGCTGCTCGCCGCCGTCCGTGCGAAGCTGCACGTTCACCCTGGCACTGGCACCGACGAACCGTCTGCGTAGACGTTGCCCGACACCGTGTGCGCGTCGAAATCCGTCGGGTAGATCGCGCCGAACCGAGCGTCACGGCGGAAAGTGTTGCCAGTCAATGTCACGTCCTGCAGCCGGGCTCCGTGCATCCCGCCGACGCTGTAGAAGGTGTAGCCACCACCGCCGAGTGTGTTGCCCTCGATGCGGATCGGACCGGCCGACGGGTTTTCCGAACCGATGTCCGGCGAAAGGAATACCGCCGCGTTGGCACCTTCCCCGGTGCCGATGTCGATGCGGTTGTTCTTCACCACGATGTCGCCGACGTCCTCGGTGAGCTGGAGCCCGTCGGAATGCGCGCCGGGGGCCGGCGCGAAGTCGTGGATCCACGAGTCGGTGATCGTCGTGTGCGGCCCGAGTTTCGCGCCGTCGTTGGTCATCTCCGAGATCTCCACCCGGACTGCCGACCAGTTTCCGTACGAGATCCCGGCGTCGGTGTAGTCACCGGTGATCACGGTGTCCTCGATCCGCACCGAACCGGCGCCGTCGGTGCGGATCGCCCACGGAGTGCTGCCGTCGCCGGTGAACCGGCTGTGCCGCACCACCACGTCCGGCGCGGTGACGGTGAGCATGCCGTGCAGATCCAGCCCGCTGAGCACTACCCCGGCGCGATCCGCGGTCATCGAACCGGCCTGCTGCGACGACGAAGGGGGCGGTGTGGATTCACTCCCCCGGCCGGTCATCGCCACCACGACCACCGCGGCGGCGACCACGACCGCCGCTGCCACCAACAGTTTCACCGGGCGCACGCATTCGACGATACGGCCCGGCGCCCCGGTTGGGGAGACGCCGGACCGGAATCGCGATCAAGCCGGCATCTTCACCGCGGTGCCGTCGGTGTAGGTATTCCCGGAAACGTTCTTCGCGACGAATTCGGTCGGGTACACCGGACCGAAAATTGCGTCCTTGACGAATTTGTTGTTCGTCACCGACACGTCCTGCAGCTTCGCACCGTCCCGGCCGCTGACGCTGTAGAAGGTGTACCCGCCGCCACCGAGGGTGTTGCCGTCGACACTGATCGGGCCCGCCGACGGGTTTTCCGGGCCGAGGTCCGGCGAAAGGAAGATCGCCGCGTTGACCCCGGGCGCCTTGCCGATGTCGATCTTGTTGTTCTTGATCACGATGGTGCCGACGTCCTCGACGACCTGCAGCCCGTCGGAATGTGCACCGGAGGCGGGCGTGAAGTCGTGGATCCAGGAATCGGTGATCGACACGTTGTTGCCGACCTTGCCACCGTCGTTGCTCATCCCGGACAGGTCGATCCGGGTGGCACTCCAGTTGTGGTAGCTGATCGCGGCGTCCGAGTAGTCGCCGGTGAGAGTGGCATCCTCGAGGTGCACCGAACCGCTGCCGGCGGTGCGTACCGCCCAGTCCTGGCCGGCACCGGTGAACTTGCTGCGTTTGACGGTCACGTCCGGGGCCGTGACGGTGATCGTGCCGTGCACGTCGAGCGCGTCGAGGACCTGGCCCGGCTGATCGGCGGTCACGTCCTGCACGCTCTTGAGCGCAGTGCCGGAGGGCACGCCGTAGCCGCCGGAGGCGGACGCGCTCGGCACGAGCCCGGATGCGGCGACGAACGCGGCCGTCAGCACGGCAGCCGTCCCGCCCGCGGAAACAAGGATGCGGCGCATGAGCGCCTCACCTCCCAGTGAACTGGCTGAAATGCAACCGATATCGTTTCGTGATGGAACGACGACGACTATGCATGTCCTCGACCGACCTGGCAAGGCACCATCCGGTGACAGCCCGTAAAAACCCGCTTTTACCAGCGTATTCGTCGCGAAAAAAATCATCCCGCGCACGAGACCGAAAATCGATCTTCCACAGTTTCGGTAAACCGATCACGGTATTTTGATCAAGCTGTGCCCGAGCCCGTCTTCCGGTGTCGTGGTGACATTCCGTAGGCTGCTCCGGTGGACGTGGTGATCCCTGCGCACAACGAAGAATCCGTGGTCGGGCAAGCAATTCTCCGGTGGTCGTCGCCACCGCGGCGAGTGCGTTGCGTGGTCGTGGCCAACGGCTGCTCCGACCGCACCGCGCAAACCGCGCGGGCCGCCGCCGGTCCCGGCGACCTCGTGCTCGACACTGCCTTGCCCGGTAAGGCGAATGCGCTGAACCTCGGCGACGGAAGTTGCACCACCTTCCCTCGCGCGTACGTGGATGCGGACGTGACCATCGACGCCGGAGGCCTGCTCCGGCTCGGCGAGTCGCTGGCCGAATCGGGCGCACTGCTCGCGGTGCCCGGTCTGCAACTGCGCACCGCCGAAGCGTCCTGGCTGGTGCGCCGTTACCTCGCGGCCTGGCAGCAGCTACCCGGCGTACGGCACAACGGTGCGGGCCGCGGCGTCTACGTGCTTTCCGAAGCCGGCCACGCGCTCACCTTCCCGCTGCCGCAAGGACTCATCGCCGACGACGGATACGTGGAACGCCGTATCGGTGCGGCTCGGCGCGTGCTGGTGCCGGAGGTGACAGTCACCGTCACGCCGGTACGAACGATCCGCGCCATGGTCCGGCGGCGAATCCGCGTCGGGGCCGGGAACCGCCAGCTGACCGAGCTGGGACTGCCGGCGGAGAACGGGACCGCGGGGCTGGGTGTGCTGGTGAGGCTGACCCGCGAGGGCACCGTCCGGCCGCTCGACGCGGCGGTGTTCGCCGCAGTGAGTCTCGCTGCCCGGGTGCTCGACACGCTCCGCCGGACGCGCGGCCGGAGCGTCTCGTGGGGCACCGAACGCGGCCCCGTCAGGTAACCCGCAGCGTGCGGTTCGCCAGTCGCCGGATCCAGGTCGGCGGCAACCGGTCGGCCTCCGGCACGTCGCGCACCGAGACCCGCCACAAGGCGGCCGCGCACCCGATCAGCACCTGCGTGGTAATGAACATGATCGCGAAACCGAAGGCGTCGAAGGTGAACGCGGCCGCGGCGGCAGCCGCGATCGAACCGGCCAGCGCCTGGCCCATGCCGCGGGCGTCCGGATCCGGTGCGGTGCGGTGCACGCGCCTCGCCAGGCAATAGCCGGTCGCGAACAACGCCAGCCCCACGGCGAGCCCCACCACGCCGAGCGTGACCAGCTCGTACAGGTACTCGTTGTCCAGCACCCGGTACAGCTTCGGCACGTAGGTGCCCGGTCCGATCCCGAACACCGGATGGTGTTGCCACAGCCCGAAGACCGCGGCGTAGTCGTCCGTGCGGCCCTCGATGCTCGGATCGGTGCCCGCGCTGGTGAACAGGCTTTTGATGCTCGACAGCAATCCGGGCGCGGCCACCTGCACCACCAGCACACCGGCGACCGCGAACGGCGCCAGGTTCAGGATCGTCCGCAGCCGCAGGGAAACCAGGTACACGAGCAGGGCGACACCGGTCGCGAGTACCGCAGAACGGCCGATCGACAACGGGATCCCCCCGGCGATCATCGCCACGACCAGCCACCGCGCCGGTTTGTGCCGCTTCGCGGTCAACGCCAGCTGCAGGGCAAGCGGTAACGCCATGCTCAGCACCACGCCGTATTCGATGGGATGGGTGGCCAGCCCGGCCACCCGGTTGAACCCGTCGCGGCTCTGCACGAAGTCCGCGGTCGACTCGTGCAGGGTGAGGCCCGGCAGCCGGATCAGCTTCGCCAGGTCGACGACGTCGAAGAACTGCAGTACCGCGACGAACGCGAGCACCGCGGCGCCCAGCGTCACCCGGCTCAGAACCCGGCGCACCGCTCGCACGTCACGCAGTGTGTCGGCGGTGTAGAGCACTACGCCGATCGCGCCCAGCTCGCCGAGCAGACCGGCGTTCGCACCGGACGCTTCCAGCGGGCTCAACCCACGTACCTGCCCCGCCGCATAACTGGCCAGCTGGCTCACCACCGCGAACAGCACCACCACGCGCAGCGGCTGGAACCCGCGGTCGGTGCCGAGGTCGGGCGCGCAGCGCAGACAGAACCAGACCAGCAGCAACCCGCCGGCGAACAGCCCACTCGGCGCCCCCGCCTGCCCGAGCGGCGCGAGCACGAGGTTCGCCGGTAACAGGAACGTCGCCGACAGCAACAAGGTCAGCCCGGTGACCTCGTCCTTCGGCGAGAACGCGTAACCGGCCAGCAACACCGTTACGGTGAACACAAGGAAGGCCAGGTCCGGCACGAACACCTCGGCGCACACCGCGAGCACCCCGCCGCCGAGTGCGACCGCAGCGAGCCACGGATGGCGGTCGATGCGCCGTTCGATCGGGATGAACTCGCCGAGCCCGAGCCTGCTGCGCAGCTCCGGCCGGTGCAGCAGGCTCACCGCGGTCGTTCGCCGTCGCCAGGCAGGCCGGCCGGGACCGCGCCCTCCGGACGGCCGTTGGGCACCGGACGCAACTGCCGAGTCGGCTGATCGGACCACGGTGTCTCGGTGTGCTCAGTGCGGACGTCGGACCAGCCGGCCTCGGTGTCGGCCTCGGCCTCGATGTCGATGTCGGTGTCGGCGCCGGCTTCGGGCTGGTCGGTGGCCGCTTTCCGGAGTTCACGGCGGCGCATCAGGTAGTCGACGTACACCGAGAGGCCCAGCGCCAGCACGACGCCGATGGCCAGCGCAGCGAGCAGCACCTTCGCTCGGCTGCCCGTCGACTCGGCCGCTTCCTTCGGCTGCAACGCGTCGTCCACGGTCACCCGGAACTGGCCGGGGATCTGCTTGACGTCCTGCAACGCCTGCATCCGGCGTTCGAGTTCCTTCCACAGCAGTGTGTAGGTGCTCAGTGTGGCCTGCTGACTCTGCGCGGTGATGGTGATCAGCAGCAGTGGCCGTCCACTGTCCACATTGATCACGTAATCCGGGCTTCCGCCGCCACCTGCGACGAAGTCGCGCAGGTCCGGCGAATCCGCGATGGAACCCATCACCGACGCCGCGGTCCTGGTGTCGTAGTACGGGTTTCCGGCCAGCCGGGCAGCGGCGGTCTCGTCCTGCGCGTACGGGATGTTGACCACCAGCACGCCGTCCACGGAGTAGCTGGGCGCAACCTGACTCGCCGCCACGAACCCCAGCAGTCCGGTCACGACGAGGGCGGCGACGAGCACGTACCACCGCCTCAGCGCGATCCGGAAAATCCCGAAGAGGTCCATTGACCCGCCCTTCCGCCGCCCGTCAGGATGGGTCACCCCGACCCGCCTCGTTGTGTCAATCGACGAAAGCAGCCTGAACGTGACAGAAGAAGTGTCACCGTCTGGTGTCGCGAGACCTGTGCTCGGCTTCGCGTGCGCGTGGGACGACCCTCCGCAACCGACTTGGTCGTACACACCGTGGCACCTACGTGCCGCACTGCGGGAGCAGACCACCGTGGCCGATCTCGGGCTCAGCTGGCCACAACCGGCGAGGCTGGCGTTGAAGACGCTCGCCGCACGGCGCCACGACGGCAGGTGGACGAGCGGCTGGAAACACCATCCGGTCACGCAATCGCTGGCACAGCAGCGGTTGCGCCGCGCGGAAGCGGCCGCGGAATGTGCCCTCGTACTGCAGATCGGCGATCTCGCACGGCTGCGCAGGCCGTACCTCGTCTACCAGGATCTGAGCTTCGACCTGCTGCGCGAAGAACGGGAACTACGGCATTTCCCACATCTGTCCGCGGCGCGGATCGAGCAGCTGCGCGAACGTCAGCTGGAGATCTACGCGGGCGCGGCCGGCGTGCTCGCGATGAGCGAATGGCTTGCCGCGCATCTAGTTCGCGTGTCCGGCCTGCCCTCGGACAAGGTGCACGTGGTCAACCCCGGCTGCAACGCGCTGCCCACCGCCGCGCCGACCGTGCCGCCCCGGTCCACGCGACCGCGACGGTTGTTGTTCGTGGGAAAGGATTTCCCCACCAAGGCCGGCCCACAGGTAGTGGCTGCGTGGGAAATTCTCCGCCGCGACCTGGATCCGGGAATGGAACTGACCATCGCCGGACCGGCGACCTGGCCGCTGCCCGACGCGATTCCGGACGGTGTGACGTTCCTCGGCCGCGTCCCGCTCGAACGCGTGCGGGAGCTTTACCCATCGCACGACCTGTTCGTGCTGCCGAGTCACTTCGAGGGTTACGGGATCGCTTTCGTCGAGGCGCTGGCACACGGCTTGCCGTGTGTGGGACGCGACCGATGCGCGATGCCGGAGATCATCCGCCCCGGCGACAACGGCGGGTTGGTGACCTCCGACGACCCGGCCGAACTGGCCGCACTCATCACCACCCTGCTCGCGAACGACGAACTGCGCGAACGCACCGTGGCACAGGCCCCGGCGGTGATCAAGCACGCCACCTGGTCCCGCGCGGCCGAGGAAACCCTGGCCGTAGCGGCGAAATCCGGCTGATCGTCAACGCCGGAACCACGCCCACCGTTCGGCAGTCCCACCTGCGTCCAACGCGTCCGCCAACGAAACGCCACGCAGCCCACGGTCCGCCAGGCCGTCCACGACCGCCGAGGTCAGCGCGCCGCGGTCGAACGTCGGTGCCGCGCCCGACGGGTGGTCGGGGTCGTCGGCGTAACTGTCGTGGCACAGCAGGATCGCGCCGCGCGTCAACCCTTCCATCGCGCGAGCGGCCAGCGCCGGTACGGGTTCGTCGAGCCAATCCCACGCGGTCGGCCCCCACAGCACGGGTTCCAGGCCGGTACTGCGGATCGCGCGCCAAGTCGACGGAGTCTGCGCGCCGAACGGCGGGCGGAACCACCGGACCGGCGTGCCGAGTGCGTCTTCCAGCCGGCGCCGTGACGCGGTCACCCGTGCCGCCACCTCGTGCGGACCGAACCGGGTCAGCCGACGGTGATCGGGACCGTGCAATGCGATCTCGTGTCCTTCCGCGGCGGTTTCCCTGAGCAGGGTGCCGAATCGCGCAACGCGTTCGGTCAGCACGAAGAACGTCGCGCTCGCGCCACCGGCCGCCAACGCGGACAGGACCCGTTCCGTGCCCACCGGATCCGGCCCGTCGTCGAAAGTCAGCACCGCATGCGGCTGCTCGGTACGGACCGCGCGAACCGAACCCACCACAGTGGTCCCGGAACGCACCACCGCGGCGATCACCTTCCGCACGAGCCCTCCGGAATCCGCGTCCCCGGCCAGCCCTGCGCCCACTCCGCCCGGCGCCGCCACACGACCGCCCACCGTGGACGCCGGCGCAGCACCCGCTCCGCCGCCGCCCGCAGCGCAACCCCCGCCTGCATCGCGAACAGGCCGTACCTCCGCCACGGCCCGAGGTGCCGTTGCACCACCCCGGCGCGCCCGGCCAGCACCAGCACGTCCCGGCCGGAGAGGTCGCCCCCGGAGGACGCGCCGACGTCGTGCACCACTTCAGCGGCCGGCGTGATCGACGGACGGGCACCGAGCTTTCGCGCCCGCAGGCACAGATCCTGGTCCTCGCCGTACATACGGAATCCTTCGTCCAGGCCGCCGAGCCGGTCCCACAGCTCCCGGCCGAGCAGCATCAACCCACCGGACACGACGTCCACCTGCCGCACCGAATCGCGTGCCCAGCCACCAAGGGATTCCGGGTCGAGCCACCGCGAACCCCGTGCCAGCACCGAGAAACCGAGTGCGGAACAGGTCAGGCTCCACGGCGTGATCCGGCCGAAGCAGCTACGTGGCTCCGGCCGCCCGGCCGTGTCCAGAGTGCGGCCGCCGACAATGCCGTGGTCCGGATTCGCCCGCAGGTGCTCGAGCATCGCATCGATCGCGCCGGGTTTCGGCTCGGCGTCCGGATTCAGCAACAGCAGGTACCGCCCGGAAGCACGCGAGGCCGCCCGGTTCACCCCGTGCGCGAAGCCGCTGTTCCAGCCCAGCCGCTGCCCGGTTCCCCGGCCGCAGACATCGTCCACAATGTCCGCGACGCCGTCCGTGGAGCCGTTGTCGCTCACCAAGATCTCGAACGGCACCGAAGGAGCCGCCGGTCCGGTCAACGCTCGCAACGTACGCTCTGCGTGTGCGGCGGCGTTGTAGGTCACCATCAACACCGACAGCTCCGGCGTGCTCACGCGCGCCCGGCCAGCACGTCGTGCACGCTGATCCAGCGTCCTCCGCGGTCCTCGACCTCGGGCAGCGCGCGCCGCACCTCGTCGAGCAGCTGCGGCAGGAGCAGCAACACATCGGCGGGTTGCCCCGGGCCAAGGTATTCCGGCGGAACGACCGGGATCTGCGTGCCGGGCACCCGTCGCCATTGCTTTGCCGGGGACGCATCCGCGACCGCGGGGAGCAGGTCTACCTCGACCCCCGCGTGACAGAGCAACGGCACCGAACGGGAAGCCGCGCCGTACCCGATCACGCGTCGTTTCCGCCCGCTCAGCCAACGCCGGAGCACGGCCGCATCGGTGTCCGCGCGGTGCTGAAGCGTCCGGAGCGCGTCGATTTCGGTGACCCCGGCAGCGAGTTCGGCGGCGAACACCGCGCGGGTCTCGTCGTCCGGCTGCGGATCGTGGTTGGCGAGCACCACCAGCGTCTCGCCGGCCAGCGGATAGTTCCAGGCCCGGTGTACCCCGAGGCCGAACCGGCGCAACGCCTGGTCCAACGCCGGCAACGACCAGTACGCGTGATGCCCGTGCCGCAGTTCGCCCCACTGCCCGTGCCGCAGCACACCGGCCAGGCTGAACAGCTGCAGCACCAGCGCCCCGCCGGACGCCACCCGCGCCGCCCGAGTCAGCAACGCCTCGGCCTGCTCCGGTTCGTGTAGCAGACCGTAGGTGTCGAACACCAGGTCAGCCCGTCCATTGGCAGGCTTCAGCCCGCGTCGCACCACACGCGGGAGCCACGCGCCGCCGTGCGGGCTGCCGTACTCCGCGGCCGTCTGCCCGGCCCGCAACCAGCCCTCCGCGTCAAGTCGGGACAGCACCCGCTCGGCCTGGTCCCGCATCGCCTGCGGTTCCACTCCGGCGGTCGTCTCCGGCCAGCCGGGATCCTCGGCGAGCTGGGCCAGCCCACACCCCACGCAGAACCACATCCGCAGGCCGAACACCGGATCCGGCCCGTCGTCCCCGGCGAACTGCTCGCACCCCGGCTGCGCACCGAGGTCGAGCACCACCTCCCCCGCCACGCCACGGCAGTGCCGGCACCGCAGCGCCGGGTGATCGGGCCGCGGTTGCAGTGCCGGGCTGACCACGACGTCAGCCGACCGCGATCGGACGCAATGCGGCATCGACGCTGCCGCTCTCCCCACGTTCCCGCAGCCTCGCCAACCTGGTGAACCGCCGGTCGAACGGGTCCTGGGTCAACCGGTAGTCCCGGTACGCCGCCGCCAGCTCCAGTGCACCGGCGGGCACCGACCAGCGACAGTCGAAGCTCGGCAACGCAGCCCGGATCCGCGAGAAATCCACCCGATAGGACCGCGGATCATTACCCGCCTCGCCGGTGATCAGCAGTTCCGACCCCGGCACCGCCGTCGCCACCGCCTGCGCGACCTCCGCCACGCGAAGGTTGTTCCGCTCCGTTCCCACGTTGAACGCTCGCGCGTGCACCGCCTCCCGCGGTGCGACCAGGGCAGCGGCGAACGCGGCCGCGATGTCGGCCGCATGCACCAGCGGACGCCACGGCGTGCCGTCGGAGAGCACCCGCACCACGCCGGTGAGGATCGCGTGCCCGACGAGGTTGTTCACCACGACGTCCGCGCGCAGCCGCGGCGAGAACCCGAACGCGGTCGCATTGCGGAGGAAGACCGGGGTGAAGTCACCGTCCGCGAGTTCCACAAGGTCGTCTTCCACCCGCACCTTCGACTCCGCGTACGGGGTGACCGGACGCAACGGCGCGTCTTCGTCCACGAGATTGTCGCCGCCGGCGCCGTAGACCGAGCAGGTCGACGCGTAGAGGAAACGGCGGACCCCGGCCGCCTTCGCCAGCCTTGCCAGCCTCGTCGACGCGCGGTGGTTGATCTCGTAGGTGATGTCCGGCTCCAGCGAACCGAGCGGGTCGTTCGACAGCGCGGCGAGGTGGATCACCGCGTCGAAACCGGTCAGCTGGTGCACCGTGACGTCGCGTAGGTCGACGACGACCGCGGGTGGATCGACCGGCTCCGGCCCGAGCACGCAGTCGGCGAACAGCCCCGAGTCGAGTCCGGTCACCTGGTGCCCGGCCGCGGCGAGCACCGGCGCCATGACCGTGCCGAGATAACCCTGGTGGCCGGTGAGCAGTACCCGCATCGGTCAGTCTCCCGCGAGGTCGAGGGTGAGTTTGCCGGAGTGGAAGGCCTCCGCGTAGCGCGTCCGGCATTCGATCCCGCGGATCCGGGCCAGCCCGAGGAAAGCCTCCCGGTCGTACCACGGCCGATGCCGCTGCGACGGGTAGTGCTCGTGCAGCAACGCGACCTTGCGCTCCGCCGTCGCCGGGGACAGCGGGTGATACACCGAAGGACGGCCGAGGTCGCCGTCCCATTTGACGATCTCGTAGCCGAGCGCGGGCGGACCGCGGAATACGGTGGGGATCAGCTTCGCCAGACCCCGGTGGTCCTGGTGCGCGTCGCCGGGGTGCGGTCCGATCACCAGATCCGGCTCGATCCGCGTGCGCAGGGCCGTCACCGCCTCTTTCGCCTCCTCCCACTGCGCCGGAAGCCGGCCGTCGCGCAGCTTCAGCACGGTGACCCCGAGCCGCGCACCCGGGCAGAACGCGGCCAGCGCGGCCCGTTCCTCGTCCTCCCGCTCGGTGCCGCCGCCGGAAAGGACGAGTGCTTCGATCTCGACGCCGGGGCGGGCCTCGCACAACGTCAGCAGGGTGCCGCCCGCGCCGATCGCAAGGTCGTCACAGTGCGCGCCGAGCACCGCGACCTTGGCCAGCCCGGTCAGCCGTGCGCTGGTCATCCGACCGGCACCCGGTCGTTTTCCCAGAGTGCCCAAGGCTTTTCACCCCGCGCGTAGGCCTCGTTGAGCGCGATGCGTTCCTTGATCGTGTCGGTGGGCCGCCAGTAACCGCGGTGCGGGTACGCCAGCAACCGTCCCCGCTTGGCCAGCTCGGCACATCCGTCTGCGACCAGGTCCCCGTTCTCCGGGAGGTGCTCGAACACCTCCTGCCGCAGCGCGAAATACCCGCCGTTGGCCCACAACGGCATCTCGCTCACCGGCGTGATGCCCGAGACGAGCCCGGCGGAACCGAGCTCGACGCAGTGGAACGTCGCAGGCGGCGGCACGATCATCATCGACGCCCCCGCGTCGCTCGCGGCGAATCGGTCGATGATGTCCGGCAGCGGCGCGTCGGTCAGCACGTCGGCGTAGTTGGCCAGGAACATCTCCTCGCCCTCGAGGTACGCCCGCACCCGGCGCAGCCGTTCCCCGATCGGCGAGTTGATCCCGGTGTGCACGAAGGTGATCCGCCAGTCCGAGATGTCCGTGGACAGCAGGTCCACCACACCGTCGTGCAGCACGAAGTCGTTGGACGCGCTCTCCTCGTAGCCGAGGAAGAACTCCTTGATGTGGTGTGCACCGTAACCGAGGCACAGCACGAAATCCCGGTGCCCGAAGTACGCGTAGTAGCGCATCACGTGCCACAGCAACGGCCGCGGCCCGACGAGCTGCATCGGCTTCGGCACATCCCCCGGCCCGCTCTGCATCCGCGTGCCGTACCCCCCGCAGAACAGCACCACCTTCACCGGGCCACCTCCATCCGGACCGGGTCGACGACCTCGAGCCGCGGGATCGGGAAGACCAGCCTGCCACCCCACTGCCCGACGTAGGACAGCTGCTCGGTCAGCTCCTCGCGCAGGTTCCACGGCAGCACCAGCACGTAGTCCGGACGGTCTTCGGCGATCCGCTCCGGCGCCAGTACCGGGATCCGCGTCCCCGGTGTGAACCGCCCGTGCTTGTAGGGATTGCGGTCCACCGTGTAGGCAAGCAGATCGGGCCGGATGCCGCAGTGGTTGAGCAGCGTGTTGCCCTTGCCCGGCGCGCCGTAGCCGACCACCGTGCGGCCTTCGCCGGCCGCCTGGACGAGGAAGCCGAGCAGTTCCCTGCGCACCGTGGCGATCCGGCGGCCGAACTCCGCGTACCCGGCCAGTTCGTGCAGTCCGGCGGTCTTCTCCCGGGCCAGTACGTCCAGCATCCGTTCGCTCGGTTCACCGGCCACCTCATCCGGCCGGGCCCACAACCGGATCGACCCGCCGTGCGTCGGCAGCAGCTCCACGTCGACCACCCGCAGCCCGCCGGTGGCGAGCGCCCGCTGCGCCGAAGCGACGGTGTAGTACTGGAAATGTTCGTGGTAGATGGTGTCGTACTGGGTCCGCTCGATGAGCGTGAGCAGGTGCTGCACCTCGATCGACACCCATCCGTCGTCGGCGACCAGGCCACGCAGCCCACGCGTGAAACCGAGCACGTCCGGGATGTGCGCGTAGACGTTGTTGGCCACCACCAGGTCGGCCGGACCGTCGTGCGCCCGCACCTGTCCGGCAGTCTCCTCGTCGAGAAACGCGGTACGCGTTGGTACTGCGCGATCGCGGGCGGCCTGTCCGACGTTCTCCGAAGGTTCCACGCCGAGACATCGGATCCCCCGCCGCACCACGTGCTGCAGCAGGTACCCGTCGTTGCTCGCGACCTCCACCACGAACGAATCACCATCCAGCGCCAGCCGTTGCACCGCACCGGCCACGAACCGTTCCGCGTGCTCGACCCACGAGGTGGAATAGGACGAGAAGTACGCGTATTCGGTGAAGGTTTCCTCCGGGGTGATCAATGGCGGCAGCTGCGCCAGCCAACATTCCGTGCACACCCGAAGGTGCAGCGGATAATTGGTTTCGGGTTCGTCGAGCTGTTCGCCGGTGAGGAACTTCTCGCACGGCGGGGTCGCGCCGAGATCGGCCACGTCCGCAAGGCTCGGCGAGCCACACAGTCGGCAGGTCAACATGGGCGCCCTCTTCCCGGGGGGTGACCGTGGTTTCGATCCGGTATTCGCTCGGCACCGGTGTCTTCGTTACAGCCGAACCACGGAATTCCCCGGTGAATCATGGAAAACCGGCGACGAAAACGAGGGAGAGTGCGTTTGCCGCACACCGGTCGTTGCGAATTTCGGACGGTCGGCAGCACTTTTCCCACGCGGGTAACGGACCCGATCCCTCGAGCGAACTAAGGGCGTCGACCGTCCGCAGGAGAGACCGCCATGCCGCGTCCGCACGTGCTCGTCATCGTCCAGAACCTCCCGGTCCCGCTGGATCGCCGGGTGTGGCTCGAATGCCGCGCGCTCACCGAATCCGGTTACGAGGTCTCGGTGATCTGCCCCCGCGGCGAAGGGGATCCGGCGTACGAGGTGCTCGAAGGCGTGCACCTGCACAAGTACCGGCCGGCGCCGGCCGCAGGCGGGGTGTTCGGCTACCTGCTGGAGTTCTCCCTCTCCTGGCTGCGCACCGCGTGGCTGAGCCGGAAAGTGTGGCGGCGCAGGCCTTTCGAGGTACTGCAGGCGTGCAATCCGCCGGACACCTACTGGCTGCTGGCGCGGTTCTGGCAACGCCGCGGGGTGCGGTTCGTGTTCGACCACCACGATCTCAACCCGGAGGTGTTCCGCTCCCGCTTCGGTGAACCCGCCACCCCGGCGGCCCGTGCGCAGCTGGCCGGTCTGCACTGGCTGGAACGGATGACCTTCCGCACCGCCGACCACGTCATCTCCACCAACACCTCGTACCAGCGGATCGCCGTGGAACGCGGCGGGGTGCCGATCGGACGCACGAGCGTGGTGCGTTCCGGTCCGGACACCACGGTGATGCGGCCCGGCCGTCCGGAATCCGCCCTGCGCCGTGGCCGCCGCCATCTGGTCGTGTGGCTCGGCATCATGGGCCCGCAGGACGGCGTGGACGTGGTGCTCGACATCGCCCGCCGCACCGTGTTCGAGCACGGACGCGAGGACGTGCAGTTCGCCGTGCTCGGATTCGGCGACTGCCTCGAGGAGCTGCGCCGCCGGTGCACCGCACTCGGCCTCGACGACTACCTGGACCTGCCGGGGCGGGTCGGCCCGGCACAGATCGCAGAATACTTCTCCACCGCCTCCGCCGGCCTGTCCCCGGATCCGCGCAACCCGCTCAACGACGTGTCGACGATGAACAAGACCATGGAGTACCTGGCTTTCGGCGTGCCGGTGGTCGCCTACCGGCTCACCGAAAACGCGATCTCCGCAGGCGATTGCGCGGTGTACACCGAACCCGGCGACGCGGCGGGGTTCACCGCCGAACTCGTCGCACTGCTGGACGATCCCGACCGCCGTGCGGACCTCGCCAAGCGCGGACGGCTGCGCGCCGAGCGCGACCTGGACTGGGCACCGCAGGCGCACACCTACGTCTCGGTCTACGACCGGCTGCTGCGCCGTTCGCATGCCAACGAAGGGAATTGAGTATGTTCGCCCGCAGAATCGCCGTGGTCGGCACCGGATACGTCGGGCTGACCACCGGCGCCTGCCTCGCCTCGCTCGGGCATCACGTGGTGTGTGCCGATGTCGATCCGGACAAGGTCGCCCGGCTTTCCCGCGGTGAGGTCGACATCCTGGAACCACGGCTGGCCGAGCTGGTCGCCGGAGGACTGGCCGCCGGACGGCTGAGCTTCGTGCTCGGCGCGAAGGCCGCGGTCGCCACCGGGAACGAGATCGTGTTCCTCTGCGTGCCGACGCCGATGGGCGTTGGCGGCGTCGCGGACCTCGCTTCGGTACAGGCGGTACTGGCCGAGATCGCCGACCTGCTCACCCCGGATTCGGTACTGGTCAACAAATCGACCGTGCCGGTGGGTACCGCGGAACGCACCCGTGAGCTGCTCGGCCGCGACGACGTCGCCGTGGTGAGCAACCCCGAGTTCCTGCGCGAGGGCTCCGCCGTCGCGGACTTCCTGAAACCGGACCGGATCGTGGTCGGCAGCCAGTCGCAGGACGCGGCGGAACGGGTGGCCGCGCTGTACGCACGGCTCGGCGCGCCGACCGTGCTCACCGACGCGGCGAGCGCGGAACTGGTGAAGTATTCGGCAAACTGCTTCCTCGCGATGAAACTTTCCTACGTCAACGCAATGGCCGAACTGTGCGAACGGCTCGGCGCGGACATCCGGGACGTCACCGAGGGGATGGGTTACGACCGGCGGATCGGCCAGTCGTTCCTCACCCCCGGTCCCGGCTGGGGCGGTTCGTGCCTGCCGAAGGACACCAGGGCAATGCTGCAGATCGCCGACTCCGCGGACTTCGAATTCCGCCTGCTGCGAGCCGCGATAGACACCAACGAACGGCAACGGCAACGCATCGTGGACAAGGTGCGGCTCGCGGTCACCGGCCGCCGCTCCGGCACGCTCGCGCACGCCCGGCTCGGCCTGTTCGGCCTGACCTTCAAGGCGAACACCGACGATCTGCGTGACTCACCCGCGTTGGCGGTGGCCGCGATGCTGCGGCAGGACGGTGCCGAACTCGTCGCCTACGATCCGGCGATTCCGGCGGACACCACGCATCCCGCGCTGGAGTCGATCAGCGTGGCCGAGGATCCGGAGCTGGCCGCGAAGGACGTCGACGCGCTCGTCGTGCTCACCGAATGGCCGCAGTTCCGCACGCTCGACTGGCCGCGGCTGGCCGAACTGGCCCGGCAGCCGGTCGTGCTGGACACCCGGAACCTGATCGACCCGGACGTGCTCACCCGCGCCGGATTCCGCGCCGAAGGCCTCGGCCGCCGCTGACCGGACCGCCGCGCCGGGTGCGCGGGGGTCCGGTCCGCGGGTCAGCCGTTGACGAACTGGCCGGCGAGGTCTTGCCCGGTGCTCGTCGCCGCACCGTGGTCCTCGATCGGGTCGACCGAGGAGTTCTTGAAGCAGATGTAGGTCACGCCGGCGTCGGTGCCGCCGTTCGACGGGTCCGGGTTGATGCCGAGATCGTTCGCGGTGGCGTAGGACGCTTCCCCGATGATCCGGTCCGGCCCGGTGTCCCCGATGACGGCGTATTCGACCTTGCCGTTGTAGATCACCGCGCAGGAACCTCCGCCCTGCAGGCCGGAGGACTCGTAGTTCCAGATGTCGCTGGAACTCGGCACCACGATGTAGGGCAGGTTCGCCGCATCGAGCGGGCGGCCGTCGGACTGGTGGAAGGCGGTGTCCGGCTGGAAACAGCAGTCGGTGTCCTCATTGCACTGCGACGTCCGCTGCCCGTCGCAATCGATGTCGAGGTCGGCCTTCCAGAAGACCGCCGACCCGCCGTCGCACACCGCGACGGAGCCGCCGGCGGCGTCCTCGTCGGTCTGGTACTTACCGTTCGAGATCTGGTTGCAGTCGTTCGTCTTGGCCAGCAACTCCTCGGCAGTGGGACCGGCCGCAGGCGCCGGGCGCCCGGGGGAGGTGGTCGCCGCCGAGGCAACCGCCGCAGGCACCACCGCCGCGGCGAGTGCCATGATCGCGAGCAGGATCAGCTTCCGCATGATGCTCCCTGTACGTTAGGAAACGTTCTTTACGATGCGGCGTGCGCACCAGAATCCTCCGCACACGGAGCCGGCGGCAACCGC
The DNA here is from genome assembly GCF_039536925.1 of Amycolatopsis ultiminotia. Taxonomy (NCBI): domain Bacteria; kingdom Bacillati; phylum Actinomycetota; class Actinomycetes; order Pseudonocardiales; family Pseudonocardiaceae; genus Amycolatopsis; species Amycolatopsis ultiminotia. The sequence continues at coordinate 265,042 of NZ_BAAAZN010000008.1, read as the reverse complement.
CGAAAGGTGGGTGTTCTCCCGCTGACTGCGCCCCGGCCCGGACGTGCACACCAGTGCGCGGAACCGGCCGCCCAGCACAAGCCCGGCCTTCCGATGCTCCGCCGCCCGCGCTCAGCGGTCCGAGCTCAGCGGTCCGAGCTCAGCGGTCCGAGCTCCGCCGCCCGCGCTCCGCCGCCCGCGCTCCGCCGCCCGCGCGCCGCCGCCCGCGCTCAGCGGTCCGCGCGGGCCGGCCATCCGGTGTGCCAGCGGCGGGCGGATCGCCGGATCGCGCCCTCGGCCCAGCCGGTGTCAAGGTCCGAGCGGACTTCGGTCCGGGTGCGCAGCCAGCTGCCGGGACGGGATCGTCCGCCGCTGGAGTACACGCGCGTCGCCCCTGCTGCGCGTAGGTGGGTCAGCACTCTTCGGTCGTAACGGCCCGGCGGCAGTGAATACCGCTGCACCGGGGTACCGCTGAGCTCCTCCAGCAGCCGGGGTGCCGCGTCCAGTTCGCGACTCACCGTGAAGGCCCGGTCGAGATACCGCCAGTCGTGCCGGTCCCAGCCGTGCGAGCCGACGTGCATGCCCGCTTCCACCAGGCGGCGCAGGTCGGCACGGCCGACGTAGCCGCGTTCCCCCACCCGTCCGGCCAGCGGGAAGAACTCCGCACGCAGGCCGCGTTCGACGAGCCGGGGCAGGGCGATCTCCACATCGGAAATGTTGCCGTCGTCGAAGGTGAGCCGGGCGTTGCCCGCGGTCACCACGTCGAGCAGCGAATCGAACTGCTCGACGGTGAGCCAGCGCTCGTCCTCGCCGGGATCGAGGGCGCGCCGGGGCAAGCCGATGCCGTGCACCGCGAAGGTGACCATCCGTGCCTCCCCGCCCGGTCCCGTTACCGATTAATCATGCTACCCGATTAATCCGGTTCGCAAACGGAGTAGTGGCCGGCAATCCGCACCGGGATCTACTTGCGGAGCTCCATCGTGCAGCACTTCGGCCCGCCACCGGCCTTGCGCAGTTCGGAGACGTCGAGATAAACGGGCTCGTAGCCACGCCGGGAAAGCTGCGCACCCAGCCCCGTGGTCCGCGCTTCCAGCGGGAGCACCACGTTGCGGCCGTCCGACACCCCGTTGAGACCGAAGCACTCGGCGTCGGCCGCGGTGGCGAGCACCGCATCCGGGAAGAGCCGGCGCAGCACCCGCTGTGAGCCGGGCGAGAACGCCTCCGGGTAGTAGGCGACCTGCGCGGACGTCGTGTCGGTGGCTTCCGCGAGCACGAACAGCGCCGTGTCGAGGTGGTAGTACCGCGGATCGACGAGGCGGAGCGACACGACCGGGACGCCCAGCACCTCCTGCGCCTCGCCGTGCGCGGCCGGATCGGTGCGGAATCCGGTGCCGGCCAGCAACACCCGGCCGGTCCACGCGAAGTCGCCCTCGGCCTCGTTGATCTTCTCCGGCATGGTCAGGTCGCGGTAGCCGTGCTCGGTGAACCAGCGCCGGAAGTGCTCGGCCTCCGCGGCCCGCTGCGGCGCACGGAACCGCGCACCGAGCACCCGCCCGTCCACGACGGTGCCCGAGTTCGCCGCGAAGACCATGTCCGGCAGGCCCGGCTGCGGTTCGATCTCCTCGACGGTGTGACCGAGTCGCCGGTAGGTGTCGCGCAGTTCGGACCACTGCGCCAGGGCAACCCCTGCGCTGACCGGTTGGGTGGGGTCCATCCAGGGGTTGATCGCGTAGTCCACCGCGAAATACCGCGGTGGACACATCAGGTAACGGCGGGGCGTGGGCACCCGCGGCACGGCCAGTCCCTGCATGAGACAAGGGTAAGGTCAGCCTAATATCGCAATCAATCGCTGTTCGCTGCGCACATACCTGCTAAACATTGCGTGTGAACACCATTGACCAGCGAATCATTTCCTGCCTGGTGGCGAACGCGCGCTCCAGCTACGCGGAGATCGGCAAGGTGGTCGGGCTTTCCGCGCCGGCAGTGAAGCGCCGCGTCGACCGGCTGCTGGAAACCGGCGTGCTGCGCGGGTTCACCGCCGTCGTCGATCCGGAGGCACTTGGCTGGGGCACCGAGGCGTTCGTGGAGGTGCACTGCCAGGGCAACGTGGCGCCGGGACGGATCCGTGCCCGGCTGGAACCGCTGCCCGAGGTCGTCGCCGCCTACACGGTGTCCGGCGCAGCGGACGCGATCGTGCACCTGCGTGCGGCGGACATCCACCACCTCGAGACGGCGCTGGAACGGCTGCGCGGTCTGGAGATCGTCGACCGGACCGTGTCCACCGTGGTGCTGTCACGGTTGCTGGAACGGCCACCGAGCCCGTCGTGAGTGGGATGCTCGGCGCATGACCGACCGCATCCACAGCGAGCACGACCACGGCATCGCACTGCTCACCGTCGACGCCCCGAACAGCCGCAACGCCCTGACCCTCGACCTCTCCGCGGAGCTGGCTGCTGCCGTGGCGCGCGCCGAGTCCGATGAGGACGTGCACGCCGTGATCGTCACCGGTGCTCCACCGGCATTCTGCGCGGGCGCCGACCTCACCGCGCTCGGCGAAGCGGACGCGAACGGGCTCCGCTCCGTGTACGCGGGCTTCCTCGCCGTCGCCGGGTGCAGCCTGCCCACGATCGCCGCGGTCGGCGGGGCCGCAGTAGGCGCCGGACTGAACCTCGCGCTGGCCGCCGACGTGCGTCTCGCGGGCCCGCGCGCCAAGTTCATCCCCCGTTTCCTGGAACTGGGTTTGCACCCCGGTGGCGGGATGACCTGGATGACCCAGCGACTGCTCGGACCCCAGCAAGCCGCCGCGATGACGCTGTTCGGCGAAGCACTCGACGCGGCAGCAGCCGTCCGTGCCGGGCTGGCCCTGCGCGTGGTCGACGGCGATCACGAGGCACTGCTCACCGCCGCTCGCGAACTCGCCGCGCCGGCAGTGTCCGCACCACGCGAACTCCTGGTGTCCACGAAGCGGACCATGCGGCTCACCAGCGGCCTCACCGAGCACTCCGCGGCGGTCGACGCGGAGATCGCCCCGCAGCTGGAATCACTGGCCGCACCGGCGTTCGCGGAGCGGCTCGCGGCGATGAAAGCCCGGATCACCCGACGCTGACCAGCGCACCGGCCCGGCCGTCCGGATGGTGAGAACACTCAAGCTCCAGCGAGCTTTGAGTTTCCGGCTGCACCATTGGTGGGAGACGCGCGTCACTCCGGTTCGCGAGGTCTCGCCCACTACCATCGTCATGAACTGTGCCGAGGGGGGCTCGTCGTCGCAGCCGGAGGGGAAGGATGCCGATCCGGGTACCCCAGTACCGGGGAAATTCCAGGTTCTCGGCGAGTAGCCTCGGGAACAGGCCCCGTGATGGCGCCGACGTCGCCGGGCGGGGGTTTCACCCCGGGAACCGACCCGGGGCGGCAGCACGTCGGGAGAGAGGGATTCCCTGACCCATGAGCACGAGTGCGAACGGCAGCGCTACCGGCAACGGGCACGGTTCGCTGACCGCGACCAGGTCCACCGAGGTGAACAAACTGGATCGGGTGGTCATCCGGTTCGCGGGTGACTCGGGTGACGGTATGCAGCTGACCGGTGACCGGTTCACCTCGGAGGCCGCTGCGTTCGGCAACGACCTTTCCACGATGCCGAACTTCCCCGCCGAGATCCGCGCCCCGCAGGGCACCATCCCCGGCGTGTCGTCGTTCCAGGTGCACTTCGCCGATTACGACATCCTGACCCCCGGCGACCGGCCGGACGTACTCGTCGCGATGAACCCCGCCGCGCTCAAGGCGAACCTGCGCGACGTGCCCCGTGGCGGCACGATCATCCTCAACACCGACGAGTTCTCCAAGCGCAACCTGGTCAAGGTCGGCTATGAGAACGATCCGCTCGACGACGACACGCTGTCCGCGTTCCAGGTGCACCGGGTCGCCATGTCGACACTGACCCAGGGTGCGCTCGCGGACACCGGACTCGGCAAGAAGGACGCCGAGCGGTGCAAGAACATGTTCGCGCTCGGGTTGCTGTCCTGGATGTACCACCGGCCGACCGAGGGCACCGAGCGGTTCCTCAAGGAGAAGTTCGCGAAGAAGCCGGACATCGCCGAGGCCAACATCCTGGCCTTCCGCGCGGGCTGGAACTACGGCGAGACCACCGAATCGTTCGCGACCACGTTCGAGGTCGCGCCTGCCAAACTGGCGCAGGGCACCTACCGGCAGATCACCGGGAACACCGCGCTCGCCTACGGGATCGTGGCCGCGGGACAGCAGTCCGGTCTGCAGATCCTGCTCGGCACCTACCCGATCACCCCGGCCAGCGACATCCTGCACGAGCTGTCCAAGCACAAGAACTTCGGCATCCTCACCTTCCAGGCGGAGGACGAGATCGCCGGCATCGGCGCCGCACTCGGCGCCTCCTACGGCGGGGCGCTCGGCGTCACCTCCACCTCCGGGCCCGGCGTCGCGCTCAAGTCCGAGGCGGTGGGCCTCGGCGTGATGACCGAGCTGCCACTGGTCGTGATCGACGTGCAGCGCGGCGGCCCGTCCACCGGCCTGCCGACCAAGACCGAGCAGGCCGATCTGCTGCAGGCGATGTTCGGCCGCAACGGCGAATCCCCGGTACCGATCGTCGCGCCGTGCTCCCCCGCGGACTGTTTCGACGCGGCGCTCGAGGCGACCCGGATCGCGCTGCAGTACCGCACCCCGGTGCTGCTGCTCTCCGACGGCGCGATCGCCAACGGCTCGGAGCCGTGGCTGATCCCGGACGTCGCGAACCTGCCGGACCTGCGCGTCGAGTTCGCGTCCGAACCCAACGCCGACAACGACTCCGGCGAGTTCTGGCCCTACGTCCGCGATCCGGAGACGCTCGCCCGCGCCTGGGCGGTGCCGGGCACGCCCGGACTGCAGCACCGCATCGGCGGGCTGGAGAAGGCCGACCGCACCGGGCACATCTCCTACGACCCGGACAACCACGACGCGATGGTCCGGCTGCGCCAGGCCAAGGTCGACGGCATCGAGGTACCGGACGTGGTGGTCGACGATCCTTCCGGCGAGGCACGGGTGCTCGCGCTGGGCTGGGGTTCGTCCTACGGCCCGATCGGCGCGGCCTGCCGCCGGGTGCGGAAGATGGGGATGCCGATCGCGCAAGCGCACCTGCGCCACCTCAACCCGCTGCCGCACAACCTCGGCGACCTCCTGAGCCGCTACGACAAGGTCGTGGTGCCGGAGATGAACCTCGGCCAGCTCGCACTGTTGCTGCGGGCGAAGTACCTGGTGGACGTTCACTCGCATACGAAGGTTGCCGGCCTGCCGTTCAAGGCCGAGGAGCTACAGGACGTGTTCGCCGACATCATCACCAACCTCGTTCCGGAGGGCGTCAAGTGACCGCCATCGACCTCGGGCTGCCGCAGCTGGGCGGCCTCGATCTGGTCCCGACCACCGACGACACGCAGAAGGCCAAGGACTACAAGTCCGACCAGGAAGTGCGCTGGTGCCCCGGCTGCGGCGACTACGTGGTGCTCAACGCCGTCCAGTCGTTCCTGCCGAGCCTCGGGCTCAAGCGCGAGAACATCGTGTTCATCTCGGGTATCGGTTGCTCGTCGCGGTTCCCGTACTACCTCAACACCTACGGCATGCACTCGATCCACGGCCGCGCACCGTCGATCGCGACCGGACTGGCCACCACCCGCCCCGACCTGTCGGTGTGGGTCGTCACCGGTGACGGCGACGCGCTGTCCATCGGCGGCAACCACCTGATCCACGCGTTGCGCCGCAACGTGAACATCAAGATCCTGCTGTTCAACAACCGGATCTACGGCCTGACCAAGGGCCAGTACTCACCGACCTCGGAGCCGGGCAAGGTCACCAAGTCGACCCCGATGGGTTCGGTGGACACCCCGTTCAACCCGCTGTCGCTCGCGATCGGCGCCGAGGCATCGTTCGTCGGCCGGGCACTCGACTCCGACCGCAAGGGCCTCACCGAGGTACTCGAAGCGGCCGCGCGGCACCGGGGTTCGGCACTCGTGGAGATCTACCAGAACTGCCCGATCTTCAACGACGGCGCCTTCGACGTGCTCAAGGACAAGGACGAGGCGGCCCAGCGGCTGATCCCGCTGCGGGCAGGTGAGCCGATCCGGTTCGGCGCGGAAGGCGAGTACGGCGTGCGCCGCAGTGACTGGGGCGGACTCGACATCGGCAAGGTCGCGGAAATCGGCGAGGACAACGTCGTCGTGCACGACCCGTCGATCGCCGACACCAGCTACGCGTTCGCGCTGTCCCGCCTCGGCGACCAGAACCTCTCGCACGTCCCGTCCGGGATCCTGCGCCAGGTCGAGCGGCCCACCTACGACGACGGCGCCCGCGCCCAGGTCGAGCAGGCCCGCGAAGCCCACCAGCCGGATCTGCAGGGACTGCTGCGGGGCAAGGACACCTGGACCGTCGTCTGATCCCGTCCATTCACGACAGCGGCCGCCATCCCCTCTCGGATGGCGGCCGCTGTCGCTAGTGGACTTGGCTTCTGTCGCTAGTGGACTCAGTGCAGCGGACGGAACCCGACGCGTTCGGCATCGGCGGCGGAACGGAACCAGACCTCCGCGACCATCCGCGGGAACTGTGGTGATTCCTCGGTGCAGTACCGCAGCGCGGTGACGCTCGCCTTCACGGTGAACCCGTCGGCCGGCCGGCCGCCACCGGGACGGGGCATCGCCGACCCCGGACCGAACGGCCCCACCGGCACCGCGTCTGCATCGGACTGCCGCGCCGACGGCGGTTCCGGCGCATCCTGGACCGGCTGGACGTTCTGGACCGGCGGCACGTCTTGGTTCGGCGGGACATCCGGGGGCAGCGGTACGTCCGGATTCGGCTGGACGTTCTGAGCTGGCTGGACGTTCTCGTTCGGCGGCACGTCCCGGTTCGACCGCACGGACGGTTCGAACAGGGACCCGCTCTGCGTCCCGCTCAGCTCCGGATCACGGCGCTCGATCGGCCGCATCGAAGGCTGAATCGGCCGCGGCGCGTCAAACCCACCGCGCGGCGACACTTCGCGCGGCTGCCGCTTGGGCAACCCCGGCGAACCGTCCGCGGATTCCACAGTGGACTCCTGCACACCCGGCCCGGCGGGCGGCGCATACCCGCCCTCCGCCGGGACGAAGGCAGACTCCCGACCGCCCTCCGGTGAGGGGGAAGCAGGTTCCCGACCACCCTCCGCCGGAGCGAAAGCAGACTCCTGTCCGCCCTCCGGCGAGGCGAAGGGCCCCCGGCCGCCCTCTGGTGAGGGGGAAGCAGGTTCCCGGCCGCCGTTGGCGGGGCTGAGGTGGTCGGTCGCCGCGGGTTCCGCAAGGTGGTCGGTCGCCGTCGTCGCCGTGAGGTGGTCGGTCGGCGCGGGCTCGGCAAGGTGCCCGTCGGACGGCTCCTCGAACGGAGAGCGCTGCGGCAGATCGGGCCGCCGGAACCAATCCGACTCCGGTTCCGGCTCGGTGCGCGACGCGGGCTGGAACAACGAGATCGACTGGTCCGCATCGTCCGAAGTGGACGATTGCCGGTCACCCCCGCCATCCACCGGCGCCGGGTCCAGCCGACGCTCCAAAACGGACTGTTCCGCGTCGGCCAGCCGGTGATACCCACTGCCGTGCTCGTCCGCCGGGTACGGGTCCGGCTCGACGATGCGATGAGATCCACTGTCGGAGGCCTGCCCGGCCGGGCTGAGATATTCGGTTGCGGCAGCCCGGTAATCGGGCCCGCCGTCGAGCCGCTGGGAAAATGAGCCCGCCGCAGCGCCCTCCTCGGCAGCCACGCCCGCGGCACCGAGACCCGCCTCGACGGAGCCGCTCTCGGAAGCCGGTTCCTCCTCGGAGAAGCCGGCCAGACCGGCAGGGCGGGAATCGGCGAAGATCGACTGGTTCCGGTCCCCACCGGAGAAACCGCCCGCACCCGCAGCCGCACCGGCCCCGGCAAACCCCGGCCGGTCACCACCGGGAAAACCGGCTTCCGCCGCACCACGGTCGGCGCCACCGGACCCGGAGTCCACAGTGGCCCGATCGGCGCCAGTCCGCCCGGAGTCCACAGTGGCCCGACCAGCGCCGGTCAGCCCGGAGTCCACAGTGGTCCACTCGGCACCGGTCAGCCCGGAGTCCGCCCCGGCCCGGTCGGCGCCAGTCCGCCCGGAGTCCACAGTGGCCCGACCAGCGCCGGTCAGCCCGGAGTCCACAGTGGTCCACTCGGCACCGGTCAGCCCGGAGTCCGCCCCGGCCCGGTCGGCACCGGTCGGGCCGGCGTCCACAGTGGTGCGATCGGCACCGGCGTCCACGCCCGGCCGATCAGCGCCGCCGGGGCCCGAGTCCATTGTGGCCGGCTCGACACCACCGAACCTCGCACCCTCGGCAGTCCGGTCGGCACCGCCGAATCCGGAGTCCACTGTGGTCCGCTCGCCGCTGCGACCGCGTCCTCCGGTCGGCTGGTCGGCGGAGCCGAAAGCGGGCGCCGCGACCGCCCTGCCGTCGTCCGAAAAGCCCGTTTCGCCCGGTGTGTCACCGGTTTCGGTGAACCCGGTGTCCCCGGCCGTCCCGCCGGATCCGGCGAGGTTCGGTGGCGGCGTGGCCCGGTCCGCCTCGTGGTAGGCCTGCTCCCCGGCCGCACCGGGGAATCCCGAACGGTCCGCCCGGTCGCCGTAGTCCCCGCCGAGCAGGCCGGTGTCCAGATTCGACGAGTACCGCGCGTCGTGGTCGCGGGCCTCGGCGTCGGCGCGGGCGAAGGCCTCGTCGACCTCGTCGTCCGCGGCAGGGCCGGTGGCCGTGCGATATTCCGCCTCGTACTCGGACTCCGGATCGAAGCCGCGGGCGGCGGGTTGGAGCAGCGCCGTGGCAGGGGCCGCACCGCGGGTCCACGACGAGGTCTCACCGGAGACCGGAGACAGCGTCGCGGTGCTGCCCGCACGGGCGTTGGCCGGGGTTCGGGCGGCGTCAGCGTGCGTCTGGGCCAGCCGCTCCTCCACTTCCCGGACGCGTCTGCGCAGCGGCCGCACCAGCACCAGCCAGGCGACGAGCACACCGACGAAGAAGGCCAGCAGGCTCCACAGCCACACCTGCCCGAAAATGGACATCCACCGCCCCTTTTAGAACGTTCGCGCGACCAGGTAGTCGGCGACCGACTCGCAAGCGTCACGCGCGGGGGAAGCGGGCAGCGCGGCGAGCTCGGCACGTGCCCGAGAAGCGTAGTCGGAAAGAGTGACGCGCGCGCGTTCGAGGCCGCTCGAACGGCGCAGCAATCCGAGTGCCTCCTCGACGAGCTCGTCCTCGACGATCGGGCCCGCCAGCAGCTCGTGCAGCCGGGGCTCGGCATCCGGATCGGCCAGCGCGTACAGCATGGGCAGCGTACGAACGCCTTCCCGCAGGTCGGTGCCCTGCGCCTTGCCCAGCTCGACCGAGGGCGAGGCGATGTCGATGATGTCGTCGGAGATCTGGAACGCGGTGCCGATGGTGTCCCCGAACCGGCGCAGTGCCTGCACCTGCTCCTCGTCCGCGCCGGACATCATCCCGCCGAACCGCCCGGACGTCGCAATCAGCGAGCCGGTCTTCTGCCCGATCACGGTGAGGTAGTGCTCGACCGGATCGTCACCGGGACCGGGGCCGACGGTCTCCCGCATCTGGCCGGTGACCAGCTCACCGAACGTCTCGGCGATGATCCGCGCCGCGTCCGTGCCGAGGTCGGCGACGAGCCTGGAGGCGTGCGCGAAGAGAAAATCGCCGGTGAGGATCGCGACGGTGTTGTCCCAGCGCGCGTTCACGCTCTCCGCGCCGCGGCGCATGGTGGCCTCGTCCATGACGTCGTCGTGGTACAGCGTCGCGAGGTGCACCAGCTCGACCGCGGCGGCCGCGACGAGCACCTGCTCCCCCTGCTTCGGCCCGAACTGCGCGGACAGCAGCGTGAAGAGCGGACGAAAACGTTTGCCCCCCGCTTCGACCAGGTGCAACGCCGCGTCGTGGACCGCCTGCACATCGCTCTTCACGACGTCCCGCAGCATGGTTTCCACCTCGGCGAGACCGGCCGCGATGGACCGGAGCAGCTGCTCGTCCTCGATCTGCAGCCCGACGGTCGCGCGCAGGTCCTCGACAGCGCCATCCCGGGCCGCCCCCGGAGGTGGTGAAGACACAGACACGTCGGCTCCGCTCTCTCATGGCTCGTTCGTGCGCCGTTGACCCCCTCCAGGGTAGTGGTTACCCAATGCCTCCCGTTTACCCGCTGTCCAGCGGAAACGGTGACGAACGCGACAACAGGCAAAACGATCTCCGGCACCCCGCGGGCGAACCGCCCCAGTGCCTCGAACGAGTTGATCCACGCTCCCGGACGAGTGACAGCGGGCCGGAACCGCAACGGACGAATCGGGCTCGCAGATAGTCACTGGAGCAACACCGGCGGCAGCGAGGGAGCAACACATGCGGAACACGAACGGCAGGCGGAACGGGCTCGCGGGAGCGCTGCTGGTGGCAGGAGGCGTCCTCGCCGGGGCGGGAGCCGCGGACGCGGCCACCCCGGCCGGCGTCGCGGACCTCGGCGGAGCGGAGTTCACCAAGGCCGGCGTCCCGGTTTCCGTTCCGGCGCTGGCTCCGTGCGCCGTCGAAGGACCCACGGACGCGACGTCGGATGCCGTGGCGAAAACCGGGCTGACCTTCGGCGGTGGCACCTCCTCGTGCACCACCGAGGTCACTGATCCGGCCAACGACGTCACCAAGACCACGTCCACCGCGACCGGCAAGGACTTCGAGCTGTCCGCGCTCGTCAGCGCGGGCGGACGGCGGATCAAGCTGGCGTCCTACACCGTCACCTGCACCGGCGTGCAGGGCCAGACCAGCGCGGACTGGACGTTCAGCGGCCTGGCCGGCATCACCGACCTGCCCTCGCCAGTGCCGGTGAACTACGCCAAGCCACTCACCAAGACCGACGGCACGGTGCTCGCCACCGCAGTCTTCAACAGCCAGACGCTGCCCGGCAACGGCAGCATCAGCCTCACCATGCTGCGCATCGACTTCGCCCCGGCCTCCGGCGTCAGCGGCTCGGTGACAGTGGGCCACACGGCCTGCGCACCGACGCCCTGAGGCACTCCCCGGACACCCACGAAGGCCGCCACGAACGATCCGTGGCGGCCTTCTGCGACAACCGGAGCCCTACGAGGCGAAGCCGCCCGAACCAGCCCAGTTCAGTGCGAACGCAGGCACTAGGCCGAGCACCAGCGTGACCACCACGCCGAGCGTGATGGCCGCCGTGGTGAAGCCGCCGGGAACGCTGACCGTCGGGCCGTCCGCGGCCGGTTCCGAGAAGTACATCAGCACGATCACCCGCAGGTAGAAGAACGCCGCCACCGCGCTGAACACCAGTGCGACCACCACCAGCGGGGCCATTCCGTCCGAGAGCGCCGCGGAGAACACCACGAACTTGCCGACGAACCCGCTCGTCAGCGGGATCCCGGCGAGCGCGAGCAACAGGAAGGTGAACACCCCTGCCAGTACCGGCGAGCGTTTCGCCAGCCCGGCCCACGCGGACAGGTGGGTGGCTTCGCCGCGGGAATCGCGCACCAGGCTGATCACGCCGAACGCGGCGAGCGTGGTGAAGCCGTAGGCAAGCAGGTAGAACAGCGTGCTGGAAAGGCCGTTCTCGGTCATCGCGATGGCGCCGACGAGCAGGAAGCCCGCATGCGCGATCGAGGAGTAGGCGATCATCCGCTTCACGTCGGTCTGGGTGAGGCCGAGGATCGCACCGATCACCATCGAGATGATCGCCACCGCCCACAGCACCCCGCGCCATTCCCAGCTGGTCGAAGAGAACGCGACCGAGAGCACCCGCAGGATCGCACCGAACGCGGCCACCTTCGTACAAGCCGCCATGAACCCGGTGACCGGCGTCGGGGCGCCCTGGTAGACGTCCGGCGTCCAGGTGTGGAACGGGCCGACCGAACCCTTGAACAGCAGGCCCACCACGAGCAGCCCGAGACCGGCGAACAGCAGGGTGTCCGAGCGGTCCGAACCGGCCGCGGCGTGTGCGATGTCGGCGAGCTTCACCGAGTTCGCGTAGCCGTACAGCAGCGCCAGCCCGTACAGGAAGAACGCCGAGGAGAACGCGCCGAGCAGGAAGTACTTGACCGCCGACTCCTGCGAGATGAGCCGGCGCCGCCGGGCGAGACCGCACATCAGGTACAGCGGCAGGCTCAGCACCTCGAGCGCGATGAACATGGTGAGCAGGTCGTTGGCCGCGCAGAAGGCCATCATCCCGCCGAGCGCGAACAGCGTCAGCGGGAAGACCTCGGTCTGCGACGCCGTGGTGGCGCCTGCCTGTGCGCGGTCCTGCGCGGTACCGGGACTGATCGCCGCCTGCGCCACGAACGCGCCACCCGGCTCCACCTTGCGGTCCGCGATGAGCAGCAGCGCGCCGAGTGCAAGCAGCAGCAGCGTGCCCCACAGGAACAGCGACGGCCGGTCCACCGAGATCGCCCCGGAGAACGTGGTGGTGCCCGCCTTCGGCGACGAGCCACTGGCGTAGGTGATCAGCGAGACCCCGGCGGCGAGGATCGCGATGACCGAGATCGCGACCTGGATCCCCCACCTCGTCGCCTTCGGCGCAAACGCTTCCACCAGCACACCCACACATGCGACGCCGAAGACGATCAGCATCGGCAGTACGGCCGCGTAATCGACCGGTGGCGCTTGCACCTGGGCGGTGGGCGCCTGCGCGAGGAACATGTCGAGCACGGTTTACTTGCCTCCCTGCACGGCAGACAGCGTCGCCTGCACCGACGGGGTGATCGTGTCGAGCAACGGCTTGGGGTACACGCCCAAGCCGATGATCAGGATGACCATCGGCGCGAGAATCGCGATCTCGCGTCCGCCGAGGTCCTTGACGGCCTTCTTGGCGCCGAGTTCCGGCGCCATCGCGGTGCCCGGCCCGCCGCCGACCCCGACCAGTGCGTCGCCGCGGACGGGGCCCTGCATGATCCGCTGGTACAGCCACAGCACGTAGGCCGCGGCGAGCACCATGCCCACGGTCGCGAGGATCGTGTACACCGGGTGGTCCACAAAGGACCCCAGCAGCACCAGGAACTCGCTGATGAACGAGTTCGTGCCGGGCAGCGACAACGCGGAGAGCCCGGCGATCAGCAACATGCCGCCAAGCAGCGGGGTCACCCTCGCCATCCCGCCGTAGTCCGAGATGCGGGTCGAACCACCGCGCATCACGATCAGGCCGACCACCACGATCAGCATGCCGGTGGAGAGGCTGTGGTTGAGCATGTAGGACACCGAGCCGACCATCGCCTGCTCGTTGAAGGTGAAGATGCCCAGCGCGATGAAGCCGAAGTGGGCGATCGAGACGTAGGCGAGGAACCGCTTCATGTCCGACTGCCCGGCGGCGAGGATCGAGCCGTAGAGCACCCCGATCACCGAAAGCACCAGCACCAGCGGCGCCAGCGTTTTGCTCGCCTCCGGGAACATCGGCAGGCAGTAGCGCAGGAAGCCGAACGTGCCGACCTTGTCCAGCACACCCACCAGCAGCACCGCGACGCCGATCGGCGCCTGCCCCGCGGCATCCGGTAGCCAGGTGTGGAACGGCACCAGCGGCGCCTTGATCGCGAACGCGAGGAAGAAGCCGAGGAACAGCCAGACCTGCGTGCCGGTCGGCGCGTCCCGGACCACCGTGACGAGGGTGGCCCAGTCGAAGGTGCCCTTGCCGAGCTTGTCCGAGGCGAGCGAGTACGCGCCGATCGCCGAGGCCAGCATGATCAGGCCGCCGAGGAACGAGTACAGGAAGAACTTCACCGCCGCGTACTGCCGGTTCGTGCCGCCGTAGCCGCCGATCAGGAAGTACATCGGGATCAGCATGATCTCGAACAGCACGTAGAAGAGGAACACGTCGGTCGCCGCGAAGACGCCGATCGTGAGCGCCTCCTGCAGCAGGATCAGCGACAGGAACCCACCGGCGCTGCGGCCGGCCGGGAGCTTGTCGGTGAGCCCGAGCGCGCCGACGACGATCGGCACCAGCAGTGCGATCACCGCGATCATGATCAGCGAGATGCCGTCGGTGCCGAACGAGATGTGGATGCCGAAGCTGGGGATCCAGTCCATCGTGCTCGCCTGCTGGATCCGTTCTCCCGAAGGCGAGTAACTCGCCCAGAACGGGATGATCAGCAGGAACTCCACAATGGACACGCCCAGCGCGGTGGCGATCGCGGCCCGGTCGTTCCCCTTGAGGAACGCCAGCACCAGCGAACCGGCCAGCGGCAGCAGGATGAGTGCCAGAAGCCAAGTCATGTCAGGAGAACCTCACCAGCAGAAGGGCCGCCAGAAGCAGGAACGTGCCGCCGAGCATGGACAACGCGTAGGACCGCACGAACCCGGTCTGCAGCCGGCGCAGCCGTCCGGATCCGCCGCCGAGTGCCGCGGCGAGGCCGTTGACCGCCCCGTCCACCCCGCGGTTGTCCACGTAGACCAGTGCACGGGAGAGCCAGGTGCCGGGACGGGCGACCAGTGTTTCGTTCAGCGCGTTGCCGTACAGGTCCTTGCGGGCCGCGCGCACCGGCCAGGACACCCGCTCCGGGCGCTGCACCGGGACATCGCGGGAAGGCCGGAACACCACCACCGCGACGAGCACGCCGATCGCGGCGAGCACCAGGGTCGCGGCTGGGACCGTCCAGGACGGGATCGGCGTGTGCTCGGCCTCCTCGAACGCACCGACCACCGGGGACAGCCAGTCCACGAACCGGTTGCCGATCGCGAAGAACGCACCCGCGCCGATCGAGCCGACGGCGAGGATCGCCATCGGGATCCACATGATCGGCTTGGACTCGTGCGGGTGGAAGTCCCGGCCGTCCGAGGACTTGATCTCCTTCCAGCGCGATTTGCCGAAGAAGGTCAGCATCATCAGCCGGGTCATGTAGAACGCGGTGAGCCCGGCACCGATCACCGTGGCGAGGCCGAACACCCAGCCGCGCCAGCCTTCCTGGCCGAACGCCGCCTCGATGATCGCGTCCTTGGTGTAGTACCCGGTGAGGAACGGGAAGCCGATGATGGCGAGGTAGCCGAGGCCGAAGGTGACGAAGGTGATCGGCATCTTCCTGGCCAGTCCGCCGAACTTGCGCATGTCGACCTCTTCGTTCATGCCGTGCATGACCGAACCGGCGCCGAGGAACAGCCCGGCCTTGAAGAAGCCGTGTGCGACCAGGTGCATGATGCCGAGCGCGTAGATGCCCGGTCCGAGGCCGACCGCCAGCATCATGTAGCCGATCTGGCTGACCGTGGAGTACGCGAGCACCTTCTTGATGTCGTCGTAGGCACAGCCGACCACGCATCCCAGCAGCAGCGTGACCGCGCCGACCAGGGTGACCACCAGCCTGCCGTCCGGCGTCGCGGTGAAGATCACGTTCGAGCGGGCGACCAGGTAGACGCCCGCGGTGACCATGGTTGCCGCGTGGATCAGCGCGGACACCGGGGTCGGACCCTCCATTGCGTCCGGCAGCCACGCCTGCAGCGGGAACTGACCGGACTTACCGCACGCCCCGAGCAGCAGCAGGATCGCGATCGCGGTGATCGCCGCGGGCGGGACCCTGCCGTCCGCGATACCGTCGAAGACCTGTGCGTAGCCGGTGGAGCCGACGTACTTGAACATCAGGAAGATCGCCAGCGCGAGCCCGACGTCACCGACGCGGTTCATCAGGAACGCCTTCTTCGCCGCGGTCGCCGCGGACGGGCGGTGCTGGTACCAGCCGATCAGCAGGTACGACGCGAGACCGACGCCCTCCCAACCGAGGTACAGCGTCACGAAGCTGTTGCCGAGCACCAGGATCAGCATCGAGGCGACGAACAGGTTCAGGTACGCGAAAAAGCGGTGCCTGCCCTCGTCGTCGGACATGTAGCCGATCGAATAGAAGTGGATCAGCATGCCGACGCCGGTGATCAGCAGCACGAACGTCAGCGACAGCGCGTCGATCCGCAGTCCGAAGTCCACTTGCAGCTGACCGACCGGGATCCAGGAGAAGACCTTGGTGTCCACGGTGGCGTCGCTGTTGGTGGCGAAGAACAGCAGCACGCCGTAGACGAAGGCCAGTGCGACGGTGGCGGTGCCGAGCAGATGCCCCCACGCCCTCGCCCGTTTCCCGGAAAGCAACAGGATCAGGGCGCCGAGGGCGGGAAGGGCCACCAGCAGCCACGATGATGCGGTCACTCGCGAATCCTTTCAGTGGCGCGCAGCGCCGCCATTGAGGGTGGGTGGAGGGGGTGCGGCGGACTCAGTACTTCAGCAGGTTGGTGTCGTCGACCGAGGCCGAGCGCCGGGTGCGGAAGATCGCCATGATGATCGCCAGGCCCACCACGACCTCGGCCGCCGCGACCACCATCACGAAGAACGCCATCACCTGGCCGTCCAGCCCGCCGTTGATGCGGGCGAAGGTGACCAGGGTGAGGTTCACCGCGTTGAGCATGAGCTCGATGCACATGAACACGACGATCGCGTTGCGGCGGACCAGAACGCCGACGGCGCCGATCGAGAACAGCAACGCCGACAGCAGCAGGTAGTAGCTCGGGGTCACTTTCCTTCCCCTTCCTCTTCGGCGTCGGCCGCCTCCGCGGGCTCGGCACCGATCAGCGCGTGCGCGTCCGGCTTCGGCCCCTCGTCCGCGATGAGCTTGCGCTCCCGCATGAGCTGGATCGCCGAGGTGGACTCGATGATCTCCGACAGCGACTCCGGGGCGACCGAACCGTCCGGCAGCAGCGCCGGGGTGGAGACCGAGTTCGCGGTGGCGAACACCCCGGGACCGGGCAGCGGCGACGGACGGTCGTGCTCACCGCGGAAACGCATCCTGACCAGCTCGCGCTGGGTGAGCTTGCCGCCCTTGGCGTTGCGGTCGGTGAACGCCAGCACCATCGCGCCGAGCGCGGCAGTGATCAGCAGTGCCGAGGTGAGCTCGAACGGGAACAGGTACTGGGTGAAGATGATCCGGCCGAGCCCGCCGGCCGCACCGCCTGCCACCGAGTACGGGTCGAGCGGCTGCGCGGGGGTCACGTTCACCAGCGAGCGGAACACCCCGGCCGCGATCAGCGCGGCGAGCCCGATGCCGAGCAGCGTGGCGGCCAGCCGCTGTCCGCGCAGCACCTCGACCACCGAATCGGAGCTCTCCCGCCCGACCAGCATCAGCACGAACAGGAACAGCATCATGATCGCGCCGGTGTAGACGATGATCTGGGTGAACCCGAGGAACGGCGCGGACTGCGTCATGTACAGCGCGCCGAGGCTCAGCATCGTGAGCACCAGCCACAGCGCCGAGTGCACGGCGTTGCGCGAGAAGATCATCCCCAGCGCACCGAGCAGCGAGAGCGGCCCGAGGATCCAGAACGCGATCGCCTCGCCCACCGACACCGACTGGTCGACCGCGGCTGGGGCCTGTGCGAGAACGGCGGCGATCACTGCTTCGCCTCCTGCTGCGTCTTGGCCAGTTCCGGACCGTTGACGTAGTAGTCCTGCTCGTTCTCACCGAGCCGCATCGGGTGCGGCGGCTGCTCCATCCCGGGCAGCAGCGGGGCCAGCAGGTCTTCCTTGGTGTAGATGAGCCGCTGCCGGTCGTCGTCGGCGAGTTCGTAAAAGTTGATCATGGTCAGCGACCGGGTGGGGCAGGCCTCGATGCACAACCCGCAACCGATGCAGCGCAGGTAGTTGATCTGGTAGTCGGCACCGTAGCGCTCGCCAGGGGAGAACCGCGCCTCCTCGGTGTTGTCGCCACCTTCCACGAAGATCGCGTCCGCCGGGCAGGCCCATGCGCACAGCTCGCAGCCGACGCACTTCTCCAGCCCGTCCGGATGCCGGTTGAGCTGGTGGCGGCCGTGGTAACGCGGCGCGGCCGGGGCACCTGCCTCCGGGTACTCCTCGGTGGCGACCTTCTTGAACATCATCCCGAAGGTGACGCCGAACCCCTTGATGGGATTGAGGAAGTCAGTTGCCGCCATTTTCTGCCCCTTCCTGTGCGGCGGCGGAGCCGACCTCGGCCGGCTTGCGCCGGGCGGCCCTCGCCTCCGCCTTGGCCAGCGCCTTCTGGCGCGGGGTGGCATCCGGAACCCGCAGGTCCAGCGGCGGCAACGGGTGCCCGCCGCCGGTGAGATCCACGTAGTCGGATTCCGGCAGCTTCTTGTCCGGCAGCGCGAGGCTCAGCAGCACCAGCACGACCAGCACGATGCCGACGCCGACGAGGATCTGCGGCCAGCTCCACTGGATGGTCTTGATCGCGACCACGACCACGATCCAGACCAGGTTCACCGGCACCAGCACCTTCCAGCCGAGGCGCATGAACTGGTCGTAGCGCATCCGCGGCAGCGTGCCGCGCAGCCAGATGAAGCCGAACAGCAGCGCGAACGTCTTGGCGAAGAACCAGAGGATCGGCCACCAGTTCTGGTTCAGCGCCGAATCGTCGCCGACGAACGGGAACCGCCAGCCGCCGAGGAACAACGTGGTGCAGAACGCCGAGACGATCACCATGTTCACGTACTCGGCGAGGAAGAACATCGCGAACTTCATCGAGCTGTACTCGGTGTGGAACCCGCCGACCAGCTCGGATTCGGCCTCCGGGAGGTCGAACGGCGCGCGGTTGGTCTCGCCGACCATCGAGATCACGTAGATCACGAAACTCGGGATGAGCATGTAGAAGTACCAGCCGTGCGACTGCGCGGCCACGATCTCCGAGGTCTGCAGCGAACCGGAGTAGAGGATCACCGCGACGATCGAGAGGCCCATTGCGATCTCGTACGAGATCACCTGCGCGGCCGAGCGCAGCCCGCCGAGCAGCGGATACGGCGACCCGGACGACCAGCCGGCGAGCACGATGCCGTAGACGCCGATCGAGGAGCAGGCCAGTACCACCAGCACCCCGACCGGCAGATCGACCAGCTGCAGGGTGGTCTGTTCCCCGAAGATCGACACGACCGGGCCGAACGGGATGGCCGCGAGCGCGATCAGTGCGGGTACCGCGGACAGCACCGGTGCGAGGAAGTACACCTTGCGGTCGGCGGTGTCCGGGATGATCTGTTCCTTGAACGGGAGCTTCAGCGCGTCGGCCAGCGACTGCAGATACCCGTTCGGGCCGACCCGGTTGGGGCCGGGCCGGTTCTGCATCCGGCCGACCGCCTTGCGCTCCCACACGATCAGGAAGATCGTCAGGATCGGCCCGATCAGCAGGATCACGACGGCCTTGATCAGGTAGAGCCACCAAGGGTCGTCGGCGAGGATCCTGGCCCGCTCGGCGGCATCCGGAAACGCGTCCGGCACCTGCGCGAGCAACTGCGTGAGCTGCGGGCTCACTGGTCACCTCCGGAGATCTGCACCAGCGCGCCGTGGCCGGCGGCCAGCGCGGAGCGAACGGCGGAACCGTCGGAGTTGCCGGGCAGCCACACGACGCCGTCCGGCAGGTCGGCGACCTCGACCGGCAGCGTGATCGCGCCCCGTTCGTTCGACACCTGCACGGTGGCGCCGAGTCCTTCGGCGGTCGTGGCCGAAAGCCGGGCCACCGGGGTCCGCTGGGTGCCCTTGAGGTGCGGTTCGCCGTCCTGCAGCGAACCGTTGTCGATCAACTGGCGCCAGGTCGCGAGCACCGCCTTGCCGTTCGGCGCCGTGGCGGCCGGGGCCGCGACGTCCGGGGCGGCCCCGGCGGTCCGGGCGGGCAGCAATTTGGCGAAGTCGCCCGCTGCGGCGGCCGGGGTCTGGGTGAACAGGTCCGTGTCCATTTCGACCGCGAGCGTGTCCAGCACCCGGCCGTCCGGCAGCGTGCCGGTGCCTTCCAGGGTGATGTCGAACTCGCGGCGGCGGCCCTCCCAGTTGAGGTAGCTGCCCGCCTTCTCTGCGGACGGCGCGACCGGCAGGACCACGTCGGCCCGTTCGGTCACCTCGCTCGCCCGCAGTTCCAGGCTGACCACGAACCCGGCGTTGTCCAGCGCACGCCGGGCGAGGTCCGGATCCGGCAGGTCCAGCGGGTCCACCCCGCCGACGACCAGTGCGTCCAGCTGACCGCCGGAAGCGGCCTGCAGGATGCCCGTGGTGTCCCGGCCCGGTTCGGCGGGAAGCGAAGCGCCCCAAAGCTTTTCCACCTCGGCACGAGCAGCCGCATCGGTCACCGCACGACCACCGGGCAGCAGCGTCGGCACGCAGCCTGTCTCCAGTGCACCCCGGTCACCGGCACGACGCGGGATCCACGCCAGCCGGGCGCCGGTGCGCTCGGTGAGCCGGTGCAGTGCGGAGAACAGGCCGGGCACCTCGGCGGCCCGTTCGCCGACCAGGATCACTGCGCCTTCTCCGCGCAGTGCCTCGTCGAGGTCGGCCGCGTGCTGGGCGATCCCGTCCACCGCGGCGGCCTCGGCACCCGGCAGGCAGGCCAGCAGCTCGCCGAAGGTCTTGCGCACCGAGGAGGTGCTCCACTGTCCCAAGTGGACGACGCGGGTGTGGTTCTTGCGGGCCGCCTTGCGCAGCCGCAGGAACACGATCGGCGCCTCGTCCTCCGGTTCGAAGGCCACGCACAGCACCGTGCGGGCCCGCTCGATCTCCCCGAAGGTCACGCCGGTCTCCGGCGTGCGGCCCAGCACCGTCGAGCCGAGGAAGGCCAGCTCCTCGGCCGAATGCGGCCGGGCGCGGAAGTCGATGTCGTTGGTACCCAAGGCGACCCGGGCGAACTTCGAGTACGCGTAGGCGTCCTCGACGGTCAGCCTGCCACCGGTGAGCACGCCCGCGCCGGCGCCCTCGCGGGCCTTGAGCAGTCCGGCCGAGGCGATCCGCAGCGCGTCGGTCCAGGACGTCTCTTCCAGCTCACCGGCCTCGTTGCGGACCAGCGGGCGACGGATCCGGTCCCCGGCCTGCAGATAGCGGAACGCGAAGCGGCCCTTGTCGCACAGCCACTCCTCGTTCACCTCCGGATCGTCGCCGGCCAGCTTGCGCTGCACCTTGCCGCGCCGGAAGTCGGTCCGTTCCGCACAGCCGGACGAGCAGTGCTCGCACACGCTCGGCGAGGACACCAGGTCGAACGGCCGGGACCGGAACCGGTACGCCGCGCTGGTGAGCGCGCCGACCGGGCAGATCTGGATCACGTTGCCGGAGAAGTAGGACTGGAACGGCTGGCCGCTCGTGGTACGGGCGGCCAGGTCCAGCACGTCCGCGGTCTCCGCGGTGCCGATCTGCTGGTGCGCCCCGCGTTCGAGCAGCTCGATGAACGGGTCACCGGCGATCTGCGCGGAGAACCGCGTGCAGCGCTGGCACAGCACGCACCGTTCGCGGTCGAGCAGCACCTGCGTGGAGATCGGCAGCGGTTTCGGGAAGGTGCGCTTGGTGTCCACGAACCGCGAATCGGTGCGGCCGTGTGCGAGTGCCTGGTTCTGCAGCGGGCACTCACCGCCCTTGTCGCAGATCGGGCAGTCCAGCGGGTGGTTGATCAGCAGCAGCTCCATCACGCCCTGCTGCGCCTTGTCCGCGACCGGCGAGGTGAGCTGCGTCTTCACCACCATGCCGTCGGCGACCGTCATGGTGCACGAGGCCTGCGGCTTCGGCATCGGCCGGCCGCCCATCTCCACCTCGACCAGGCACTGGCGGCAGGCGCCTGCCGGGTCGAGCAGCGGATGGTCGCAGAACCGCGGGATGACCGTGCCGAGCCGTTCGGCGGTGCGGATCAGCAGCTCGCCCTTGGGCGCGATGACCTCTTCACCGTCGATGGTCAGCTTCACGTGGCCTTCGGGGACCGGGGTTTCCTCGGTCGTTGCCTTGTCGGGCGCGATCGTCATGCCTGCGCTCCCACCAGTTCGTGCGCCGTTGCCGAGCCCTGCTGCCGGTCGCAGAGCGCGCGGAATTCCTCACGGAAGTACTTGATGCCGCTGGTGATCGGCGAAACCGCACCGTCACCGAGCGCGCAGAAGGACCGGCCGAGGATGTTGTCGCACACGTCCAGCAGCGTGTCGATGTCCTCGGCGGTGCCGTTGCCCTCGACCATCCGCTCGAGGATCTGGGTGAGCCAGTACGTGCCCTCCCGGCACGGCGTGCACTTGCCGCACGATTCGTGCTCGTAGAACTGCGTCCACTTCATCACCGCCCACGGCACCGAGACGGTCTCGTTGAAGACCTGCACCGCGGTGGTGCCGAGCATCGAACCGGCCTCGGCGGCGCCCTCGAAATCGAGCGGGATGTCCAGGTGCTCGGCGGTGAACATCGGGGTCGACGAACCGCCGGGGGTCCAGAACTTGAGCGGGATGCCGTCCTTCATGCCGCCGGCCAGCTCCAGCAGCTCGCGCAGCGTGGTGCCGAGCGGGCATTCGTACTGGCCGGGCTTTTCGACGTGCCCGGAGATCGAGTAGATCTTCGGGCCCGGCGACTTCTCCCGGCCCATCTCACGGAACCAGTCCGAACCGGCGTTGATGATGTAGGGCGCGGACGCGATCGTCTCCACGTTGTTCACCGTGGTCGGCGCCGCGTACAGGCCGGCGGCCGCGGGGAACGGCGGCTTGAGCCGGGGCTGCCCGCGGCGGCCTTCGAGCGAATCGAGCAGCGCCGTCTCCTCGCCGCAGATGTACGCGCCGGCCCCGGCGTGCACGGTCAGCTCGAGGTCCCAGCCGCTGCCGAAGATGTTCTTGCCGAGGTAGCCCTTCCGGTACGCCTCGCGCGTGGCCGCGTTGAGCCGGCGGATGCAGTGCAGCGCCTCGCCGCGGACGTAGATGAAGCAGTGGTGCGAACGCATTGCGTACGAGGCGATGATGCAGCCCTCGATGAGCGAGTGCGGGTCCGCCATCATCAGCGGGATGTCCTTGCAGGTGCCCGGTTCGCCCTCGTCGGCGTTGATCACCAGATAGTGCGGCTTGTCCTCGTTCGGCGGCATGAACGACCACTTGACACCCGCCGGGAAGCCCGCGCCGCCCCGGCCGCGCAGCCCGGAGTCCTTGACCACCTGCACGAGCTGCTCGGGCGTCGCGGCCAGTGCCTTGCGCGCCGCGGTGTAGCCCTCCAGCTGCTCGTAGGTCTCGATCCGCCAGGATTCCGGGGACAGCCAGCGCTTCGTGAGAACCGGAGTGATGGGATCGGCCATTACTTTTTCTCCACTTCTGGAAGCGGAACATCCTGCGCGCCCGGCGCCGACCAGCCGCGGTCGGTCGCGATCTGCGCGCCCCGCAGCGTTTCGACGGCCTGCGACGGTCCGTCGACGTCACCGCGGTAGGTCGCCTCGTCGTCCGGGAAGAACCCGGCGAGCTGCAGTTCGGCACCCTTGAAATCGCTCAGCGGGGCGCCCCGCGTCGGGGCCGGCTTCGTGCCCGCCCGCAGCGCATCGACCAGTTCGACCGCCTTCTCCGGGGTCTGGTTGTCGAAGTACTCGTAGTTGACCTGCAGCACCGGACCGAGGTCGCAGGCGGCGAGGCATTCCGCGTGCTCCAGCGTGATCGAGCCCGGTTCACCCGGCGTACCCGCGGTTTCCTCGTGCCCCAGCGGGCTTTCCGCCGACCCGAGGTGGGTCTGGAGCTTGCGGTAGATGTCGTCGCCGCCCAGCGCCGCGCACAGCGTGTTGGTGCACACGCTCACCAGGTGCTCACCACAGGGACGGCGCTTGTACATCGTGTAGAACGTGGCGACCGCGCTGACCTCGGCATCGGTCAGGTCGAGCTGGCGGGCGCAGAACCCGATGCCCTCCTGGCTCACGTAACCCTGCACCGACTGCACCAGATGCAGCATCGGCAGCAGCGCCGAACGCGACACCGGGTAACGCGCGATGATCTCCTTCGCCTGCCGTTCGGTGTCCGCGTCGAAGATGTCCGCGGCCGGAGCGTCGGCCAGGATCCCTTCCGCGACAGCGGGTTCCGGTGCGATGCCGACGACGTCGGTGTCGCCGCCCGCGGCCGCGTGCGTGGTCTTCGCGTCGTGCGGTCCCGGTTCCGGGACTGCGGTCGGGTGCGTCATCGGTCCACTCCCCCCATCACCGGGTCGATCGAGGCGACCGCGGCGATCACGTCGGCCACCAGCCCGCCCTCGGCCATCGCGGGCATCGCCTGCAGGTTCACGAAACTGGGCTCCCGCATGTGCACGCGCAGCGGCCGGGTGCCGCCGTCGGACACCAGGTGCGCGCCGATCTCGCCACGGGGCGACTCCACCGGCACGTAGACCTGGCCCGGCGGCACGTGGAAGCCCTCGGTGACGAGCTTGAAGTGGTGGATCAGCGATTCCATCGACTGGCCCATGATCTTCTTGACGTGCTCGAGCGAGTTGCCCATGCCGTCGCTGCCGATGGACAGCTGCGCGGGCCAGGCGACCTTCTTGTCCTCGACCATCACCGGCCCCGGTTCGAGCTTCTTGAGCACCTGCTTGATGATGCGCAGGCTCTGGTGCATCTCCTCGACCCGGATCAGGTACCGCGCCCAGCAGTCCGCATCGGTCGAGGTCGGCACGTCGAACTCGAACTCGTCGTAACGCGAGTACGGCTCGGTCTTGCGCAGGTCCCACGGCAGGCCGGCGGAACGCAGGATCGGGCCGGTCATGCCGAGCGAGAGGCATGCGTCCAGCGGCAGCACGCCGACTCCCTTGAGCCGGTCCCGCCAGATCGGCTGCCCGGTGAACAGCTTGTCGTACAAGGGAAGGCGCTGGTCCATCACCTTGCAGAACTCGGTGACCTTCTCCTCGAAGTCCTCGGGCATGTCCTGTGCGAGCCCGCCGGGGCGGATGAACGCGTGGTTCATCCGCAGTCCGGTGAGGTGCTCCAGCAGGTGCAGCACGACCTCGCGCTCGCGGAAGCCGAGCGTCATCGCCGTGGTGGCACCGAGCTCCATGCCGCCGGTCGCGATGTAGACCAGGTGCGAGCCGATCCGGTTGATCTCCAGCAGCAGCACGCGCAGCAGCTCGGCACGCGGCGGCGCCTTGATGCCGAGCAGCTTCTCCACCCCGAGGCAGTAGGCCATCTCGGTGGACAGCGGCGCGAGGTAGTCCATCCGCGTCACGAACGTGACGCCCTGGGTCCAGGTGCGGTACTCGCAGTTCTTCTCGATCCCGGTGTGCAGGTAGCCGATGACCGACCGCAGCTGCGTGACGGTCTCGCCCTCCATCTCCAGCACGAGCCGGAGCACGCCGTGCGTGGACGGGTGCTGCGGGCCCATGTTGATGACCATGCGCTCGTCGTGCGCGGCGTCCGCGACGACGTCTTCCCAGTCACCGCCGGACACCGAGTAGACGCGGCCCTCGGTGGTCTCGCGGGAGTCGGCGTATTCGGGGGTCTCGGTGGTGTCGTCGTTGATGGTCACGAGTACGACCTCCGCTGGTCCGGCGGCGGGATTTCCGCGCCCTTGTATTCGACCGGGATCCCGCCGAGCGGGTAGTCCTTGCGCTGCGGGTGGCCGTCCCAGTCGTCCGGCATGAGGATCCGGGTCAGCGCGGGGTGCCCGTCGTAGATGATGCCGAACATGTCGTAGGCCTCGCGCTCCTGCCAGTCCGCGGTCGGGTACAGCCCGACCAGCGACGGCACGTGCGGGTCCTCGACGTCGAGGGTCACCTCGAGCCGGATCCGGCGCCGGTAGGTCATCGACGTGAAGTGGTAGACCGAGTGCAGCCGCTGCGGCACGTCCACGCCGTAGTCCACGCCGGACACCGAGCTGAGCAGTTCGAATCGCAGGCCCGCGTCGTCGCGCAGCACACCGGCAATGCCGACCAGATGCTCGCGGTCGACGTAGAAGGTGATCTCGTCGCGGTACACCGTGGTCTGCAGGATCGCCGACACCGGAATGTGGTTGTCCGCCAGCGCGGCGTACAGCTCGTCGGCGAACTCGTCGAACCAGCCGCCGTACGGGCGTTCCGCGGGCGGCGGGCTGAAGGCCGGCAGCCGCAGGCCGCCGTAGCCGGAGGTGTCGCCGCTGCCGGTGACGCCGAACATGCCCTTGCGGGTGCGGCCGGAGACGACCGGTTCGGCCGGGCGCGTGCCCTGCGGTTCGAGGCCGCCCTCCGGCCGCTCCGCGCTGGACTGCTCCCCGCCGGTTTCGGGCTTCTCTTCTGGGTTTTCGGGCACCGGACTCACTTCTTCGCGTACTTGATCGAGGACGGGATCAGTTCGGTGCGCGCACCGCTGGCCGCGCGCAGTGCGGCACGGCGGGCGTTGATCGGCTCGTCCTGAACCTTGGCGTGCAGCTTGAGGATCGCGTCGAGCAGCATCTCCGGGCGCGGCGGGCAGCCGGGCAGGTACATGTCGACCGGCACCACGTGGTCCACGCCCTGCACCACGGCGTAGTTGTTGAACATCCCGCCGGAGGAGGCACACACGCCCATCGCCAGCACCCACTTGGGCTCGGCCATCTGGTCGTAGATCTGGCGCAGCACCGGCGCCATCTTCTGGGTCACCCGCCCGGCCACGATCATCAGGTCGGCCTGCCGCGGAGTGGCGCTGAACCGCTCCATGCCGAACCGGGCGATGTCGTAGCGGGACCCGCCCGCGGTCATCATCTCGATCGCGCAGCAGGCGAGGCCGAAGGTGGCCGGCCACATCGAGTTCTTGCGCGCCCAGTTGACCAGGCCCTCGAGACTGGCCAGCAGGATGCCGTTGGGGAGTTTCTCTTCCAGACCCATGGGCTCAGTTCCAATCCAGGCCGCCGCGCCGCCACACGTAGGCGTAGGCGAAGCCGACCGTAACGATGAACAGCAGGATCTCCACCAGGCCGAACACGCCGAGCGCGTTGGCGTTCACCGCGAACGGGTAGAGGAACACCATCTCGATGTCGAACAGGATGAACAGCATCGCGGTGATGTAGTACGCCACCGGCATCCGGCCGCCGCCGACCAGCGGCTGCGGCGACGGTTCGATACCGCATTCGTAGGCCGAGAGCTTCGCCCGGTTGAAGCGGCGCGGCCCGACGAGCGGGCCGAGCGACACCGAGAACACGGCGAACGCGGCCGCGAGCACGAACAGCAAAACGAGCGGCAGGTACACCTTCAGGCCGGGCGCCGCCGGTCCGGGATCGGCCTGCGCCAGCACGGACACCATCAGCACGGGATCTTTCGCCATCCTTTCCGCGCCGCTGCGGGTTGCTTCTCGGGTGGTGGTCCGAGTCCTCGTCGGCACCCTAAGGGAGCTGGGTCACACCGCCGAGGGTCAGGGCACCCTTACGGCCCGTGGCCGGGTCGCAAGGTGCTTGTGAAATAGTTCACAAGCCACTCGTCGCGGTTGTGAAGCGATTCACAAAGCATGGGGGGAGTGTAGGACGCGAGTCACACGGTTGTCCCTAGGGGCCGTGGTATAAGGCTTACCTAACTTGACCGGACGGCCAACACGGTGCGGTTCCGGCCGCAGTGGCGAGACCTGCGGTAAAGGGTTCTTGAGGAACCGCGCCGGACCGTGATCCGGACTCGATCTTGTGACGTATCCCACCTGACCGGCCGGACAACCACTGCTCCGGCCGAGTACTTCCGCGGGCCGGACCGGGTCAGCGCGGGCTCGGCGTCGCGCGGGACAGCGCCGCGATCAGCCGATCGACCCCGTCCCCGCCGCGTGCGTCGTAGCAACCGGAAAGTCCCTTGTACACCAACGGAAGGATCTTGTTGATGCGGAGTCCGTACTTGGTCGCCGCATGCATGACCGCGGGCTTGCCGATCAGTTTGGCGAACACGTTGCCGAGCCGGTAGTAGCCGCCCATCAGATCGGCAACGGCACGCGGGTAGCCGGCCAGCGCGCGTTCCCGCGACGGCCCTTCCGGGCGCGCCAGCGCCTGCACCACGACCTCGGCGGCGAGCTGTGCGGACTCCATCGCGGCCGAGATGCCCTCACCGTTGAACGGGCTCACCATGCCGCCGGCGTCGCCGAGCAGGAGCAGGCCGTCGCGGTAGTGCGGGGTGCGGTTGAAGCCCATCGGCAGTCCGGCACCGCCGACCTTGCCCACCGCGTTCTCCTCGCGGTAGCCCCATTCCTCGGGCGTGCCGTCGAGCCACTGACGCAGCAGCGCGCGGTAATCGGTGTTGCGGAAGGAGGCCGAGGTGGACAGCATGCCGAGCCCGATGTTGACCGTGCCGTCGCCGAGCGGGAACGCCCAGCCGTAGCCGGGCAGCAGCTTCGGGTTCCGCGGATCCGAGCGGTCCCACAGCTCCAGGTGTCCCTCGATGAACGGGTCGTCGTGCCGCGGGCTCTTGTAGTAACGCCGGACCGCGACGCCCATCGGGCGCTTCTCGTTCTTCTCGATGCCGACGCTCAGCGCGAGCCGCGCGGAAACACCGTCGCAGGCCAGCACGAGCGGCGCGTGGTAGCTCACCGGCGTCTTTTCCGGGCCGACCTTCGCCTCGACGCCGACCACGCGCCCCGCGGCGTTGGTGATCGCGTTGGTCACGGCGGTGCGCTCGTACAGCCGGGCACCCGCTTTGACCGCGGTCTTCGCCAGCAGGTCGTCGAAATCCTGGCGGGTGCGTGCGACGCCATAGGGCGGGTAGCTGGTGAGGTCGGGCCAGTCGAGTTCCAGCGTGAGGTCGCCGGTGAGGATGCGCAGCCCGCGGCTGTGCACCCAGCCCGCCTCCTGGCTGGTGTCGAGGCCGAGGTCGATCAGCTGCTTCACGCCCCGGGGCGTGAGCCCGTCGCCGCAGACCTTCTCGCGCGGGAACGCGGTTTTCTCCAGCAGCAGCACGTCGACACCCGCGCGGGCGAGGTAGGTGGCCACGGTGGAACCGGCCGGTCCGGCACCGACCACGATCACTTCGGCGTCGTGGTCAGGGCTGCGGCGCGAGGTCGTCATGCCCCGAGTTTAGAGAGGCTTCTTCGCCCGGTGGACGGCGACGACGCCGAATGTGAGGTTCAGCCATTCCACCTCGGTCCAGCCTGCGCTCGCGATGGTCTCGCCGAGCGCCCGCTGGTCCGGCCAGGCGAGCATGGACTCGGCCAGGTAGGAGTAGGCCTCCGGATTCGACGAGGACCGGCTGCCGACCCAGGTGAG
Organism: Amycolatopsis ultiminotia; assembly: GCF_039536925.1. NCBI lineage: Bacteria > Bacillati > Actinomycetota > Actinomycetes > Pseudonocardiales > Pseudonocardiaceae > Amycolatopsis > Amycolatopsis ultiminotia. The sequence continues at coordinate 236,156 of NZ_BAAAZN010000008.1, read as the reverse complement.
CAGCTTGAGGATGAACCGCCGGTAGACGAACCGGATGGGCGCGAACGTCGGCGTGGACACCTCGCAGATCACCAGCCGGCCGCCCGGTTTGGCCACCCGCAGTATCTCGGTCAGCGCCGCCTTGGTGTCCACGAAGTTACGCAGCGCGAGCGAGATCGTCACCGCGTCGAAGCTGTCGTCGGCGAAGGGCAGGTGCAGTGCGTCCGCGGCGACCATCGGCACCTTCCGGTGCAGGCCGGCCTTGAGCATCCCGACGGAGAAGTCCGCGGCGAGGCACCAGGCGCCGCCGCGCGCGTACTCGACGGTGGAAACGCCGGTGCCTGCCGCGAGGTCGAGCACCCGCTCCCCCGGCCGCGCGTCCAGCGCCCGCGCCGTGGTGGTCCGCCACCGCCGGTCGAAGCCGAACGTCATGAACGAGTTGGCCCGGTCGTAACCGGTCGCGACGCCGTCGAACATCGCGGCGACATCGCGGGGATCCTTGTCCAGGCTGGCGCGTGGCATACCGGTGAATCTAGCCAGCGCTGCCCGGTTCGTCGCGGGCCGGGCCGTTTCCGGCACTTTCCGGCACGGTCTGCTCGCAGTACGTCACTCCTTTGCCGGGTAGTCCGATGATCATCGTGCGGTTAATAGTTAGTTAGCACAGGCAACATATGGCTGTAACAAGGAAGGGCGCTTTATGTGTGGCATCACGGGCTGGGTTTCGTTCCATCGCGACCTGACGCGGGAGGCCGCCGAACTGGACGCGATGACCGCGACCATGTCCTGCCGCGGCCCGGACGCGAGCGGCACCTGGGCCGCCCCGCACGCCGCGCTCGGGCACCGCAGGCTCGCCGTGATCGATCTGCCCGGCGGCGCGCAGCCGATGACCGTGGACACCCCGGACGGACCGGTCGTGATGGTCTACTCGGGCGAGGCGTACAACTTCACCGAACTGCGTGCCGAACTACGCCGCCGGGGCGCGAAGTTCACCACCGACTCGGACACCGAGGTCGTGCTGCGCGGGTACGTCGAGTGGGGCGAAGCGATCGTCGAGCGGCTGAACGGCATGTACGCCTTCGCCATCTGGGACACCCGGACCGACAAGCTGGTGATGATCCGCGACCGGATGGGGATCAAGCCGTTCTACTTCTACGAGACCGAGGACGGCGTGCTGTTCGGCTCCGAGCCGAAGGCGATCCTGGCCAACCGGCTGGCGGACAGCGTGCTCACCACGGACGGGCTGCGGGAGCTGTTCGCCTTCGCCAAGACCCCTGGCCACGCGGTGTGGGACGGCATGCGTGAGCTGCGCCCGGGGCACCTCGCCGTCGTCGACCGTTCCGGGCTGCGCGAGACGTGCTACTGGAAGCTCGAGGTCACCGACCACACCGACAGCACCGAGGACACCGTCGGACACGTCCGTTCGCTGCTCGACGACATCATCCGGCGCCAGCTCGTCGCCGACGTACCGCGCTGCACGCTGCTTTCCGGCGGGCTGGACTCGTCCGCGATGACCGCGATCGCCGCACTGCAGCTGCAGGAGCAGGGCGAGGTGGTGCGCAGCTTCGCGGTCGACTTCCCCAACCAGGCGGAAAACTTCCGCGCCGAGGACATCGCACCGACCCAGGACACCCCGTACGTGCACGCGGTGGCCGAGCACATCGTCTGCGAGCACAAGGACATCATGCTCGACGGCGCGGCGATGGCCGATCCGGCCACACGGGCCGCCGCGGTCGGCGCACGGGACCTGCCGATCGGGCTCGGCGACCGGGACAACTCGCTGTACCTGCTGTTCAAGGCGATCCGCGAGGAGTCGACGGTCGCGCTGTCCGGTGAGTCGGCGGACGAGGTGTTCGGCGGCTACCCGTGGTTCCACAACGAACAGCGCGAAGCCGATACGTTCCCATGGCTGGCCAACAACAAATCGCCGATCAGCCCGGCCTCGCTGATGCACGAGGACCTCACCGCGAAGCTGGACCTGGAGACCTACAAGGCAGACCAGTACCGCGAAGCACTGCGCGACGTGCCCTACCGCGACGACGAAACCGGGCTCGAACGCCGGATGCGCGAGGTCTGCCACCTGCACCTGACCCGGATGGTGCAGAGCCTGCTCGACCGCAAGGACCGGATGTCGATGGCGGTCGGCCTCGAGGTCCGCGTGCCGTTCTGCGACCACCGGCTCGTGCAGTACGTGTTCAACACGCCGTGGTCGCTGAAGACCTACGACGGCAGGGAGAAGAGCATCCTGCGCGGCGCCACCCGGAACGTGCTGCCGGAGTCGGTGGCGAACCGGAAGAAGAGCGGTTACCCGGGCAGCTTCGATCCGGCCTACCTTGCCGCCATCCAGTCGCACGCCCGTGCTCTGGTCTCGGCCGACCACTCGGTGCTGGAGTTCTACAACCGGGACGCGGTGCTGGCGGCGACCGGCGCGGGCATCGCCGAAATCACCAACCAGCAGCGATCCGGCCTGGAGCGGTTCCTCGACTTCGCCACCTGGATGGACCTGCGCAAGCCGACACTCAAGCTCGACTGAGGAGATTCCGCCCGGACCACTGCCGCTCCGGACGGCGAGGCCCCAGCCGATCGACGGCTGGGGCCTCCCCGTCGGTGGGGCGTTCAACGGACCTGGTGCCGATCGTGCGGCAGCAGCACGCTGATCAGCACCAGCCAGAGCAGCCCGCCGAACCGGCCGATCGGGATCAGCGGGTACAACGCCGGGGTCAGCAGGGCGAAGGTGGCGAGCACCGCCACGACCGCGAGCACCAGGCCGGCGATCGATACCCAGCGCGGCAGCAGGTGCAGGAACACCGCGGGCACCGCGACCCCGGCGATCAGCAGCGCGAGCGGCACCACGAAACCGGGGCCGCCGGTGGCGAACGCGAAGCTGGTCAGCGCACGGGCCACCGCGGGTGCGGCCGGGTCCGCGGCCTGCGCCGCGGTCCAGGTGACAAGCCCGCTGACCGCGAGCGAGGCCGCGGACAGCACTCCCCCGGCCAGCCCGATCGCCGCACCCGGCGCGGTGACCCCCAGCTTGCGCTGCCTGCGGTAGACCGTCGCGGCCCAGATCGCCAGCGGGACCGAGGCGCCGAACACCACGAACGCGAGCAGGCCGAGCAGCCCCTGATGACCGAGGTCGTACGCGGTCACCTCGGAGGCGGTCGAGTCCGGCCGGGTCCCGGCGGCGCCGATGGCCGCGGACGCGACGGTCAGCACCCCGAACGCGAGCGCGGGGCGAGCAGCGGTGGTCCACCCTGTGGCCGGGCACGAGTCGCGGTTGCCATGGAAACCTCCAGGTCAATTAGTTTCACTGACGTAACGGTTACACTAGATAAATGGATTGTCAACGGATATGGTTCCGTTCATGCAAGAACCTCCTCCGACCGGCAGCGCCTTCCTGCTCGCCCAGCTCGGCGCCCACGCGACCCGGCGGTTCACCGAGCGCATCGCGGAACTGGACCTCACGCCGCCGCAGACCGGGCTGCTCCGCGTGATCGCGCGCCGGCCGGGCGAAAGCCAGCAGGTGCTCGCGGCGGAACTCGGCACCCCGCCGACCCGCCTGGTGGCACTGGTCGACGGACTCGAGCAGCGCGGCCTCATCGAGCGACGGCGCAACCCACAGGATCGCCGCCTCTACGCCGTGCACCTCAGCGACAAGGGCCGCGAAACGATGCGCGCACTCGCGAAAGTCGGTGCGGCACACGAGGAAGAGCTGACCTCTGCACTGTCCACAGAGGAGCGTATGGTGCTGCACGGGCTACTCGGGCGCATTGCCGAGACGCACGGGTTGAGCCAGGGGGTACATCCCGGCTACCGCGACCTCGACCGGCCCTGAGGATCCGTTCCTGAGGATCCGTTCCTGAGGATCCGTTCCTGAGGATCCGTTCCTGAGGATCCGTTCCTGAGAGTCCGTTCCTGACCGGGCCGTTCCCAAGCAGCCGTTCGCGAGCAGCCCTTCCCAAGCAGCCGTTCGCGAGCGGTGGCCTCAGCCCAGCGCAGCCAGCATCCCGCGGACCGAATCCGGCCACGCGAATTCCTCCGCGCGTGCTCTGGCCGCGGCGCGGCGGAGGTCTTCCGGACGGTCCAGCAATCCGGTCACCGCGGTGGCGAACGCCGGGGCGTGGTCGTCCACCGCGGCACCGCAACCGGGGCGCACGATCTCGCGCAGCGCCGACGACGCCGAGACCACCACCGGCGTACCGGAGGCCAGTGCCTCCAACGCGGCGAGGCCGAATGTCTCATGTGGACCCGGGGCGAGCGAAACGTCGGAGGTGGCCAGCAAACGGGCCACCTCGTCCCGGCCGGGCAGGAAGCCGAGGAAGGTCACCGGCAGACCGCGTGCCCGGCGTTCCAGCGCACGCCGGCGTGGCCCGTCCCCGGCAATGACCAGGCGGACCCGCGCACCCGATTCGGTCAGCTCGGCCACCGTGTCCACACTGCGTTCCACGTGCTTCTCCGGCGACAACCGGCCACAGTGGACCAGCAGTGCGTCGGCGCGGCCGGCCAACGCGAGCCGCCAGCGCTCGTCCCGCATGGACGGCGCGAACGTGGCCAGATCGACGCCGAGCGGCACCCGGCGCACGTTCGGCGCGGCGATCCGGTCGAACTCGGCCCGCGCGAAGGAGGTCGTACAAACCACCGTGTCGTAGCTCGCGGCCATCCGGCGGTTGGCTGCGTCCGCGACGTGCCGGGCCACCGGCTGGGGCAGCAGAAACTGCTCCAGCAGCCGGTCGAGGCGTTCGTGTGAGATCACCGTGCTGGGCACCCCGTGCCGCCGCGCCCAGTTGCCCATCCCGCGCAACGTCAAACGGTCAGAGACTTCCAGGCGGTCCGGTTCGAGCCGGCGCAGCACGGCGCGCACCCGATGCGGATCGACCGCGCGATAACCACCGGTGCCGGGGATCCGCGGCGCGGGCAGGGAGTACCGGCGCACCCCGGTGGGCAGGGTTTCCACCGCGTAGCGGGTGCCCGGCACCACGAGTGTCACGTGGTGCCCGCTGGCGACGTACCCGGCCCCGAGGTGGTGCAACGCAGTGCGCAGCCCGCCCGAGCGCGGTCCGTAGAAGTTCGCCAGCTGGACGATGTGCACGACTCAAGCCGCGCGTGCGACTCGGCCCTGTACCGCCTCGTAGTGCCTCACCAGTTCCCGGCACACCGCAGGCCACGTACGGCCCAGCACGACCTTGCGCGCCTTCTCGCCCAGCCGCGCCCGCAGTGCCGGATCACGCAGGTGCTCGACCTTCTCCGTCAGCGCCGGTCCGAACTGCTCCCGCTCGGCCGGCAGCAGATAGCCGGTACGGCCGGGCAGCACCAGGTCCTTCGGCCCGCCTGCATCCGGCGCCAGCACCGGCAGCCCCGATGCCATCGCCTCCTGCACGGCCTGGCAGAACGTCTCGTGCGGGCCGGTATGCACGAAGACGTCCAGGCTCGCGTAGGCGGTGGACAACTCGTCGCCGTACTTCGCGCCGAGGAACGCCGCACCGGGCAACTGCTCGCGCAGCACGGGCAGTTCCGGACCGTCGCCGACCACCACCAGACGCACCCCCGGCACCCCGGCCAGCGCGGTCAGCCGGTCGACCTCCTTTTCCGGGGCGAGCCTGCCGACGAAACCGACCAGCAGTTCACCGTTCGGCGCCAGTTCCGCACGCAATGCCGGATCCCGGTGTTCCGGGGAGAACCGGGCGACGTCCACCCCACGGGCCCAGCGGTGTACCCGGGGCACCCCGTGCAGTTCCAGCTGTTCCATCGCGTCGGACGACGGCGCGAGGGTGCGGTCGGCGCGCGAGTGCAGCCGGCGCACCCAGCGCCAGGCCGCGCGGGCGCCGATCCCGAAGCCGTACGACGTGGCGAAACCGGCGATGTCGGTCTGGTAGACCGCGACCGAAGGCACCCGCAGCCGTCTGGCCGCAGCCAGCCCGCGTGCGCCGACGACGAACGGGGACGCCAGATGCACCACGTCCGGGCCGAAATCGGCCAGCGCGGTGAGCACCGTGCGGGTCGGCAGTCCGATCGGCAACGAGTGCACGCCCGGCACGTCGAACGCCGGGATCCGGACCACCGGCGCACCGCGGTAGCGCTCCGGTCCCGTCCCCGGCGCCACCACCAGCACCTCGTGCGCGGCCTCGACCAGGTGCTCGACGACCCGCAGCACGGAGTTCGTCACGCCGTTCACCTGGGGCAGGAAACTTTCGGTGACTATGGCGACTCGCACCCGGCCACTGTCGCACCGGTGCGCACGAGATGGACCAATCCCGCGTAACCGCCCGGCCAACGGCCGCGGAACACTGCGCAGCGTCCGCTGACGAGCACAGGCTGTCGATCAATTCGCCTCGACATGTCATCTCCAGGACGCGTGCCGGACACCAGGGCCGCCCAGACTAAGCAGGCATGACCCTCTTGTCCTCCAGGCCGTCCCGGCCCGTGGAGCCGGGGCTGCTCTCGAGGGCACTCGAGGTGGCCGGCCGGCTGGCCAACGACGCCACCGACGTGATCACCGCGACGGCAGGCCGCGGCGCCCACCCGGCAACGCTGGACTCGCCGTTCGACTGGGTCACGGACACCGACCGGATCCTGGAACGGCACACCCGGCGTGTGCTGACCGCGGAATTCCCCGGTATCCCGGTCGTCGGCCACGAGTTCGGTGCGGACCACGGTGCGGACGTCGCCGCCTACCGCTGGGTGGTCGATTCCGTGGACGGCACCGCCAACTACGTCGCCGGCGTGCCGTGGTGCGCCTACAGCCTGGCGCTGGTCGACGCGTCCGGTCCGGTGGTCGGCGTGGTGGCCGATCCGTACCGGGCGCAGATCTACGCCGCCGCGCGCGGCCGTGGCGCCCGCGCCAACGGCAAGCCGATCCAGCTGGTGGACCGCCCCGGCACGGCGGGCGCGCTCGTCTGCACGGAGCTGGCACGCAAGGGCCCGTGGCCGGGGATGGGCGAGTTCATCGAACGTGCCGCCGCGGCGCACGCCGGCGTGCGGGTGCTCGGCTCCGCCGCGCTGTCCATCGCGCAGGTCGCGCTCGGCCACGCTGCCGCGGCCGTACTGCACAGCTACCACGAATGGGACGTCGCGGGCTCGGTGGCGATGGCGATCGAGGTCGGCGCGGTGGTACTCGACAAACACGGCGAGGACACCGCACTGCCCACCGACGGCCTGCTGGTCGCCGCACCCGGCGTTGCCGACGAGGTGCTGCGGTGGTGGCAGGAAACGGCGGCGGCAGCCGGCTGAACCGGATTATCGTGGCGGGACGATCGCACCTGCCGGTGCGGTCCGCGTCGCGGTGAGGAGTCTTCGTGCCCGAGTACCTGCTCCGCCCGGAAGGGCTGCCACCCACCAACGGTTTCAGCCACGCCGTGGTGTTCACCGGCAGGCAGATCGCAGTGTCCGGTCAGGTCCCGCTCACCGCGGACGCGACCCTGGCAGGCGAGGACGCGGAAACCCAGATCCGGCAGGTGTTCGCCAACCTGCGCACCGCACTGGCCGCGGCCGGCGCCGGGTTCGAGCACGTGGTGAAGCTGACCTACTTCCTCACCGACCTCGCCGATGTACCCGTACTGCGTGCGGTCCGCGACGAGCACATCGACCCGCAACAACCGCCGGCCAGCTCACTCATCCAGGTGGCCGGACTGGTCGACCCGCGCTTCCGCGTCGAGATCGAAGCGCTGGCCGCGGTCTGACCGGCGTTCAGCCGGGCACCGGCACCCGGTCGCGGTTGATCAGCCGGCGCAGCCACCACAGCAGCGGGCCGGCGATCAGCCAGGTGACCACCACCGTGATGCCGAGTGGCAGCAGGGTCAGGTTCGCCGAACGGCCTGCCACGCGGGCGAGGTCGGGATTGGTGGCGTCGTACTCGATGAGCACCAGCTGACCCGCGGCGAGGCCGGAGGGGTAGAGCACCCCGGTGGCCGGGCTGTGCACGACGCCGTCCGGGGTCTGGTACTGGATGATCGTGCGGTCGAAGGCCACCGACTCCACGGTGGCGGTGGCCGTGCCCGGATGGGCTTCGATCGCGTTGTCGTTGCGGATCGCGGCGAAGAGCAGGCCGACGCACATCACGGTGAGGAGCAAGGCGACACCGAGCACAACGAACCACCCGATGCGCCTCGCCCGCTCACTCCTGCTGCTCACGCCGCGAGCGTAGCGGTCCCGCTCAGTGCTCGTGCTCCGTGGCGAGCAACCGGTGGTTGGCCTGGATCTGGTCGTAGGACTTCGGCTTGGCCGCCGCCGACCGGGACGTCGCCACGCCGGCCGCGGCGGGGCCGTTCGGGCCGGTCGCCGGCTTGCCCGCGGTGTAGAGCCAGGTCTGGAACAGCTCGTGCAGCGGCTTGCCGGAGACCTTCTCCGCCAGCGCGATGAACTCCTGGATCCGGCCGTCCTTTCCGGACTTCGCCACCTGCCAGTCCTGCAGGATCCGGAAGAACGCGTCGTCCCCGACGGCCGTGCGCAGCGCCTGCAGCGTCAGCGCGCCGCGGTCGTACACGGCGCTGTCGAACTGGTTGTCCGCGCCGGGGTCCGCGGGCACGACCTTCCACAGATCGGCGTCGGCCGCGTTGGAGTCGTAGGTGTACTGCGCGAGATCGGCGACGGTGCCTTCGCCCTCGTGCTCGGACCACAGCCATTCGGCGTAGGAGGCGAACCCCTCGTTCAGCCAGATGTCGCTCCACCGGCCGAGCGAGACGTTGTCGCCGTACCACTGGTGCGCGTTCTCGTGCGCGATCAGCGTGGTGTTGGAGCCGGCGGTGAAGTTCTTGAGGCCGTAGGTGGGCCGGGTCTGGTTCTCCAGCGAGAACGTGATCCCGCTGGTCACCACGCCGCCCTCGGCCTCGAACGGGTAGGGCCCGAACTTCGAGGCGAGGAACGCGTTGATCTCCGGGGTGCGCTCGACGCTGGCCTCCGCCGCGCCGCGGGAGTCCCCGAGGTCGGACCCGTATGCGGTGATGAACGGCTTGCCGTCCGGCGTCGTCGACTGGCGCACGTCGTACTTGCCGACGATGAACGAGGTCAGGTAGGTCGCCTGCGGGTGCGTGCTGCGCCAGTTCCACCGCGTCCACCCGGCCCGGCTCTTGCTCTGGCGCACCAGGGTGCCGTTCGTGATCGCGGCAAGGCCGTCCGGCGCCTCGATCGAGACGTCGTAGGTGGCCTTGTCGGTGGGGTGGTCGTTGGAGGGGAACCACCACTGCGCGCTTTGCGGCTCGTCCACGCCGAGCGCACCGAAGGAGCCGTTCTTCCAGCCGTTGAGGCCGTCGATCTGTTCGGTGGACGGGGTATCGGAGTAGTTCACCACGACGGTCGCGGTCTGTCCCTTGGCCAGCGCTTCGGCGGGGGTGATCACGAGCTCGCCGTTGCCGTCGGAGTTGGTGAACTTCGCGGGCCGGTTGTCGATGAGCACGCTGGAAGCCTTGAGCGCGAAGTCGAGGTCGAACTGCGAAAGGTCCTGTGTGGCGGTGATCAGCAGGGTGGTGGTGCCGGACAGCTGATCGGTCTCCGGCTGGTAGCTGAGCCGGATGTCGTAGTGCAGCACGTCGGTGCCGCCGTTGCCGGCGTTGGGGTAGTACGGATCGCCTGCGCCCGGCGCGCCTGGTGCGGGCGCCGCCCCGGCGGCGTTGGCGAGCAGCACGGACACGATCCCGGCCGCGACCACCCCGACCCCGGCACGAGTTCTCGATCTCATGGTTCCTCCTGAAAAAGTGAGCAGCGCGAACGAACGTATCCAGGCCTACTGGCCCCAGGTACGTCCGAAGGAAGGTTCTTACCCACTGGGACGAGCCGCCGTCGAGCACCGCCGATGCGCGACTGCCTGCGGCACCGCCCGCGCGGAGGGATTCAGACCTGCGAAACGGCTTCCGCGACCGCGGTGCGCAGCCGTCCGTGCAGGCCCCGGTGCCGGGTGCGGTCCACCCGGACCTCCACCACCCGCAGGCCGGGTGCCGGGCGCAGTGCGGCCCGGAACTCCGGCAGCGTCTCGGCCAGCACATAGGGCACCCGGTATCCCGCGCACAACGCGCCGAGGTCGGCGCCGTGCGGGGTGCCGAAAACGCGCTCGAAGCTGTCCGCGTGGTCGGGGGCGCCCTGTTCCAGCAGCGAGAAGATGCCGCCGCCGTCGTCGTTCAGCACCACGATCGTGAGGTCCGGGCGTTGTTCGGCAGGACCGGTGAGCAGGCCCGACGCGTCGTGCAGGAACGTCAGGTCCCCCAGCAGCGCGTACGACGGCTCCCGGTGCACGGTGGCCGCACCGATCGCGGTGGACACCGTGCCGTCGATACCTGCGACGCCGCGGTTGCGGTGCACCAGCACGTCCGGGCGCAGCCGTCCGGCCAGCGCGACGTCCCGCGTCGGGTTCGACGAACCCACCACCAGCAGTGCGCCTTCGGGCAGGGCGTCCACCAGCTCGACCGCCATCCGCAGCCCGCTCGGCCACGGTTCGTCGGACAACGTCGTGGACACCGCCGCCGCGGCGGCCGCGTCGGCCCGCTGCCAGCTTGCCAGCCATTCCGGATCGGCCGGTTTCGTCGGTTCGGCAAACCACTGCCCGACCTGCCGCACGTTGTGCGCCGGCGCGGGCCAATCCGAGTCCGGTCGCACCAGCAGCACCTCGACCGCCGGATCCGACAGCACCTTCTGCACCTGCCGGAACACCGTCGGACGGCCGAGGCACAGCACCTGCTCCGGACGGTGCCGTGAAATGAACTCCTCCACCCCGAGCAACCACGCGCCGGACGAGATGGCGGTACCGCCGGAAAGGCCGAGCCCACCGGTCTCCGACACCACCGGCCAGCCGTGCTGCTCGGCCCATTCGCTGGCCGCCTGCGCCCCGGTGTCGCACGCGATCACCAGGCCGTGTCGCGCCGAAGGGACCACGAACGAGGGCAGCGCCCCGAAGTCCGGCAGCTCGGTCCAGCGGGCGCCGCCGGGGCGGCCCTCCAGCGACTCGAACCATTCGCCGTCGTCGTCGAGATCCGGCACCAGCGGCTCGCGGAACGGGATGTTCAGATGCACCGGACCGCAGCGCCATTCGCCGTACGCGGCGTTCCACGCGCGGCAGATCTGGCTGCGCCAGTAGGAGTTCTGGCCCGCCCTGCGTTCGCCGACGGCCAGCTCGTCGAAGTAGCGCACGGCGTCGCCGTAGAGCTGGTACTGGTCGATCACCTGGCTCGCACCGGCCGCCCGCAGCTCCGGCGGCCGGTCGGCGGTGAGCACGATCAGCGGCACGCCTGCCCGGTCGGCCTCCAGCACGGCCGGATGGAAGTTCGCCGCCGCGGTGCCGGAGGTACAGACCACCGCGGCCGGCCTGCCGGTGCGCGCGGCGATGCCCAGCGCGAGGAAGGCCGCGCCGCGCTCGTCGATGCGCACGTGCAGCTGGACCCGCCCGGCGGCGGCCGCGTCGTACAGCGCGATGGACAGCGGCGCGTTGCGGGAACCGGGACAGAGCACGACGTGCGAGACAGTGTTCCGGACGAGTTCGTCGACGATGACCCTTGCCTGCGCGGTGGAAGGGTTCACCGGCAGACCCCTGGTGCATCGAGCTCGACTACGTCCACAGGTCCTATTCTCCCAAACGTGGATGACGCCCGAGTTTCCGAGCTGTTCGACCCGGCCGCATGGACCGAGGTCGGCGGTTGTGCCTTCACTGACATCACCTACCACCGCTCCACCGACCGGCGCTCCGGCAAACGGGTCGTCCGGATCGCCTTCGACCGCCCTGAGGTCCGCAACGCCTTCCGTCCGCACACCGTCGACGAGCTCTACCGGGCACTGGACCACGCCCGGCTGAGCTCCGACGTCGGCTGTGTCCTGCTCACCGGCAACGGCCCGTCACCGAAGGACGGCGGCTGGGCCTTTTGCTCCGGCGGTGACCAGCGTATTCGCGGACGCTCCGGCTATCAGTACGCGGACGGGGAGACCTCCGACACGATCGATCCGGCGCGGGCTGGCCGGCTGCACATCCTGGAAGTGCAGCGGCTCATCCGGTTCATGCCGAAACCGGTGGTCGCGGTGGTGCCGGGATGGGCCGCAGGTGGCGGCCACTCACTGCACGTGGTGTGCGATCTCACCCTCGCCTCCGCCGAGCACGCGCGGTTCAAGCAGACCGACGCGGACGTCGGCTCGTTCGACGCCGGCTACGGCTCGGCCGGGCTGGCCAGGCAGGTCGGGCAGAAGTTCGCCCGCGAGATCTTCTTCCTCGGCCGCGAGTACACCGCCGAACAAATGCACCAGATGGGTGCGGTCAACGCGGTGGTGCCGCACGCCTCGCTGGAGACGGAGGCACTGGAATGGGCGTGGACCATCGTCGGCAAGTCACCGACCGCGCAGCGCATGCTGAAGTACGCCTTCAACGCGATCGACGACGGGCTCGTCGGACAGCAGCTCTTCGCGGGTGAAACGACCCGGCTGGCCTACATGCAGGACGAGGCGGTCGAGGGCAGGGACGCCTTCCTGCAGAAGCGGGACCCGGACTGGTCCGACTATCCGTACTACTTCTGACCAGGAGGCCGGCTCGTGCGTGTGATTTGGCTGGACGGGAGCGCCACGGCGATCGCCTCGCTCGACGAAGCGGTGGCAGCTGCCCTTGACGGCGGCGAAGCGGTGCTGCCGTTGAACGCGGCGGATCCGTCGGCGTCGACGCTGCGCGAAGCGATGGCGCCGGAGCAGCCGCTCGAACCCGGCACCGCAGTGGTCATCGCCACGTCAGGATCCACCGGAGCGCCGAAGGGTGTGCTGCTGTCGTCACGGACGCTCGCTGCGTCCGCGACCGCGACGCACGCCCGTCTCGGCGGCGCCGGGCACTGGCTGCTTGCCACGCCCGCGCACTACATCGGCGGTCTGCAGGTGCTGATCCGGGCGCGGCTCGCGGGCACCAAACCAGCGTTCCTGACCGGCGAAGGATTCCGTACGGACGCCTTCGCTGCAGCCGCCGCGCCAGTACTGGCCGAAGAAGGCCCGCGGTACACCGCGCTGGTACCCACCCAGCTCGTACGCCTTCTCGACGACGGCGGTGCCGGTCTCGACGCAGCGAAGGCGTTCGACGCGATCGTGCTCGGTGCGGCGGCGACGTCGCCGAAGCTGCGTGCGCGCGCAGCCGAAGCGGGCGTACGGATCGTCCCGGCGTACGGAATGAGCGAGACAGCCAGTGGCTGCGTGTACGACGGGCTTCCGCTCGACGGCGTGCGCGTGGAACCGGATGCCGACGAGCGGCTGTGTATCTCCGGCGACGTACTCGCACACGGTTACCGGCTCGCTCCCGAGTTGACCGCCGACTCGTTCCGCGACGGCTGGTTCCGCACGTCGGATCGCGGACGGCTGCTGCCGGACGGCCGGGTCGAGGTGCTCGGGCGCGCGGACGACGTGATCAACACCGGCGGCGTGAAAGTCTCGGCCGGCGCGGTGGAACGGGTGCTGGGCAGCTGTCCCGGCGTACGGGACGCCTGTGTGGTCGGTCTGCCGGACCCGGAATGGGGCGAGGCCGTGGTGGCGCTCGTCGTGGCCGAACAGCAGGTCGAGGCGGCCGGTTTGCGTGCCGCGGTCCGCACCGAACTCGGTACGGCGGCCACGCCGAAGCGCGTGGAGTTCACCGCGGAACTGCCGCTGCGGGGGCCGGGCAAGATCGACCGCGCCGCAGTGCGGACCTCGTTCGGCGCCGGCTGAGCAGGCCCGGCGTTGACAGCCACCGATCGGCGCGTCCGGCTCGGCGGATGCGAACCCGGCGCAAAGCCGCAGCGGCAGCACTCGCGGTCGTGCTGGGTCTGCTCGGCACCGCAGGAGCCGCGGCGGGCGGCGATCCGAACAGCGAAACCCTCACGTGGGCGGTCCCGATCCCCCCGAACGGGTGACTGCCGCATAGCGTTGAATATCGGGCATGGCGACAGTCAGTGAATGGATTGAAGGCGCCCGGCCGCGCACCCTGCCCAACGCGATTGCCCCGGTCGTCGCCGGGGTCGGTGCGGCCGTCGCCCTCGACGCGTTCTCGTGGTGGCGTTCGGTGCTGGCACTGCTCGTCTCACTGTCGCTGATCATCGGCGTGAACTTCGCCAACGACTACTCCGACGGGGTCCGCGGCACGGACGAAAACCGGGTCGGTCCACTGCGGCTCGTCGGCTCGGGCACCGCCAAGCCGAAGGCCGTGCTCGCCGCCGCGCTCACCTGTCTCGGTCTCGCCGGCGTGCTGGGACTGCTGCTCGTCGCTTTCAGCGGGTACTGGTGGCTGATCGCGATGGGCGCGCTGTGCATCCTCGGCGCGTGGTTCTACACCGGCGGCAGCAAACCGTATGGCTACCACGGCTTCGGCGAGCTCGCGGTGTTCGTCTTCTTCGGACTGGCCGGCGTACTGGGCACGGTCTACGTACAGGCCGGTCGGGTGAGCTGGGCCGGGCTGGGTTGCGCAGTGGCCGTCGGCTGCTTCTCGATGGCCGTGCTGACCGCGAACAACCTGCGTGACATCCCGACCGACCTGGAGACGGGCAAACACACCCTCGCGACCCGCATCGGCGACCGCGGCACGCGCCGGCTCTACGTCACGCTGGTGTCCGTGCCGTACGTGCTCACCGTCGTCCTGGGGATCTGGCAGCCGTTGGTGCTGATTTCCTTGGTGACGGCCCCGCTGCTGCTCAAGTCCGTACGCGCGGTCGGCGGTGGGCAGCAGGGCCGCGCACTGATCCCGGCACTGCGCGACACCGGCCTGGCCATGCTCGCGTGGGCAATCCTGAGCGCGGTGGCACTGGCGATCTGACGGTGCCTGCTATCCGTCGAACCGGCCGGTGAGCAGGAACTCGTCGTACTTCGCGCGGTACGGCGCGAGGTCGATGCTCTGGGTGGCCAGCCATTCGTCGGAGTAGTAGGTGTTCGCGTAGCGTTCGCCGCCATCGCACAGCAGGGTGACCACCGAACCGACCTGGCCCTCGGCCACCATCCGGGAGATCAGCTGGAACGCGCCGTAGAGGTTCGTGCCGGTGGAACCACCCGCCCAGTGCCCGGTGCGTTCCCGCAGCAGCCGGATCGCGGAGAGCGAACCGGCGTCGGGGACCTGGATCATCTCGTCGATCACGCCGGGCACGAACGACGGTTCGCAGCGCGGCCGTCCGATCCCCTCGATCCGCGACGGCATCCCGGTGGCGTAGTCGAGCGCCCCGGTCTCCCATGCGCCGAAGAACGACGAGTTCTCCGGGTCCACCACGCAGATCTTCGTGGTGTGCCGCTTGTAGCGGACGTACCGGCCGAACGTCGCGCTCGTGCCGCCGGTGCCCGCGCCGACCACGATCCAGCTGGGCACCGGATGCCGTTCCGCGCGCATCTGCGCGAACACCGATTCGGCGATGTTGTTGTTGCCGCGCCAGTCCGTCGCGCGCTCGGCGTAGGTGAACTGGTCGAGATAGTGGCCACCGCATTCCGCGGCCAGCCGTTCGGCCTCCGGGTACATCGCCGGCGCCTCGTCGACGTAATGGCATTCGCCGCCGTAGAACTCGATGAGCGCGATTTTCTCTTTACTGGTCCGCCGCGGCACGACCGTGACGAAGCGCAGCCCCAGCATGCGGGCGAAGTAGGCCTCGGACACCGCGGTGGATCCGCTGGAGGCTTCGACGAGCACGGTGTCCGGCCCGATCTGCCCGTTGACCAGTCCGTACAGGAACAGCGAGCGCGCCAGCCGGTGCTTGAGCGAACCGGTGGGGTGCACCGATTCGTCCTTGAGGTAAAGGTCGACGCCCCATTCCGGCGGCAACGGGAACACGTGCAGGTGCGTGTCGGCACTGCGGTTGGCATCGGCCTCGATGATCCGGACGGCCTCACGCACCCAGGCGCGGCTGTGCAACCTGCTCATGCGGCGTGGTGGTCTGCGTCGCTCCCCGCGGCGTCGCCGCGCAGCTGGGCCCGCAGCTGCGCACGGGCGCGGGCGCGGGACTCGTTGCGTTTGGCCAGCCCCGCGGTGACCCGCTGGTTGAGCCGGCGGAAGAGCAGCAGCCCGAGCGGAAGACCCACCACGAGACCGATCAGCAGAGCGACCAGCAGCGGCACTCCGACCAGCAACAGCACCCAGGCGACGACGGCCACGAGCGCGAACCGCGCGATCAGGTACACCGTCAGGTCACGGGGCAGGTGGTCCGGCGTTTCGCTCACATCAAAGCAGGCTACGCCCCGCCGGTGACGCCTTCGTGCAGCCCCGCGTTGTTGGGGCGGCTCTCGAACCGGGTGGACAGCACCACGGTGGTGTTCGTGCGGCCGACCCCCGGGATCCGGCGCAGCCTGCCGAGACTGTGTTCCAGCTCGTCGACCGTGGACACCCGCACCTTCACCACGAACGCTTCGTCCCCCGCCACCGCGTAGCAGCTCTCCACCTCGGGCAGTTCGCCGAGCGCGGTGGCGACGTCGTCGTCGGTCGCGGTGTCCGTGGGGTGGATGCCGACCAACGCGGTCACCCCGAGACCGACCGCACTCGGGTCGACCGTCGCGTGGTAACCGGTGATGACGCCGGAGGCCTCGAGCTTGCCGACGCGCTCGTGCACGGACGACGCGGACAGCCCCACGGCCCGGCCGAGGTCGGCGTAGGTGGCCCGCCCATTGACCCGCAGCGCCGCGATGATCTTCCGGTCCAGCTGATCCACCGGGTCATTATGCGCACCGCCGGGCACCCCGTTCCCGGTGGGCCGGACCGGCCACGAGTGTCTCCTGCGTCACAGACTTTGCCTGATTCC
This sequence comes from Amycolatopsis ultiminotia, assembly GCF_039536925.1. Classification (NCBI taxonomy): domain Bacteria; kingdom Bacillati; phylum Actinomycetota; class Actinomycetes; order Pseudonocardiales; family Pseudonocardiaceae; genus Amycolatopsis; species Amycolatopsis ultiminotia. The sequence continues at coordinate 219,504 of NZ_BAAAZN010000008.1, read as the reverse complement.
CGCCGCCGCGGCCGGCCCGTTGGCAACGGCTTTACCCGACCTGCCCCGAAGCCAACGACGAAAGGCCTGGTCAGAAGGTTTCCCACGGTCGACAAGAGCGCAGGACGGCGGCCGAGGTTATGTCCCTTTTGCACTTTAAGGGCTCTTTACCCAAGGACAACCGTTCGAGTACCCGACGGGTGAAGTGCCACGATTGCCCCGTTGACATCCCGGCGCGACGGGCGAAAGGCCCGATGCCTCCGGTATAGCAGGTAGGTCGTTAAGGAGGCGGAAAATGACCGCGACCATGGGCGGACGGTTGCTCACCCCCGGTGAGGTTGCCGCACTGTTCCGAGTGGACCCGAAGACGGTCACCCGATGGGCCACCGCAGGCCGGATCGGCTCGATCCGGACCCCCGGCGGACACCGCAGGTTCCGCGAGTCCGAGGTGAACGAGCTGCTGGCCGAGCTCACCACGGACGCGAGCGAGCCCGCTCGCAAGATCTGACCGGCAGCACACGGCCGGCCCGGCAAGGCCGGACCGGCAGTACGAGAAGGGTCGTGAGTGGTAAGGGGTGCCGCCGAGCACCGCTTACCGGTCACGACCCTTCGCTCGTACCCGGGGTCTGCGACACTTCCCGGTTTTCGGACTAGCCTGGGAAACCGGCACGGCCCGCACGACGGAAGGACCTGGGCATGATTGCTCTGCTCGCGGCGGTGGGCGCGATCACCATCGTCGTTCTGTTGTGGCGGGTGCTCGGCGCCGAGCGGGTGCACGTGCCCCAGCGCCGCTCGACGCTCGCCCCCGACGACGACCCGGACTTCCTGCGCAAGCTCACCGAGGAACAGCGCGACCGCCGTCCCGACGACGAATCCTGACCCCTCGCTGCGGGGATCAGCGGTACTGCTGATCCCTGCCGAAGCCGTCGGCGACCGTGGCGGCCAGGTCCAGCAGCGCGAGCCTGGTGTTCGAGGCCAGCCGTTCCAGCTCGATTTCCGCGCCCTCTTCCAGATGCGGGTCGAACGGGACGCGGCAGACCGCGCGGACCTTCGAGCCGAAGTGCGCGGACAGCTTGTCCAGATCGACCGAACTGCCCTTCGGGCGCACCGAGTTGATCACCACCACGGAACGTTTCACCAGGTCGCCGTAGCCGTGCGCCTCGAGCCAGTCGAGCGTGGCCGAGGCACTGCGTGCACCGTCGACCGAACCGGACGACACCACCACGAGCGAATCGGCGACGTCGAGGACGCCCTTCATCGCCGAGTGCATCAGTCCGGTGCCGCAGTCGGTGAGCACGATGTTGTAGAAGTGCTCCAGCAGGTTCACCGTGCGCCGGTAGTCCTTCTCCGAGAACGCTTCCGACACCGCCGGATCCTGCTCACTGGCAAGGATTTCCAGCCGGCTGGCGCCCTGTGAGGTGTACGAGCGCACGTCGCTGTAGCGGGTGATCTTGTCCGCGTCGCGCAGCAGATGCCGCACCGTCGCGGTGGTCTCGATGGCGATCTTCTGCGACAGCGTGCCCCGGTCCGGGTTCGCGTCAACGGCCACCACACGGTCACCGCGCAGCGAGGCGAAGGTGGAGCCGAGCGTGGTCGTGGTGGTGGTCTTGCCGACGCCGCCCTTCAGCGAGAGCATCGCGATCTTGTAGCACCCGCGCAGCGGCTGGTTGACCCTGGCGATCAGCTCACGGCGACGGGTGTCGGCCGGGCTCTCGCCGGGGTTGATCAGCTTGCCCGACATCCGGTGCAGCACCTTGCGCCATCCGGACTGCGGGGTGCGCTTCTGCTGCTTGACCAGGTGCGCCGTGGACAGCTCGTCCGGCGCCGGGGCACCGCCCGGCTGCGGGAGCCCCGGCGGTGGGCCGGGGTTCTGCGCAGGTGCCTGCTGGTAGCCCGGCGGGTACCCCGGCTCCGGTGGCTGCAACGGCGGCAGGTTCTGGTCGTAGCCCTGCTGCGGATAGCCGCCCTGCGGGTAGCCCTGCGGCTGGCCGGGCGGCTGCTGGCCTTGCGGCTGCTGGTTCGGTGGCTGCTGGCCTTGCTGCGGCTGCCCCGGCGGCGTGGCGTACGCATTCGGCTGGACGACCTGCGTCGGCTGCGCGTCGTACGGTCCGGTGCCCGGATGTGGTGCCGAATCGGTGCGTTCTTCGGAGAACAACTCGGCTGCCGGTTCCTGGGCCTGCTCGGGCTGCCTTCCCCCGGCAGCCTCTTCACTGGGTCCGGTCACCGTGCCAACCTCCCGCGTCTGTCGAATACCCCTGATGACGAAGGTAGTCGCCGAAGCCGGGAGGGATCCCCTGGACCCCCGCCTCAGTTCACCCCGGCGTAGGAGTGAAGTCCGGCAGTCACCAGATTGACGAAGAACAGGTTGAAGATGGTCGCCGCGAATCCGACGATGTTGATCACCGCCGCGCGCGTGCCCCGCCAGCCCGCGGTCGCCCGGGAGTGCAGATAGGCCGCGTAGATCACCCAGGCGATGAAGGCGACCGTTTCCTTCGGGTCCCAGCCCCAGAACCGGCCCCATGCGGCCTCGGCCCAGACGGCACCGCACAGCACACCGAAGGTGAAGATCGGGAACGCGACGATGGTGACCCGGTAGGAGATCCGGTCGAGCACGTCCGCGGCGGGCAGCTTCGGGCCGAACTTCGGGAACCGCGCCGAATCCTTGTCGTAGGCGGTGCGGAACAGGTAGAGCACGCTGGCCACGCCGGGCACCAGGAACACCCCGGAACCGATGATCGCCGCCGACACGTGGATGTAGAGCCAGTAGGACTGCAGCGCGGGCACCACCGGCGCGGCCACCGTGTACAGCATGGTGCCGTTGATGAACATCAGGATCACGACCGGCAGCAGCAGGAAGCCGGTGAGATGGCGGACCGGGAACTTCTTGATCACGATCAGCCATGCGACCACCGTGATGAAGGTGACCGCCATGCCGTACTCGTACATGTTGCCCCACGGCGCGCGGTGCACCGCCAGTCCGCGCAACACGATCGCGGTGAGCTGCAGCAGCGCGCCGAGCACGAGCAGCGCCGCGCCCATCCGGCCGATCCGCTCCGGGCGGCCGACCTCCCGCGGCGGCTCCGGCGGCGCAGGCGTGTCGGCGTCCTCCAGCTCCGCGTCCGGACCACCGGCGCCGACCAGCACCCGCTGCCTGCTGCGCTCGGTCGCGCGACGGCCCTTCGCCCCGAAAGCCTGCTCGAACAGCGAGAACAGCAGCGCCAGCACGTAGATCGCCACCGTTGTGGTGTAGAACCAGTCGCTGTACTGCGAGAACGTCTCGTTGATCTCCATGCCTCAGCTGTCCTTCCGGCCCGTGACCAGCCGTTCGCTGATCCGCTGGAACTCTTCGCCGTATCCGGCTTGATCCGTGCGCGCCAGCCCGGCGACCTCGATCACGGTACCCGCGTGGCCGTCGTCACCCGGGCGCACCCGTACCCACACCCGACGCCGCTTGACCAGCAGTGACGCACTGAGCCCCGCGAACATCACGATCGCGAAGCCGAGCACGTATCCCTGCGTGGGATCGTGCGAGACCTGCAGGTTCACCCACCTGTTGACGCCGTCGAAGCGGATACGCGTGCCGTCGTCGAGTTTCAGCTCCTGGCCGACCGCGAGGTTCTGCCGCGCGACCCGGCTGAGCCGTCCGTCGGCGACCCTCGACTGATCGACCTCGAACACCGACTGCCCGCGGCCCGCGTCCAGCCCGAGGTCACCACGCAGCACGTCGATCGCGACCATCGGGTTGTTCAGCTCCGGCGCGGTGGACGTGAGCACCCCGCCGTGCACGAACGAGGTCGGCGCGAGCAGGCCGGTGATCGCGAGCTGCCGGGTGCGCCGCTGGATCTCGTCGGTCACGCCCGGCGGGTCGAACTTCGTGGCGCCGTCGGAGAGCATCGTGGATGCGTCGCTGTAGCGCCACTGGGTGTTCTGGGTGCGCTTCTCCCCGTTCGGGAAGGTCACCGTGAACTGCGGCGAATACCCGTTGCCCAGCAGGTACACCCGGTCGCCCACGGTCCGCAGCGGTTCGTTGACCTCGAGGTTGTACGGCCGCCAGGTACCGCTCTGCAGATCGGCGCCGGACTGGTACTGGATGTTCGAGTGGTAGTAGTCGACCTCGTTGGTCGGGGTGTAGTGCGCGGTGAAGTCGTCGACCTTGACGCAGAACGGGTCGAGGTTGGTGCCGTCGACGTCGAGGCCGGCCTCGAACGAGTCGTAGTTGTAGATGCCGGAGTTGCAGAACTGGCTGCCGTCGGCCTGGACGATGACCTGGCCCTCGTAGGTGTAGAGCTTGCCGAGCGCGAAGAAGATGATCAGGCCGAGCATGCCGAAGTGGAACAGCAGGTTGCCGGTCTCGCGCAGATAGCCGCGTTCGGCGGAAATGCTGAACCCGCCGTCCTCCTCGTCGCGTTCGACCCGCCGCCAGCCGGACAGCTGCTTGCGCACGTCCGCGCGGATCGTCTCTGCGGTACGCGACGTGCGGGCGATGCGGTGGTGCGGCATCCGCGAGAGGTTGCGCGGGGTCAGCACCGGCTTGGCCCGCATCTGCCGGACGTAGTCGAAGCTGCGCGGGGTAAGGCAGCCGACGAGCGAGATCATCAGCAGCAGGTAGACCGCGGAGAACCAGACGCTGGAGTAGACGTCGTAGAACTCCAGCTTGTCCAGCAGCGTGCCCCACCAGCCGTGCGCCGAGATGTACTCGTCGACCTTGCCTGCGTTGAGCCGCCGCTGCGGGAGCAGCGCACCGGGCAACGCGGCGAGCGCGAGCAGGAACAGCAGCACCAGTGCGGTGCGCATGGAGGTGAGCCCGCGCCAGGTGTTGCGCAGCAAGGCCAGCAGCTGCTTACCGCGCGAGGGCCGGTACGGGCGCTTCGGATCCGCTGGGGGCGCTTCGGTGGTGGTCACAGTGGCAGCTCGAGGTTGGAGGCGAAGGAGTTGCGCAGCCAGCCCATGACGTCTCCCCACAATCCGGTGACCAGCAGGACACCGACGATCAGCAGCAGCCCGCCGCCGATCAGCTGCACGCGACGGCCGTTGCGGCGGAGCCAGTCGGTGGCCCGCACCGCCCAGCGGGCGCCGATGGCGAGCAGCAGGAACGGCAGGCCGAGACCAACGCAGTAGACGAGCACCAGCAGGTATCCGCGTGCCGCGGCCCCGCCGGTGGCGCTGGCGAGGCTGGTCACGGCCGAGAGCGTCGGCCCGATGCACGGTGTCCAGCCGAGCCCGAACACCGCGCCGAGCACCGGCGCGCCCCAGATCCCGCCACCCGGCACGTGGTGCGAGCGGAACTCGCGCTGCAGCCCGGGAATCCAGCCGAGAAAGACCAGCGCCATGGCGATGGTCAGCACACCGCCGATGCGTTGCAGGAGGTCCTGGTTGACCAGCAGGGTGTCGGCGAGCCAGACGAGCGTGCCCAGCGTCGCGACGAACACCACGGTGAACCCGAGCACGAACAGCCCGGCCGCACCGAGCACGGCGTAGCGGCCCTTCTTGCGGTCCTCACCGGCCCGTACCGCCGGGGCGTCCGCGCCGACCAACGCCGCGAGGTAGGCGAGGTAGCCCGGCACCAGCGGCACCACGCACGGCGACGCGAACGAGATCGCGCCGGCCACCAGCGCCACGCCCGCGGCGAGCAGCAGCGGTCCGGAGATCGCCAGCTCGGACACGGAGTTCACGCATCTGAGCGTAGGCAGTGAGCTGGGCGTGAGACGGGCGGGTCCGGTTCACAGGACCTACGCCACTCCGGAACGGGACCTTCGTCCCGGCTGGGCTTTCCGGGCGGATCCGGCCGAGCACTGCGCGATGTCGGGCGGATCTCACGAGGCGTCGTCCGGGCAGGAGCGCGGTGGTCGCGTCACGGCGTACGGGTGGGTGCCTGAACTGAGCGCGGGCGGAGCAGTCCGTCCAGTACGAGGGTGATGACGCCGTCCGCCTCGGCCCGCCAGCCGGGGCGGTCGTGGGCCGCGCCGATGCCGTGCAGCGCCATCATCACGGCACCGGCGCCCACGTCGTCGCGGACGACGCCGTCCTGCACGGCGGCGGACACCAGGTCGGTGACCGCCTGCTCCAGCGCTTGGCCGGTCTCGGCAAGCGCACCCGAGTCGGTGGTCATCAGCGTGGCCAGCGTCCGGGCCAGGCCTTGGTGTGCGTCGATGTGGTCGATCATGCCGCGCAGGAAAGTCGCCAGCGCCTCCTCCGCGGGAAGCGTGGCCGCCAGCCGGCGAGCGCGCTGGCAGAGTGCGTCGATCTCACCGTGGTAGACCGCCTCGGCCAACGCCTCCCGGCTGGGGAAATGGCGGTACAGCGTGCCGACACCCACCCCGGCCAGCTCGGCGAAATCATCGAAGCGCAGGTCGAAAAAGCCGCCGGCGTCGAAGACCTCCCGAGCCTTGGCCAACAAGGCCTCGCGGTTGCGCCGCGCGTCGGCACGCAGCGGCTTGACGGCGTTCATGCATTGCCTCCCGTTGACAAACGGAGGTCATCTCCATATCGTACAAGTGGAGATAGTCTCCGATTCCATCGTACCCCACGAGGTGTCGCATGAAAGTCCTCATGTTCGGCCGAGGCGTGATCGCGACCATCTACGGCTGGGCACTGGAGCGGGCCGGACATGACGTCGAGTTCTACGTCCGGCCAGGCCGTGCGGCGGCGTACGGGGACGCGATAGACCTCGATCTGCTCGACACGCGGCGCCGGGTACGAGGACAGCGCATCGCCGGGAAATGGCCGGTGCGCTACCGCGAGACGTTGGCGCCGGACCACGATTTCGACCTGATCGTGCTGAGCGTGCCGCACCACCGCTTCACCGAAGCAGCGGCTTTCCTGGCGCCGCGCATCGGCAACGCCACCGTGCTGGTCTTCGGCAATCTCTGGGCCGAGCCACTGACCGCGATCGGCGACCTCCCCTTGGACCAGCTCGCCTGGGGCTTTCCCCAAGCCGGCGGCAGCTTCGGCGAAGACGGTGTGCTCCGCGGCACTGTGCTGCCGTCGGTCGTCTTCGGCACCTTCGGCCCACCCCCGACCACGCGCGAACGGGCCGTCCGCCGGATGTTTCGTGACGCGGGATTCCGGCTCCGCGAACAACCCGACTTCCGCGGCTGGCTGTGGATCCACTTCGTCTCCGGCGCCGGCCTGCAGGCACAAGGCCTGCGGCTCGGCTCGCTGTCCAAGCTGGCCGGAGCAACAGCCGACCTACGCGAAGCACTGCGAACCAGCCGCGAACTCCTCCCCCTCCTCGAGGCACGCGGCGTCGACTTGAAACGGCACCGCGGCAGCCTGCGGCAATTCCACATACCCACCTGGCTGACCGCCCCCGCGCTCGCGTGGATGACCGCCCATTTCGCGCCAGTGCGCATGAGCTTCGAGACACACTCCGACCCGGAAGCCCAAGAGCCGCGTGAGACCTGCCGAGACGTACTGGCCGAAGCGCGACGGCTGGGCGTCGCCACACCGCGGCTGGAAGCGGCAGAACCGAACTTCGCCTGCGAGGGGAAAAGGAAGTCATGACCACTGCCGAGAAACACGAGTTCCCCATGGCCCGCACGTGCCCGTTCGCGCCACCGCCGGCATACGAACAGATCCGCGAACAAGAGCCGGTCTCGCGAGTTCGGCTGCCCGGCGGCGAACTGGCCTGGGTGGTCAGCCGCCACGAGGACGTACGGGCGGTGCTGAACGACCGGAGGTTCAGCGCCGACCGGCAGCAACCGGATTTCCCGCAGCTGGTCAAAGGCGAGGCAACGGTCCGGCGGCCGGACGACGAACGCACCATGATCGAGATGGACGAGCCCGAGCACGGGCCGGCTCGCAAGGCAGTGCTCGGCGAGTTCACCGTGCGCAGGCTGGCGGCACTGCGGCCGCGGATCCAGGCGATCGTCGACGGGCAGATCGACGCACTGCTGGCCGGGCCGAAGCCGGGCGATCTGGTCGAAGCGCTGTCGCTGCCGGTGCCGTCACTGGTGATCTGCGAAATGCTCGGAGTGCCCTATGCCGACCACGACTTCTTCCAGGAAAACACCGCAAAGCTGATCAACCGCGATACCGCACCGGCGGACCGGCGGGCGGCGTTCGTGACCGTGCGGAGCTACCTGGCGGACCTCATCGCGGAGAAGGAGCGGAATCCGCCGGACGACCTGCTCGGGCGGCAGATCGTCAAGCTCCGCGAGGAGGGTGGCTACCGGCGGGCAGCGCTGGCCACAACGGGCTTCCTGTTGCTGGTCGCCGGACACGAGACGACGGCGAACATGATTTCGCTCTCGACCGTGGCCCTGCTGCAGAACCCGGAGCAGCTCGCGGTGATCGAAGCCGACCGGAGCAGGACACTCGACGCGGTCGAGGAAATGCTGCGGTACTTCACGATCGTCGACGCGGCAACGGCGCGGCTGTGCATCGAGGACGTCGAGGTGGGCGGGCAGCTCATCAAGGCGGGGGAAGGCGTGCTGGCACTGGGCTATTCGGCCAACCGCGACCCGCGGGCGTTCGAGGACCCGGACAAGCTCGACGTCGAGCGCGGCGCACGCCACCACGTCGCCTTCGGCTTCGGCCCGCACCAGTGCCTCGGCCAGAACCTCGCCCGGATGGAACTGCAGACCGTCTTCGACACCCTGTTCCGGCGGATCCCCACACTGTCGCTGGCCACGGACGTCGACGATCTGCCGTTCAAGTACGACGCGAACATCTACGGCCTGCACCGGCTGCCGGTGACCTGGTAGCAGCCGGACTGCCGCCCCGCCAACGGAAAAGGACGGCCGGTTACTTCTCCGCCACCAGCTTCTGCACCAGCGGGGTCAGATCGGCGGACCCGACCGTGCGAAGGAACACCGCGGCCACCCGGTGCTGTTTGTCCAGCACGATGGTGGACGGGATGATGTTGCGCGGATACCCGGTGAGCTGCAGCAGCACCCGGCCGGACGGATCCCAGATGGACGGGTAGGTCAGCGCGCGGTCCCGCACGAAGTCCTGTGCCACGTCACGGGCCGGGTCGCGCACGTCCAGCCCGACCAGCTGCGCCCCGATCGGCTGGATTTCCTTGCTGGTCGTCTCCAGCTCCGGGGATTCCGAACGGCACGGGCCGCACCACTGGCCCCACAGGTTCAGCACGATCGGCTTGCCGGGGAAATCGGCAAGCGAGAGCTGCTTGCCCTCGTTCATCAGGTCGTCGCCGGAGAGCACCGGGGCCTTCTGCCGTTTGTCCAGCGGGTAGCTGATGTCGACCTGACCACCCGGCGAAACGAAGGTGAAAGTGCCGCCCTCCACCACTGCGTCCTTGCCGGTGGAGCAGCCGGCCACGGCGAGCGCGGCGGCCAGCAGCACCCCGAGCAGCGGGCGTTTCATGCGCCGGTCACCTTCGGGTCGGTTGCGCCCGCAGGCTCGCTGTAGACGATCTCCACCAGCGACTCGCCGTCGAAGACCAGGCTGGTGAGCGACGCAAGCGAGCACTGCCGCTGCCGCGGGTCGTGCCACAGCCGCTTCGCCTCCAGGAATCGCCGCAGCGTCCAGATCGGCAGCTGGTGGGACACACACAGCGCCTCCCTGCCCTCGGCCTTCTCCCGCGCACGGTGGACCGCACCGAGCATGCGGTGCGCGATCTCCACGTACGGCTCACCCCATGACGGACGAAGCGGATTGACCAGGTGTGGCCACGCCTTCGGCTGCCGCAGCGCGCCGTCGCCGACGGCCACGCGCTGACCCTCGAAGACGTTCGCCGCCTCGATCAAGCCTTCGTCGGTCGCGATGTCGAGCCGGTGCCCGGCCGCGATCGGCGCGGCGGTCTCCTGTGCACGCTGCAACGGCGACGCGACCACGTACGCGAGGTCATGTCCCGCAACAGACTCCGCGACGGTGAGCGCCTGCCGTTGTCCGCGCTCGGACAGCCGGAAGTTCGGCAGCCGTCCGTAGAGGACCTTGTCCGGGTTGTGCACCTCACCGTGGCGCAGCATGTGGACGACGGTGGTCACGGACGCACCGCCTGGGCCGCCCCGCGCGCCGCGGCGGGAAGTGCCGCTTCAATGATGCCGAAGGCCTCGTCATCCATCGCCGCGTTCACGAACCACGCCTCGTACGGGCTGGGCGGCCCGTACACGCCGCCTTCGAGCAGCGCGTGGAAGAACGGCGGGAAGCGCCAGGTCTCGGTGGCCTGCGCGCCGGCGTAGTCGCGTACCGGCTTCTCGCCGAAGAAGACACTCACCAAGTTGCCCGCGTACTGCACGGTGTGCGCGACGCCGGCCTCGGTCAACGCCGCATCAAACAGGTCACCGAGGCGCTTCGCATTGGCGTCGAGCTTCGCGTACACGGCGTCGTCGGCCGCACGCAACGTGGTGAGGCCAGCGGCGACTGCGACCGGGTTCCCGGACAACGTACCGGCTTGGTAGACCGGACCACCCGGCGCGAGCTTGGCCATCACGTCGGCGCGACCGCCGAACGCCGCGGCAGGAAGACCGCCGGACATCACCTTGCCGAAGGTGTACAGGTCGCCGGCCACCCCGTCGAGGCCGTACCAACCCGCGCGCGAGACGCGGAAGCCGGTCATCACCTCGTCCATGATGAGCAGCGCGCCGTGCTCGTGGGCGAGGTCGCGCAGTCCGGCATTGAACCCGGCGTCCGGTGCGATCGCGCCCATATTGCCTGCGGCGGCCTCGGTGATCACCGCGGCAATCTGCCCCTCGTTGTCCACAAAGGACTGACGGACCGCAGCAAGATCGTTGTAGGGCAGCACGATCGTATCGGCCGCCTGCGCGCCGGTGACACCCGGCGAGGTCGGCAGCCCGAGCGTGGCGACGCCGGAACCGGCTTGCGCCAGCAGCGCGTCCACGTGCCCGTGGTAGCACCCGGCGAACTTCACGATCTTCGGCCTGCCGGTGAAGCCGCGGGCGAGCCGGATGGCGCTCATCGTGGCCTCGGTGCCGGAGTTGACCAACCGGACCTGCTCGACCGGCTCGACCCGGCCGATGATCTCCTCGGCCAGTTCGACCTCGCCGATCGTGGGAGTGCCGAACGAAAGCCCGTCCGCCGCCGCCGCACGGGCGGCCGCCACCACCTGCGGATGCGCATGCCCGAGGATCATCGGGCCCCAGGAGGAGACGAGGTCGACGTAGCGGTTGCCGTCCGCATCCCACAGGTGCGGGCCCTGCCCGCGGACCATGAACCGGGGGGTGCCGCCGACCGAGTTGAACGCCCGCACCGGAGAGTTCACCCCGCCCGGAACGGCCGACTTGGCGCGTTCGAACCAACGCCCGGACTGCTCGGTGCCAGTGTTCGTTCCAGTGCTCACCGTCCCAGTCTCGCAAATCCACCCGGTCGGCGTCCGCACGACCCGGCGCCGGTCACATCCGGCGGAGTGGGCGCGGCACGCGGTATTTTGTCCAGATCGCGGACGGGGACCCCTGGAGGAGACACGTGACGACGCCCACTCACCGGCGAAACCCGTGGGTGATGCTCGTGGTGTTCTTCGGCCTCGTCGCCGTGGTCGCGCTGGTCGGTTCGCTCTCGGCCACCGCAGCGCCGGAGCTCTACACCCGGTTCACGCTGCCGTCGTGGGCGCCGTCGGCCGAGTTGCTGGGTCCGGTGTGGACGGTGTCGTACCTGGTGCTCGCGCTGGCCGGCTGGGCGTACTGGCGCACCGACGGCGAAACCCAGGGCTTCGCCCTCTACGGCATCGGCCTGCTGCTCAACCTGCTCTGGGCACCACTGTTCTTCGCCGGCGGTTCGACCCGGCTGGCCTGCGTGGACGCCGTACTGCTCGACTTCTTCGTACTGATGACGGTCGGCCTGTTCTACCGCCGTTCCCGCGGGGCCGCGCTGCTACTCCTGGCGTACTTCGGCTGGCTCTGCTACGCAACCGCGCTGAACGTCGCGATCATCGCACTCAACGACGTGCGCTAGGTGTGTTGTTCGAGATGGTCCACGGTCATGCCTCGTTGACGCCGGCCGGCTGGGCCTGGTGCGATGTGTCGTGGAGCAGGGCCGGCCTGTGCGGCGAGCGGTTCCGGGTTTCGCAGCGTCGCGCTGGGCCGGGCGTTACTGCCAGAGAGGGTCGGCGGGAATGACCGACCGCTCCAGCCGGCTGGCTACGCGCACCGAAATCCTGTCCGACGAGACCGCCGCCACCTGCGCAGCATTCATACGCCGCTGCACCCGGCCCTGGCGACCGCAGACCAACGGAAAAGCAGAGCGATTCCACCGCACCCTGCTCGACGAACGGGCCCACCACCAGCCCTGCCCCTCAGAAACCGCCCGTCAACAAACCTGTCCCCACAGGCCGACCCCACACCGGAACCAGCGACCGCACCCCAGCCAGCCACGGCACCAACCACACCGAACAACACAGCTAGGCATGTCCGGTAAGTCTGACTGGTCGGGTGATCATGGATAAGTAGCACGAGCTGACCGGGCGTGCAGTGGGCCGTTCCGGCTCTGCGTTGCGCAAAGGCCGCCAGCGCGGCAGCGCCCCCGCCGGTGGGGCGAAGGTCAGCTCTCGCGCTTACGGCGGCGTGCGCGCACGGCGAGCAGTAGCTGGCGGATCGCATCCACCACGAGCACCGCGGTGAGGGTGCCGAGGCCGAGCGCCCCGGCGATGTGCCCGCCGAAGTACCGCTGAGATGCCAGCTGTGCACCATCTCCTGCTGTGGTGACGACGGTGACCACCCCGGCGTGCCACAACGCAAAAGCCGCCCACAACGCGAATGCCGCGACCACCACCTCGCCGAGCGCGACGAACGCCCGCCACGGCTGGTTGAGCCGGGACTGCGGTTCGGCTTCCTCCGGTGGCCAGAGTTCGGCGCCGGTCGGCTGGGGAAGGTCGATCACGGGGTCCAGCCTTTCAGGTTCACCGGCACTGCGCTTCCCTCGCGCGGGTTCAGTTGCCATCGGAGCGGTCCTCGCGGTCGTTCGAACGGTTCGCCTCGGCGAGCTCGGCCAGCGCCGTGCGCAGGGATTCGACATCGCGGGCCCAGGCGAGCACCACGGTGTCGTCGTCGAGCCGGACCGGCAGCTCGTCGTACTTGCGCGGCACCGACCAGCCGCCACCGAGAACCTTGGTGCCCACCGGCGTGCCGACGTCGGTCACCTCCGCGATCCGCCCGGCAGGCACGCGTTCGCGGCCCTGGCGCAGTTCGTGGGTGGTGACCTCGATGGAGAGGAATCGCCGACGCGCGTACACCCACGGCAGCGTGAGCGCGACGAGCGCAACGCCGACCAGCACCCAGCCGACGACGTGCACCGGTCCGCCCGTGGCCAGCTCGGCGAGCGCACCCAGCACCGCGAACAGCGGACCCCAGACGAGCGCCGTCCAGCGGACCCCCGGTTCCGAGTACAGCGTGCGGCCCATTACAGCTTCTTGCCGACCTTCGGGAAATACGCCGCCACGCTGGGCAGGTACAGCAGGATCAGCGCGATCACCAGCAGCAGCGACGAGATCACCGAGAACACACTGCGCACGATGCCGAGCTGGAAGATCAGGCCGAGCACTGCCAGCAGGGTGACCACCGTGCGGGCCGAACGGGTGCCCTCGCGGGATTTCCACGCGAACAGCACCAGAAGCGCACCGAAGCACAGCGCGCCGACGAACAACGCCCAGACCAGCGTGCTCGCGTTGGCCGCCACCTGCGCTGCGTCCACCTTCTGGCCGGCCTGTTGCGATTGCCGGACCGCTTCGTCGACCAGCTGCTGCTTGAACAGGATCGTGACGACCTGCCCGACCACCAGGACCACTGCGGCGACGATGACGAGGACGAAGGCGAGGTGCACCGGCTTCGGCGGCTTCGCCTTCGACGCGGTCTGGCCCGGCAGCACCGGATCCGGCGCCCGGCCCTGTTTACGCCGTTCGTCGTCGGTCAGTTCGTCTTCGTCGTTCTCGGCCACCCGGGGACTCTAGCCGGTCAATCCAGCCAGGCCGCAGCCTCAGCGGCCCAGTAGCTGAGGATCAGGTCCGCACCGGCACGGCGAATCGAGGTGAGCACCTCGAGAACGGTGCGCTCCCGGTCGAGCCATCCGTTCGCGGCGGCCGCCTCGACCATCGCGTACTCACCGGAGATGTTGTACGCCGCAACCGGAACCGGCGAAATGTCCGCGGCCGCCTTTACGACGTCCAAATAGGACAGTGCGGGCTTGACCATGATCAGGTCGGCCCCCTCGCCGAGATCGAGTTCGATCTCGCGCAACGCCTCCCGCCCGTTGCCGGGGTCCTGCTGGTAGGTCTTGCGATCGCCCTTCAGCTGCGAATCGACCGCCTCGCGGAACGGGCCGAAGAACGCGCTGGCGTATTTCGTCGCGTAGGCGAGGATCGCGGTCTCGCTGTGCCCGACCTCGTCCAGCGCCCGGCGGATCACCCCGACCTGGCCGTCCATCATGCCGCTCGGCCCGAGCATGTGCGCGCCCGCTTCCGCCTGCGCCACCGCCATTTCCGCATACACCCGCAAGGTGGCGTCGTTGTCCACCGCACCGTCCGCGTCGAGCACACCGCAGTGCCCGTGGTCGGTGAACTCGTCGAGGCAGGTGTCGGCCATCAGCACGGTCGCGTCGCCGAGCTCACTGCGCAGATCACGAAGGGCGACGTTGAGGATGCCCTTTTCGTCGATCGCCCCGGAACCTTCGGCGTCGCGCGTGGCGGGGATGCCGAACAGCATCAACCCGCCGACGCCCGCGTTGACGGCCTCGACCGCAGCCTTCCGCAGGGTGTCCCTGGTGTGCTGCACAACCCCGGGCATACTGCTGATCGGCCGCGGGGCTTGCGCCCCCTCGGCGACGAACATGGGCAGGATCAACTGCCGGGGGCGAAGTGTCGTCTCGCTGACCAGCCTGCGCATGGCCGGCGTGGTACGGAGCCTGCGGGGTCGTTGCTCAGGGAACACGCCGACCACGGTACCCCGCAGGCGAGTGGCGACCGAACTTCGGTGGTGCACCGGTGCCGCACTCCACCAGCACGAAGAGGCCCCCTTTCCGCCAGTGCCGGAAAGGGGGCCTCGAAGCGGCAGACCTCAGCTGCGGCGGGTCCGCTTGGCCTTGCGCGGCGGCGGCAGCGCACCTTCGGCACGCAGCCGGGCGGCGTGCTCGGCCAGCGCGTCCACCAGGTTCGGCACGTCGGCCTTCTCCGGCTGGACATCCACCCGAAGGCCGAATTCCACGGCGGTCTCCGCGGTCTTCGGGCCGATGCACGCGACCAGGGTGCGGGCGTGCGGCTTGCCGGCTATCCCGACCAGGTTGCGGACCGTCGAGGACGAGGTGAAGCAGACCGCGTCGAAGCCACCGGTCTTGATCATCTCGCGGGTCTCGGCAGGCGGCGGGGCGGCACGGACGGTGCGGTAGGCCGTCACGTCGTCGACCTCCCAGCCCCGTTCGACCAGACCGGCCGACAGGGTCTCGGTGGCGATGTCGGCGCGCGGCAGCAGCACGCGGTTCACCGGGTCGAGCACGTCGTCGTAGGGCGGGAACTCGGCCAACAGGCCCTCACTCGACTGCTCGCCCTGCGGCACCAGCTCCGGGATGATGCCGAACGAGCGCACCTTGTCCGCGGTCGCCTCGCCGACGCAGGCGATCTTCACGCCGGAGAAGGCCCGTGCGTCGAGGCCGAACTCCTCGAACTTCTCCCACACCGCGCGCACCGCGTTCGTGGAGGTGAACACGATCCACTGGTAGCGGCCGTCGACGAGGCCCTTGACCGAGCGCTCCATCTGCGCCGGGCTCCGCGGCGGCTCGACCGAGATCGTCGGCACCTCGTGCGAGGTCGCGCCGTGGCCGCGCAGCCGCTCGGCCATCTCGCCAGCCTGTTCCTTGGTGCGCGGCACCAGGACCTTCCAGCCGTACAGCGAGCGCGACTCCCACCAGGACAGCTTCGAGCGGTGTCCGGCGGCCTGGCCGACGGACACCACGAGCGGGCCGACCAGCTCGCCCGCGTCGTTGGCCACCGACGCCAGCGTGGTGTCCAGCGTGCGCTGGGTGTTGATGGTGCCGTTGGCGGTCACCGCGACCGGAGTGGAGGGCGGCAGGCCCTTCTCGGTGAGCTGGCTGGCCGCCTCGGCCAGGTGCGCCGAGGTGGCGTGCAGCACGAGCGGACCGGACGCGGCAGCCAGCGAACCCCAGTCGACGTCACCTCGGACGTCGACCTCGGTGTAGGTGCCGCCGAGCGCGACGCCCGCGTACGCAGGCACTGCGGTGCCCGGCGATACGCCCGGGATCACGTCGAATACGGCGGAGGTGCGGGCAACGGCCTGCACCTCGGCCACCACGGCCGGGCTGGTCAGCGGGTCACCTGCGATCAGGCGCAGCGCGAGCCTGCCTGCCTTGGCCTCGGCGGTCAGGTCCTTGGCCACGTCGGCCGGTTCGCCGACGGCGGGCCGGACCTCGGCGCCGGGCGCGGCGAGTGCGAGCACGGCGGCGGGCACGTCCGGATCGGTCACCACGACCTCGGCCTTGGCCAGCAGTTCCTTGGCGCGGACGGTGAGCAGCCCGGCGTCACCGGGGCCCGAGCCCACGAAGGCAACGCGCCCTGCGGTCTTGCGAGCGGGGGTCATTTCTGGTGTTTCTCCTCTTGGGCGGCCGGCCACCGGGTCGGCCGCGGGTGTCGGGCAGGTCGTTCGGGTCGGTGACGTCCGCGCGTCACTGTGCGGGGCCGGACAGTGCACCGGCCCCGAGGTCGAGCAGTTCGGCGGCCAGTGCCCTGCCGAGCTGTTCGGCTTCGGCGAGATCGCCCTGTGCGGACGCGCGCACCATGTCGATCCCGCCGTTCTCGTCCTCGACGGCCGCGGTGCCGCGCAACGAGATACGTTCGATCACCGCGCCCTCGGCGTCGAGGTCCTCGACGATCTCGGCGAGTGCCCCCACCGGGGCACTGCACCCCGCCTCGAGCGCGGCGAGCAGGGCCCGCTCGGCCGTCACCGCGACCCGCGTGCCCTCGTCGTCCACAGTGGACGCGAGCAGGTGCTCGACGTCCACATCGGCGGCCCGGCACTCCAGCGCCAGCGCCCCCTGCGCGGGGGAAGGCAGCATCTGGATCGGGTCGAGGGTCTCGGTGATCTCCCCGACCCGGCCGGTCCGGGCCAGTCCGGCACGCGCGAGCACGACGGCATCCAGCTCACCATCGGTCACCTTGCGCATGCGGGTATCGATATTGCCCCTGATCGGCACGATTTCCAAACCGAGCCCCAGTGCGCGCAGCTGCGCCATCCGCCGGGCGGCCCCGGTGCCGACCTTCGAACCGGGCGGCAGCTCGCCGAGAGTGAGGCCGTCACGGGCGATCAACGCGTCCCGCGGATCCTCCCGTACCGGCACCGCGGCCAGCACGAGACCGGGCTCGGCCGCGGTGGGCAGATCCTTGTACGAGTGCACCGCCACGTCAATTTCCTTGCGCAGCAAGGCCTCCCGCAGCGCGGAGGTGAAAACGCCGACGCCGATCTGCGCGATCGGGGCGCTCGAGAGGTCCCCGGGAGTGGTCACGGTGACGATCTCGATCTCGACGCCGGTGGCGCGCAGCACGTCGGCGACGGTTCCGGTCTGCGCGAGGGCCAGTTTGCTGCCTCGCGTGCCGATGCGAATGACTCTGGTCACTTAGGGCTTCTTCTCGGTTTCCGGGGATGCGGGTGGTGCGGTGGGGCTGGCCACCGCGGCGGGTGCCTGCGGGTCCAGGCAGAACAGCTCCCGCAACGCGTTGGCGTAGTCGGTGTCGGCCGTCTCCGCGGCCAGCTGCTTGACGCGCACGGTAGGTGCGTGCAGCAGCTTGTCGACCACCCGGCGCACCGTGCGGCCGACCTCTTCGCGCACCTGGCTGTCGAGTTCCGGCAACCGGTGGTCAAGCCGCAGCAACTCTCCGTCGACCACCTCGGCCGCGCGGCGGCGCAGCGCAGTGACGGTGGGCGTGACCTCGGCGCTGCGCTGCCCGGCGAGGTACTCGCGCACCTCGTCGAGCACGATGCCGTTCGCCTTGGCCCGCTGCCGATCGGTGGTCGGCGCGCCGGACTCGCGCATCCGGCGCTGGATCGTCTCCAGGTCGACCACGGTCACCCCGGCCAGCCGGGCGACCTCGACGTCGACGTCCTTCGGCAGTCCGAGGTCGCACACGACCAGCGGGCGCCCGTCCCGCGGCGGCACATGCGCCGGCCGGAACACCGCGTCCTGCGCGCCGGTGCACGACACCACCACGTCGGCTTCGGCCACCGCGGTGGCCAGCTCGGACAGCGGCACGGACCGCGCGGGCACGCCCTGTTCGGAGACCTTCGCCGCGAGCCGGGAAGCGTTGGCGTCGGTGCGGTTGGCCACGGTGATCCGGCCGATGCCCGCCTTGCCCAGCTGCGAAGCGCTGAGCGCACCCATCGAACCGGCGCCGACGATCAGCGCGTGCTTGCCCGCGAGGTCCCCCGCGGCGCCGAGCGCCTCGGACACCACGGACGCGCCGAGCTGGTCGAGCCCGGTCTCGGTGTGCACCCGCTTACCGACGCGCAGTGTGGTCTGGATCAGCTCGTGCAGCGCGCGTCCGACGGTGCCGGCCTCGCGCGCGGTGGCGTACGCGGCACGGACCTGGCCGAGGATCTGCGTCTCGCCGACCACCATCGAGTCGAGCCCGGAAGCCACCGAGAACAGGTGCTCGACGGCCGCGCCCGCGTAGTGCACGTACAGGCTGTCGTACAACTCGGACGGCTCCATCCCGGCCTTGCGGGAGAGCACCTCCGAGACGTCGTTGACGCCGCCGTGGAACGTCTCGACCACGGCGTAGACCTCGATGCGGTTGCACGTCGAGACGAGCATGACCTCGCTGACGTGCTCCGCCTGCTGCAGTTCGTGGAGCACCTTGGTCAGCTCGCCGGCAGGCACCGTGGCCCGTTCGAGCGTGCCAAGATCCGCACTGCGATGGGAGAGCCCGACCGCCAACACGCTCATCAGCGCACCACCATTCCGAGACCGCCGTCCGTTCCGGCGCCGTTTCGTCCGTCGCCCTTAGTGCCATTGTCGATCGGCAGGCCTGCATCCGGTAACCCGGGATTTCCCTGGTTTCCCAGTGCGTCATCGGCGCGGCGAGCCACATGGAAGGAAAGGATCTGCAGCTCGACGGCCAGGTCGACCTTGCGAACCTCGACGTGTGCCGGTACCCGGAGCACCACCGGCGCGAAGTTCAGGATGCACTGGACACCGCCTGCCACCAGCCTGTCGCACACCGACTGCGCAGCGGTAGGAGGTGTGGCGATGATCCCCACCGAAATCTCCCGTTCGGAGCAGACCGGTGGGATGTCCTCCAGGTGCGAGACCGGGATGCCCCCTACCGGAACCCCGATCAGGTCCGGATCGGTGTCGAACAGCGCCTCGACCGGGAAGCCCCGGCCGGGGAAGCCGCCGTAGTTGGCGAGTGCGTGCCCGAGATTGCCGATCCCGACCACGGCGACCCGATGCTGGCGGGTGAGGCCGAGGATGCGTTCGATCTGGCTGACCAGCACCTGCACCTCGTAGCCGACGCCGCGAGTGCCGTACGACCCGACGTAGGAAAGGTCCTTGCGCAGCTTCGCCGAGTTGACCCCGGCGGCGGCGGAAAGCTCCTCGCTGGAAACGGTGGTCGCACCCTGCTCGGCCATCCCGGACAGCACCCGCAGGTAGACGGCCAGCCGAGCGACCGCGGCCTCGGGAATCTGCTTGGCCCGCACGACGGTGTCCTCGACCCCGGAAACAGCAGGCATCTCCGCAGTGGGCGCATTGTCGGCATCGGGAGCACCCCGCCCAGCAGCCCGCCGCCTACTCCCGGCCGACGCGGACCCCCCGGCACCCGCGGACCCACTACGGGCGGTCGCAGCACCGGCGGACGCACTACGAGCAGTCGCCCGAGAGGCCCTGCCGGTACGACTGCCGCCGCGGCCGTTGCCCTCGCCAGAACTGGCGTCGTTACCACTCCCGGAACCAGCCGCGCCATCGCCAGCCGCGCCATCGCCAGCCATGCCATCGCCAGCCATGCCATCGCCAGCCGCGCCGTTGCCGACCGCGCCATCGCCAGCCATGCCATCGCCAGCCATGCCCTTGCCGCCGACGACCACCGAGCGGCCAGAGCTGCTGCTGTTGTTGCCGATGCTGTTGTTGCCGGTGATGCCACCGGAGCCGGACCTGTTGCCGGAGCCGGACCTGCCGGCGGAACCAGCCGCTGAACCAACAGCGCCGTCGCCGACGCCAGACCCGTTAAGAACCGCCGAACCGCCAGCGCCGTTACCGGAACCGTTGCCAGCAGCCCGACCACGACCGACCGCACGACCGTCACCACTGGCACGACCAACATCACCACTCGCCGCGCGACCGTCACCACTGGCACGACCAACATCACCACTCGCCGCGCGACCGTCACCACTGGCACGACCAACATCACCACTCGCGGCACGACCGTCACCACTGGCACGACCAACATCACCACTCGCGGCACGACCGTCACCACTGGCACGACCAACATCACCACTCGCGGCACGACCGTCACCACTCGCACGACCAACGCCACCACTCGCGGCACGACCGTCACCACTCGCACGACCAACATCACCACTCGCGCCGTGGCCGGAGCCGGTGGCGGAGGAGGTGGCGGAGGAGGTGGCGGTGGTCCTGCTGGTTCCGGTGGGCGGCCTGCTGTCGGTGCTGCGTCCGGGGCCTGCCGGCGGCCGGCCGTTGCTGTCGGCGGCCTGGCCGTTTTCGGTCTCGGGGGCGGCGTTCTCGGTCGCTGCGGCGGCGCGGCGGTTTCCGGCTGCGTGCCTGCCGCCGGTGCGGCGACGGGACGGGCGTGACCCCGGAACGTCACCTTCCGTGCCCGCGGACTCACCGCGGGGTGATTTGGCCGGCGG
The DNA here is from genome assembly GCF_039536925.1 of Amycolatopsis ultiminotia. Classification (NCBI taxonomy): domain Bacteria; kingdom Bacillati; phylum Actinomycetota; class Actinomycetes; order Pseudonocardiales; family Pseudonocardiaceae; genus Amycolatopsis; species Amycolatopsis ultiminotia. The sequence continues at coordinate 198,742 of NZ_BAAAZN010000008.1, read as the reverse complement.
TTCGGCACCGCTGCGCCCACCCCGCTGTGTCACCACGCTGGCCACTCCTCAGTCCGGCTGTGCACGTCCGTTCCCACGTCCCCCGGGTGGCGGGAAACCGGCTCTTGACCCCGCGGCTTCCGTCCGGTTCAATGCCGGGCCTCACGGGGACGACCCCGACCACGGTAGTCCACTTGTGAACGCAGGCACAAAGTCACTGGTCACCGCCATGTCCCCGGCGCACCGGCCGCCGCGGACCGGACTTCCACCCGGCGCGCGCCCCGGCAGCGCAACCGGCACAATCCTTTCCCTGTCCCCGTTTCCGCACACCCGGCTCAGGAGAACGATGACGCACTGGATCTGGTACGTGATCGCACCACTGGTCATCATCGGATGCGCGCTCTTCTACCTGCGCCGCTACCAGCGGAACAAGGCCTCCGCCACGGCCTACGCCACCGAACGCGGCTGGACCTACACCGAACACGACCAGGACCTGCTCGACCGCTGCCACGGCGCCCCGTTCGACGGCCGCGGCCGCCGTCGTCGCGCCTGGCACGCAGTGCGCGGACAGCACGGACCGTTCGAAGCGCTGTCGTTCGAGTACAGCGAGGTCAGGGGCCGCAACAACCGCAACAACCAGTACGCCCGCCGGGAGTTCCGGCAGCTCACCTCGCTGCAACTGCCGTTCCCCGCGCACGAGATCTACGCGTCCCCGCGCGGCCGGATCGGCCGGTTCGCCAACCAGGCCGGCCTCACCGGCTCCGGCACCGGCAACCCGGACATCGACCGCGAGTGGTCCACCCACGGCCTGATCTCCCCACCGGTCCAAGAGTGGCTCGCCAACCACCGCCGCCCGTTCCGCGTGAGCGCAGGCCGCCTGGAAACCTGGCACAGCGGCCGCTTCGACCCAACCCGAATCGACCCCGCGCTGGCAGACCTGGAAGACCTCGCCGCCCGGCTGGCCCGCTGACCGCGCAGCGCCCCTTACCCGCCCGGTTCCCTCAGGCGCTGCTGCCCACGTGCAGTCAGTCCGGCAATCCTCGACCCGGATGTCCAGGCCTCGACCGCAGCACCCTCCCCGCAGGGCCTTCGTTGCCCACGGCGAGTGCATACCGCCCGTCGAGCACGCGAGTGAACGGAATCGCCAACGAGACCATCAGCTAGCCGCCGGCACCTGACCGGCCACGCACATTTCCCAGGAGAACTCGGTGAACGAATGGCTCCTCAGCGCACTTTCCGTTGTCGTGGTCGGGGGGTATGGCCTCTGGTACCTGCGCAGCTACCGTAAGCGACGCGACAAGTACGCAGCCGCTGCGGCCGAACAGGGTTGGGCCTATACCCAGCGGGATCGCGATCTCCTCGGACGGTGCCACGGCTACCCGTTTCTCGAGGGCCGCCGTCCACGAGCCTGGCATGCGATCACCGGACAGGACGGGCGTCGGGAATTTCTGTCGTTCGAATACAGTGACGTCATCGGAGGCACTACCTCCGATGACGCCGGTCGCGCGGAGCGTTATTTCACCCAGGTCTTCGCGCTCAAGGTGCCGGACGGCACGCGCAGTCTGGCTGTGCAGCCGCGTGGCGTGCTCGGGAAGCTCGGCGGTGGTCTCGGTTTCCGGGGTGGCACCATCGGCGATCCGGACTTCGACCGGCGGTGGACCGTGGACGGATCGCCCGGCGACGTCACCCCGGCCGTCCGGGACTGGCTGGCCAGGCATCGCAGGCCGTTCCGCCGCACCGCGGGTGAGCTGTGGATCTGGGTCGACGGCCGGATGGACGTCGGCCGCATCGCGCCGGCGCTCGGGGATCTGCACGAACTCGCCGACGCGCTCGGCAAGCGGTTGCCCCCGCCGTCCCCCGGCTGACGACGCCCTCACCGGGCGGTGAACGACACCGAATGCCATCCGCTTGCGCCGTCCGGAACAGGGTCGGCCGGATGGTCGGTCTGCGTGTAGCCGGACTGGTCGGTGGCGCGCACGGTGATCGTGTGACTGCCGGACCGGGCGGGGACCTCGGCCCACCACATCCGCCAGGTGTCCTTGTTCACCTCGGCCGACAGCGCAGCCTGCTGCCACCTGCCCTGGTCCACGCGGACCTCCACCTTCGCGATGCCGATGTGCTGTGCCCACGCCGTGCCCGCGACCCGCACCGTGCCCGCGGGTACCGAGGTTCCCGAGGCAGGCGTGTCGATCCTGGATTCGGTCTTGATCGGGGCCTGTTCGGCCCAGCCGCGTTGCAGCCAGTACGACTGGCGCTCGTCCCAGGTGGTGAATTCCAGGTCGGTGACCCATTTCGTGGCCGAGACGTAGCCGTACAGGCCGGGGATCACGATCCGGGCCGGGAATCCGTGCTCGACCGGCAACGGCTCGCCGTTCATGCCGATCGCCAGCATCGCACCGCGCTGCGGATCGAGTGCGACGTTCGCCGGGGTACCGCAGGTGAAGCCGTCGACGCTGGTGGCGTACATCTGCTGGGCACCGCGGCGCACCCCCGCCTCGTCCAGCAGGTCCACCAGGTCGATGCCGATGAAGTTCGCGGTGGAGATCAGGTCGCCGCCGACCTCGTTGGACACGCAGGCGAGCGTGACCGTCCGTTCGACCAGCGGGCGGTTGCGGACGTCGGAGTAGGAGAGCGTGATCTCGCGCTCGACCATGCCGTGGATCTTCAGCTGCCATTCCTCCGCCCGCACCTGCGGCACGACGAACGCGGTGTCGATCCGGTAGAAGTCCGGGTTCGGCGTGATGAACGGCGGGGACCCCAGTTTCACGAAATCCGCGTCCGGCGGCAGCGGCGGGGCCTTGCGCGCGGCAACCAGCGGTCCGACCGCGGCCCGCGATCCGGCGGCACTGCCGCGGCCGGCCACGACCTCGCCGACGATCGCCGCGACCCCGGCACCCGCCGCGACGCCCGCTCCACGCTGCAGTACCTGCCGTCGCGTCAGACCGGCCCCCGACCCGGCGTCCGGCGCCAACGCGCGCCGGTGCAGCCAGCCGAAGACCATCAGCGACGCGGCCGTCGCGAGCACCGGCGCCAGCAGCGCCAGCTGCCCGACATCAGTGCGCTGGTAGACCGCGACGATCCCGGCAACGCCGAGCACCCCGACGAGCACCTGGCCCGGCAACGGACGGCTCCGCGACAGCTGCCCGGCCAGCACGGCGAACCCGACCAGCAGCACGGCAAGGCCGATCTTCAGCACGGTCTTGTCGGCCGTCCCGAGGGTCTGCTCCGCCCACACCACCACCGGATGCGGGCTGTGCGCGATGACGAAGTCGGCGACCGCGACGAACGCGGACGCCTGATACCCGACGAACGCCGCCACCAGATGTCCCGCCCCGAGTGCGGTGATCAACGCGACCAGGCCGAGGAACGTCGCCATGGCCAGTGACAATCGAGCCGGTGCCGCGGGCGGGGCAGTCTTCAACGCACTCACCCCACCATCTTCGGCGGACCGGCCCACCGCGGTGCACTGTGGACGATTACGGCTTGCTTACCGCTGCGGCGAGCGCACGGCGCAGCCGGTCTTCCTCCACCCGCCAGTAGCCGTGCGCCACGTCGTCGACGAGGATCACCGGCACCTGGTCTCCGTATTCGGCACGCCATTCCGGATCGCTGTCCACGTCCGCGGTCTCCCACGGCACACCCAGCTCACCGCAGATCCGCGCGACATCGGCTTCGGCCACCTCACAGAGGTGACATCCGGCGCGGCTCATCACCGTTACCTTGGCCACCACCACAGCCTAGGCCTCACCGCAGCTTGAGCCGCCGCAGCTTCCCGGTCGCCGAATGCGGCAACGTCTCGGCGAACTCCACGGTGTGCGGCACCTTGTACCCGGCCAGATGTGCCACGCACTGGTCCGCGACCTGCTGGTGGGACAGCGCCGCCCCGTCCGCGGGTACCACGACCGCCTTCACCGCCTCGCCGCTGCGCTCGTCGACGACCCCGACCACGGCGACCTCGGCCACCTCCGGCAGCTGCGAGATCACCTCTTCGACCTCGTGCGGGAACACGTTGAAGCCGTTGACGATGATCAGGTCGTTGGCGCGGTCGACCAGGTGCAGATCGCCGTCCGAGTCGAGGTAGCCGACGTCGCCGGTGCGGAACCAGCCCTCCTCGTCCGGGCCGTGCGCACCGTCGGGCCAGTATCCGGAGAACAGGTTCGCGCCGCGGATCGACACCAGGCCGGTTTCGCCGCCTGCCTCGAAGACGTCGTCCACCTCGTCCGGGTCCAGGCCGACCTCGTCGCTGGTGCCGTCGCTGGCCACCAGCCGCAGTTCCACGCCGGGTAGCGGGCGGCCGACGGAACCCGGCTTCGGGTACCCGGTGACCAGCGTCGACGTGACCACCGGTGCGCTTTCGGTGAGCCCGTAACCCTCGTACACGTCGAGGCCGGTCGCTTCGCGGATCGCCGTGAGCACCTTCGGGTGCAGCGGCGCGGCTCCGGACGTCATCCGCCGCACGGTGCCGAGACCGCGCCGCAGCTCGTCCGGGCCGAGTGCGGCGAACTCGTTGTACATGGTGGGCACGCCGGCAATCGCCGTGACGCCGTGTTCGAGGCAGTCCTCCAGCGTGCGCCGCGGCTCGAACCGTTCGGACAGCACCAGCGACGCACCCTGTGCGGTGGCCAGCAGCAGCCCTGGACCGAGACCGTAGACGTGGAACAGCGGGATCGAGATCAGCAACCGGTCGTCGGCTTCGAGCAGCCCGTCCACCTGGGCCAGCTGGTCGAGGTTCGCCAGCAGCGCGCGGTGCGAGAGCTGCACGCCACGCGGCGGCCCGGTCGTGCCGGAGGTGTAGGAGATGACCGCGATGTCCTCGCCGCGACGACCCGCGTCCACCGGGTCACCTTCGCCGTCCGCACGGGGCGGCAGCGCGGTGATGCCTTCCGGCAAGTCCGCCTCGGCTTCGCGCTGCAGCACGAACCGCGTGCCGCTGTGGGCCAGCAACGGGTGCAGCTCGGGGACCGGCGCCTGGGGAGACAACGGCACCGCGATCCCGCCGGCACGCAGCACGGCGAACAGCGCCAGCGCGAAGTCGGCGGAGGTCGGGAGCCGCAACGCGACCCGGTCGCCGGGTGCGAGCCCGGCCTCGACCAGCCGGCGGGCCTGCGCGTGCGCTGCTTCGTCGAGTTCCTGCCAGGTCAGCGTGGTACCGGTGCCGGTCTCGGTGATCGCCGTGCGGTCCGGACACCGAGCGGCCGCGTCGGCGAGCAGTCCGGCGACACCGTGTGCGGTGCTGATCCGGTCCACCCCCACCCCTCTCCTACGGTTGCGGATTCGTCGTGTTGTCACCCGTCATGGGGATGCCGCGTGATCGTCGCACCTCCACCACCCCGGGACACTACCTACTTCGCGGTAACAACACGTATGCTGCACTGCGTCGCCGGGTGGCGTTGATCACTACCGGGTGACCTGAGCAAGGGAGTTGTCGTGCCGAAACTGCCGGTCCACGAGGGCGTGGAACACGCGGTGCGGTCCGCTCCTGCGCACTCGCGGTCCGGCAGGCAGCCCCGCCCGTACCACCGCGCCGCCGCACCCGGGACCGCCGGAGGTGTTGCCCGATGACCCGCCCCGCCACGCTCCCGGCCACCCACCGCGGTCCGGTCACGATGTTCGCCGAACGCGTGTTCGGCACGCCCGTGCCCGCCGTCCCGCTGGCCCGCCCTGCCGACGAACCGGACGCGGCCGAGGCCGCGAAGGCCGAGGCCTGGGAGCTGGTGCGCTCCGCGCAGGAAGGCGACTCCTCGGCGTTCGGGCAGCTGTACGACCGGTACGTGGACGTCGTGTATCGGTACGCACTGTTCCGGCTGGGCGATCGCGACCTGGCCGAGGACGTCACGAGCGAGACGTTCCTGCGCGCGCTGCGCCGGATCACGTCGGTGAGTTACCAGGGCCGCGACGTCGGCGCGTGGTTCGTCACGATCGCCCGCAACCTGATCCTGGACCACGTGAAATCCAGCCGCTTCCGGCTCGAGGTCGTGACCGGCGAGGTCGCCGAGCCCGGCAGCCCGGCCGCCACGGTGGGCCCGGCCGCGCAGGTGGGCCCGGAACAGCAGGCCATCGCGGGCGCCACCCGTGCCGAACTGCTGCGCTGCGTTGCCGAACTCGGCGAGGACCAGCGCGAATGCATTGTGCTGCGGTTCCTGCAGGGCCTGTCGGTTGCCGAAACGGCCCGCGTGATGCACCGCAACGAAGGCGCGATCAAGGCCTTGCAGCATCGCGCCGTGCGCCGGCTGGCCCAGCTGCTGCCCACCGGGCTGCGCTGACCCGCGGATTCCGGACAGGGCGTAACTTCACCGCCTTCTTAATCGTTTCTCCACGCAGACCGGCGGTCAGGGCCGGCGCAGTGGGAGACGGAGCAGCACGGTGGGCGTGCCCGGACGGTTTTCGCGGGAGCGGGCCGAGAATGAGCGGTTCGACCGCGCACTCGGCACCGCGGCGACCCGATCGGACGAGGAGTTCGCCGAGGAGCTCGCGGTGGTCGGTGCGCTGCGCGAGCTGGGTGCGGCCGGCGCGCCGGATCCGGCCACCCGCGCGCGGATCCGTGCCGAGATCGAGGGACGGCTCGGCGAGCCGCTGCCACGTCGGCGGTGGCGGCCGCGGACGGCGGACCTGGTCGCGGCCGGGATCGCGCTGGTGCTCGGCCTGGCCGGGCTCACCCTGCTGCTGTCGCGGAACGCACTGCCCGGTGAAGCGCTGTACCAGGTGAAACGCGCTGGTGAAGCAACCGCGCTCGGGCTGACCTTCGACGACACCGCACGGGCCGAGAAGCACCTGGAATTCGCCGCCGCCCGGGTGCGCGACCTGAGTCACCTGACCGACGCCGCACCGGGCGCCTACCGGACCGCGCTCGCCGACTTCGGCAGCGACGTCCGCGCGGGGGTCAGCGAACTCACCACGGCCGCCACGCAGAACGGTGAGCACGCCCGGCTGAGCGAGCTCGCGTCGTGGACACAGGAGCAGTCCCGGTTGCTGACCGCCGAGCAGCCGCGGATTCCGGCCGCGGCACGGGCCGACGTCACCAGCGCGCGCAGTCTGCTCGCCCAGGCCTGGAAACGGACCACCGCGCTCGGCTCCCGGTTCGACTGCTACCGGATCACCACCGGCAGCACCGACGAACTGGGCCTGCTCCCCGCGCCCGGCGCGTGCACCCGGCAACCGCCGGTTCCCGGCGGCTCGACGCCCACCAGCCCGCCACCGCCGGTCCCGTCCACGCCGGACGAGCCCTCGGCACCGGTCACCTCCCCGCCGGACCGGCCGGAGCTGGCCGTCACGAGCCACCCGACCCCGACCGGCACCACCCCGGCGACCAGCCCGCCGTCCTCGGCCGTCCCCCCGCCGATCACCGCGCCGACCTCGCCCCGGCTGCCGACGCCGACCAGGCCACGGCCACCCGTCGTCTCGCTCCCGCCGGTGCTGCCGGGGCTGCCCCCGATCGTGATCGGCTGAGGACCCCTGATCCGCACCGAGGTCCGTGCCACATCTCCAACGGGTAAGTCTCGCGGTCGCTACGCTGTGCGGCAGGACCCGGCTGTTTCCGGCTGCCGGGACGCGCCCGAACGTGGAGGCGGTGTACGTGTCAGCTTGGCGTGGCAAGGATAAGAGTCAGGAGCTGGAACGGCTCGCCACGCTCGCGGGCGAGGCGTCGGCCCAGGCCGCCACCACCACCGCCGAGCCGCCCGCACCACCCGCGCCGCCGGACCTCACCGCGGCCGCGTTCTTCGACGTGGACAACACGATGATGATGGGTGCGTCGATCTTCTACTTCGCGCGCGGTCTCGCCGCCCGCAAGTTCTTCACCTCCGCCGACCTCGCCGGTTTCGTGTGGCAGCAGGTGAAGTTCCGCATCGGCGGACGGGAGAACAAGGAGGACATCAAGACCCACCGGGAACGCGCACTGTCCTTTGTGGCCGGTCGAACGGTGGAAGAGCTCACCACCATCAGCGAAGAGATCTACGACGAGCTGATGGCGGAAAAGATCTGGTCCGGCACCCGCGCACTCGCGCAGATGCACCTCGACGCCGGCCAGCGCGTGTGGCTCGTCACCGCGACCCCGATCGAACTCGCCGCGATCATCTCGCGGCGGCTCGGTCTCACCGGCGCACTCGGCACGGTCGCGGAGACCAAGGACGGCGTGTACACCGGCCGCCTGGTCGGCGACCTGCTGCACGGCAGGGCGAAGGCACATGCGGTCCGCGCGCTCGCTTCACGCGAAGGCCTGAACCTCAAGCGCTGCACGGCCTACTCCGACTCGCAGAACGACGTACCGATGCTGTCGGTGGCAGGCACCGCGGTCGCGGTGAACCCGGACAGCGGCCTGCGCGACGTGGCCCGCGCCCGAGGCTGGGAAATCCGGGACTTCCGCACCGGCCGCAAGGCCGCCCGCATCGGTGTCCCCTCAGTCCTCGGCGCAGGCGCGGTAGCCGGCGCAGTCGCGGCGGGCATGGCCTACCGCCGCCGCTGAGCCGCTGCCCGGGGATTCGTGCACGGGCCACCACTCCAGCCGGACTCGGCGGCGGCCAGGCCAGCGCCGCCCGGAGTTCGGCTCGCGGGCGACCTGGCCTGTGCTGAAGAGGAGCCGGGACCCGATGGTGCGCACCAGGGAAGCCCTCCCGCCACGGTCGCTGGTGGCCGGGGCGGACGACTGCAGCGGGAGGTGGAAAGCCCTGTGCCAGGAGGGCTTCACGCGGCCGGCGAAGGCTCGCCGAGACGCGCCGGTCCGGTGATCCGGTGCGTACCCACGCTGACCGCGCTGTTCGTCGGCGCCGCGGACGAGCCGCGGTGCGACCGCTCGATGCGGCTCGGCCGGCGCCTGCTCGGCGAACCGGACCCGCTCAGCCGCGGAATACGCCGCGGCGCTGGGAAAGCCGCCGGTACAGGGTCTGCTGGATCGACTCGCGAACCTGGTCGGTCAGGGTGAACACGAGCATCGGATCGTCGACCGCGTCCGGGCTGTACTCGTCGGTGCGGATCGGCTCGCCGAACTCGATCGACCACTTGGTCGGCAGCGGCACCGCGCCGAGCGGGCCCAGCAGCGGGAAGAACGGGGTGACCGGGAAGTACGGCAGTCCGAGCACGCGGGCCAGCAGCCGCAGGTCGCCGATCTTCGGGTAGATCTCCTCTGCCCCGATCACCGACACCGGGATGATCGGCACGCCCGCACGCATCGCCGCGGACACGAACCCGCCGCGGCCGAACCGCTGCAGCTTGTAGCGCGCGGAGAACGGCTTGCCGACGCCCTTGAACCCCTCCGGCCACACCCCCACCAGTTCACCGCCGGTCAGCAGCCGCTCGGCGTCGGCGTTGCAGGCCAGCGTCTGCCCGGACTTCCGCGCGATCGACCCGACCAGCGGCAGTTTGAACACCAGGTCGGCGCCGAGCCCACGCAGATGCCTGCCGCCGGTTTCGTCGTGCACCGCGACCGCGGTCATCACCGCGTCGAGCGGCAGCGTGCCGGAGTGGTTGGACACGAGCAGCGCACCGCCGGCCGCGGGCAGGTGCTCGACGCCGAAGGTGTCGACGCGGAACCACTTCTCGTACAACGCCCGCGCCGGCGGCAGCACCAGCGTGTCGGTGAGCTCGGCGTCGAAGCCGAACTCGTCGACGGTGTAGTCGCCGGTGAGCCGGTGCCGCACGAAGGTGAGCGCGGTGCGTACCGGCTCCGGCAGCGGGTCGGACTCGGGCTCGGGTTCGGCCACCGCCGGGAACGCCACGACCGGCGCGTCCGCCCGCGCCGTGGCCACCGGGTCCTGGCGCGTGGCCTCCGGTGGCGCGGTGTCCGAATGCGGTTCCTCCGCAGGCTTCTCCCGGCCGGGCCCGTGCAGCGGGATGATCTGTGCCTCGGCAGCGTTCACGGGGTGCGCCTCACTTCCGGCCTTCGTCGCGCGGTTCATCGGCCTGCCTGCCCGGTGGCCGCGGCCACGAGCACCTTGCCGGCCAGTCCGGCGAGCCTGGCGCCGTCGAGCACCGGGCGCAGGCCGCGGCCGGCCACGTAATCGTCGAACGCCTCACGCGTGGTCCAGCGGGGTGTGTAGCCGAATTCCTTCTTGAGCTTGGTGATGTCCACGGCGCGGCCGAAGTTCAGCAGCCGCACCTGGTCGGCGGAGAAGTCGACGCCGCTGGCACCACGCAGCAACCTGCCCACCGATGGCACCACCGAACCCGGCATCGGCAGCCCGACGCGCCCGGCACGGCGAACCGCCTGTGACACGGTGAGCACGCCCTCGGACGCCACGTTGAACACCCCCGGTTTGTCCTGCAGCGTCGCCAGCTCCAGAACGGACAGTGCGTCCGAGCCGTGCAGCAGCTGCAGCCGGGCGTCGTAACCGAAGATCGTGGGTACCACCGGCAGCGCGAAGTAACGCGCGAGCACGGTATCGACCTCCGGGCCGATGATGTTCGCGAAGCGGGCGAGCGTGACGGTGATGTCCGGGCGGCGGCGCATCAGGCCGCGTACGTAGCCCTCCATCTCCACCGCGTCCTTCGCGTAGCCGCTGGACGACGACGGGATCAGCTCCGAGTCCTCGGTGAACACCGCCTGCGAGCGGGCCCCCGCGCCGTACACCGCGGCGCTGGACTTGACCACCAGCTTGCGCACCAACGGCGACCGCTGACAGGCCGCCAGCAGCCGCATCGTGCCGATCACGTTCACTTCCTTGACCGCCGAACGGCGGCTCGGCCCCGCCGGATGCGCGGTGCACGAGGTGTGCACGACGGTGTCCACCTCGGCACTGCTGATGACCTTCGCAATGAGCGGATTGCGGATGTCGGCGCGCACGAACTCGGCGCGGCCCATCCGCCGCAGCACGTCCTTGGCAGGCGGCGCGGTGTCGACTCCGATCACGCGCTCGAACTCCGGATTGGTCCCGAGGCGGGCGAGCAGCTTTCCGCCAAGGTCACCGGCGACCCCGGTGACGAGCACGATGTTCGAGGCCATGGAACTCCCTGATCGGCAGCGGGGCGAGCGGCGGGGCGAGATGATCACCCGAGGTGCGCGAGCCTGCACTCACTGGAAGCATCGCGCGGCGGCACCGGCTATGTTACCGGCCCTTCGTGGCCCGCTGACCAGGTCTTACCTGGTGTTTACGAGAGACGTCCGGATTGCGGCACAGACCTCACTCGTTCGGGCGTAAGTGCCCGGAACACGGACGTGGCCCGTCCAGAGACTGGACGGGCCACGGACCTCAGTTTCGCGGACGGCTCACTTGCCGGCCTTGCGCCGCTGCACTCGCGTGCGGCGCAACAGCTTGCGATGCTTCTTCTTCGACATGCGCTTGCGGCGCTTCTTGATCACGGAACCCATGGGCGCTCCTCAGTTGGTCGTCGGTCACGCTGCCCGGCGCAGCGTCCAACGGGTGGAGCGCACAGGCACGAGCGGTCTACCAGGTTACCCGCGCCTTGACGCGGGCCGGTCGGCGGGCATGGTTTGACGCATGTCCGGCGACCGCCCGGCTACCGCCTCATCGCCGCCCCGTGCGGAGCGGCGCTGCGCCCGCGATGCTGCTACCCGACGTCGAAATAGGCACTCTGCAGGTACTCGTGCACTGCTTTTTCGGGCACCCGGAACGACTTGCCCACCCGTACGGCAGGCAACTCGCCGGAATGCACCAAGCGGTACACGGTCATCTTCGAGACCCGCATCAGCGTGGCCACCTCGGCGACCGTCAAAAACTGGACCTGCCCGACCGAGGGCAGTTCCTCCTTCTTGTTCGGCGACATGATTACCGCGTCCTTCGACACGTGTCGCGCCACGAGGCTTCCCCACCTGTGGTATCGACACGCACGTGCTCTGTCGAGGGTAGCGGGACAGGTGGGACTCATGCGACGCCTGTCACCAGGATGGGCTCTCACCAGGGCGTTCCGGTACCCGGACGGACCAAGCCGATTCCGTTTTGCCCGGTTCGCCTCAGTGCTCGTGCTCGCGGCCGAGCTCCACCGAGCGGTCGCGGGCCGCCTCGATCGCGTCCAGCAGCGCAGCCCGCACCCCGTGCTTCTCCAGTTCGCGGATGCCGTTGATGGTGGTTCCCGCGGGCGAGGTGACGGCCTCCCGCAGCAGCACCGGATGGTCCTGCCCCTCGGCGAGCATCTTCGCCGCACCCACCGCGGACTGGATGATCAGCTGCCCGGCGAGCGCCCGCGGCAGGCCGAGCAGGATTCCGGCGTCGATCATCGCCTCGACCAGGTAGAAGAAGTACGCCGGGCCGGAACCGGACAGTGCGGTGACCGCGTCCTGCTGCTTCTCCGGCACCTCCACGACCTGCCCGACGTGCGACAGCAGCTCCTTCACCACGGCGACGTGGTCCGCCGTCGCGTGCCTGCCCGGGGAAATCGCGCTCATCGCCTCGCCGACCAGCATCGGCGTGTTCGGCATGACCCGCACCACCGGCACCCCCTCGGCGAGGCGGCGCTCGTACAGCACCGTCGGCAGGCCCGCACACAGCGAAACGACCAGTGACGACGGCCCGAGCAGCGGCGCGAGCTCGGCCAGCACCGGCTCGATGTCCTGCGGCTTCACCGCGACCACGAGCACATCCGCGCGGTTGGCCGCGTCTTCGACGGTGACCGCGCGCATCCCCGGGTACCGGGTTTCCAGTTCCCGCGCCCGCTGTTCGTACCGCTCGGTGAAGAGCAGATCGCCCGGCGCGTGCCCGCCGTGCAGCAGGCCCGACAGCAGGGCTTCCCCGATCTTTCCGGCTCCAAGCACCGCGATGATCCTCATGGCGCCAGCGTGCCAAACAGCGCTCAGTCGCCCGGTGCCGGGGCGAGCGCGAGCTGCCGGATCTGGGCGACGAGCCTGCCCTGCGAGTCGAGGACCGTGGCATCCGAGTCGAACCACGGCTCGTACACCGATCGTGACTCCACGAGGATCCGCAGCCAGCCCGGCGCAGGCCGGGTGCGCAGCAACGCGGTCAGCTGCACGGTCGGTGCCCAGCCGCGGTGCCCGAGGTTGGCGACCACCGGCGGGTTGAGGTCCCCGGCGAGCAACGCGAAGTGCACGTCGACCTCGCCGGCGCGCGGACGGGCCCACAACCGCAGCCGCGGCGGATCGCCGGCGCGTCCGGCGAGGAACCCCGCGGTGCTCGGATCGATCCGCACATCGCAGGTCTTCGCGAGGTGGAACGGACCTTCGGAGAGGTCACCGCCGAGCTGCCGCGCTCCCGGCGGCGGCTCCGCCGGCAGGTGCGGCAGCTCGACCCACTCCGCCCGGCGCATCGGCAGCCGCCCGGTGGTCACCCGCGCCTCCACGCAGCTGCGGCCGCGCTGTTCCAGTGACACTGCCACGACCGTCGCGCGGCGGCCCACCTTGCGCACGTCGGTCCGCAGCAGTACCGGACCCAGCGCGGGTGCGTGCAGGAACTCGGCGCTCAGCGCGAGCGGCTCGACGGTCGCCTCGCCGCGTTCCCGCAGCACGGCAGCCGCGGCCTTGGCAAGCACGGTCACCAGGAATCCGCCGTGCGGATGGCTTCCGATCGCCCATTCCGCACGCAGCGTCGCGGTGAACGTGCCATCCCCCAGCGACCGGACCGTGGTGGCCACGTCGAGCGCTGCCGCTGTTTCGTCGGCCGCGCTCACGGACGTCCGGCAACGGCGGGACGAGGCGTGGGACCGGTTCCGGGGAGGGCAAAGAGCGCAGAACGCAACGAATTCACGTTCGGCACTCTACGTGTCCGTGCCGCGAGTGCGGACCGCAAAGACCGCTTACCGCCCGGACAGCCGAGCAAGATCACTTCACGGTTACTGCCCGAGATGTAACCGCGCGAACAACAACGCCTCGGCGAGCGCGCGGGCCCGCCCGGCCGCGCCGCCTGCCTGCCTGGTGTTGACCTCGAGCACGACCTGTCCGGCGAACCCCGCACTGACCAGCCTTTCCAGGAGTTCCGCGCACGGCTGGCCGCCATGTCCCGGGATCAGGTGCTCGTCCTTCGGCGCGCCGGTGCCGTCCGCGAGGTGGACGTGGCTGAGGCCGGCACCCATCCGTTCGGCGAGGGCGAGCGCGTCCATCCGAGCGGCCGCGGTGTGCGACAGATCCAGCGTGTAGTGCCGGAAACCGACGTCGGTCGGATCGATCGACGGCCGGAACGCGGACACCCTGGCGCCGCGGGAACCGCCCGGCGGGCGCACCTTGAACATGTTCTCCACGGCCACCTCGACACCGCTGGCGTCCTCCAGTTCGTCCACGAGGTCACCGAACGCGTCGCCGTACCGCCGCTGCCAGCGGAACGGCGGATGCACCACCACGGTGCGCGCACCCAGCTCCCGCGCCGCGTCCACGGACATCCGCAGCCGCACCTCGGGATCCGGCGACCAGACCCGCTGGGTGATCAGCAGCGACGGGGAATGCACCGACAGCACCGGCATCCCGGTCCGCTGGGACCACCGGCGGACCGCGGCGACGTCCTGGCTGACCGGATCGGCCCACACCATGACCTCGACGCCGTCGTACCCGAGCTCGGCAGCCAGCTCGAACGCCGCCCCCGCACGCAACGGCCACACCGACGCCGTGCTCAGCCCCACCGGGACAGGCCGCTCCGCGGGGTTCATGCCGCCTCCGCGGGAGGAAGTACGTCGGCGGGGTTCATGCCGCCTCCGCGGCGGGAAGTGCGTCGGCGGGGATCACGAGCACATCCTGCCCTGCCCGCCCCGGGTGGTGGCTACTTGGCCACCAACAGCAATGCCGCCGGGGACACCGTGACCACCAGTCCGACGAGGATTGCCAGCAGCGTGGTCTGCAGATCCTCCGCACGACGGATCTTCCGCACGATCCAGACCAGCGCCACGATCACCAGCAGCGCGCCGACGAGGGCGGCCGGGGCGAGGTTCACCCACAGCCAGTTGAAGCCGAGCCACACCGCGGCCCCGCCGACCACGCCGAGTGCGAGTTGCCCGGCGAGGATCAGCCACTGCTTGCCAGGGGACGCGGCCGGCTCCTCGGCAGGTGCCTCGTCCTCGACGGACTCGTGCGCCAGTTCCTCGTCCGGGTAGTCGTCGTAGTCGCCGTGCTCGTCGTAGTCGTCGCCGTCGAAGTCGGGCTCGCCGTGGGGGTAACCGGGTTCGGCGAACTCGCGCTCGTACTCCGACAGGTCGTCGAACTGGTCGTCCTTGCCGCCGGGGGCGAACGGCATCGGCGCCGGGTACCCCGCGGTGGGCGGACCGCCCTCGTACTCGTCCACGGCGGCCGGGTAACCGTTCCCGGCCTGCTCGTAGCCGTCTTCGTCGACCGGGTAGCCGTCCTCGTCGACGTACTCCTCGTCCGCGTAGTCCTCGTCCGCGTAGTCGTCCTCGACCTCGGGTGCGCCGGGCGGCACGACCGGCATCACGCCGATCTCGGTGTCCTCCAGCTGCTCCTGCTCGCGACGCTTGCGCCATCCGGCAAGACCGGGAGCAGGCGCCTCCTCCGCGGGTGCTTCCGCCTCCGGAGCACCCGCCACCGCGTCGAACTGCTCGGTGTGCGGTTCCACCTTCGGCGCCGGACGCCGTGCGGGCGCACGCCGTGGCCGCTGCGGGGCAGCGGCCGGGAACGCGCCGCCGGCCATCGGCGGCTGCTCGGCGGCGTCGGCATCCGGAGCACCGTCGAGACGAGCCGAAAGCGCGCCGTTCGGCGAGGCTGCCGGCGGAGCCGCGGGAGGCGGCGGACGTCGCCGCACCGGCGGCACCTGTCCACGCGTCTCCTCACCGGGCGCGGCCTGCGGACGCGGCTGGCGCGGCGGCAACGGCATCTGCGCGGACTCCTGCGGCGGCCGCGCGAACTGTCCCGGCTCCGGCGGACGCACGTAGGCGGAGTCCTGCTGCCCGTTCGCCGGTCGCGGGTACGCACCGGACTCCTGCGGACCGGGCCCGGGACGCGGATACGCCCCGGAGTCCTGCGGAGCCGCGGGCCGGGGGTAGGCCCCGGATTCCTGCGGACCGGCAGCCGGCCGCGGATAGCCGCCGGACTCCTGCGGCGGGGCCGGCCGCGGGTAGCCCCCCGGCTCCTGCTGGCCGTTCACCGGCCGTGGGTACTGGCCCGACTCCATCGCCTGCCGCGCCCGTCCCGGCTCCGGCTGGGCCGGACCGGCAGGCCGGGCGCGCGGGCCGGGCTCCGGCGGTCCGGGTGGCGTCGGACGCGGGTAGCCGCCGGAGTCCTGCTGGCCGTTCACCGGCCGCTGCTGGGCACCGGGGTCCGGCGGTGCCGGACGTGGCGCGGGCGGCGGCGTGTCCGGGCGGCGCCGGGTGCCCCCGCGCGAGGCAGGCGGGTTGCCGCCGTCCGCGGTCACCCGGTCGATGATCGCCTGCGGCGCCGTGTCGCTCATCCGCGAACGGCGGGGAGCGGTCTCGGTTTCGGTTTCGGGCGCTTCGTCGTCCTCGGCGGCCCTGCGCCTGCGTCGTCGTCCGCCGTCGACCTGCTGCCCGTGCTGGGCGAGCAGTTCGGCCACGGTCTTCTGGGGCTGGTCGCCGCCGGTCTCGTCGGTCATACCGTGCTGTCCAAAGCGCGCTCGGGGTTGGTTGTGTCCACTCGGGCACGCACGCATGCGGCGCCGCGCGCGCTGAACACCGTGCTGTACATGTCCGTCACCTCTTCACCGTGCCTGGTCTCCGTGAGCCAAGTCCAGTCCGCTGCTTTCACCGGTCCTCCCCATTCGCCGAAACGCCGGTGAGGGCCGGCCCAGTGTCGTCCGTCCCGTTGGCGAGGTCCAGCCGCCGCAGGATGACACCCTCTCGCAGCGCCCACGGGCAGATCTCCAGTTCGGTGAGCGAGAGTGCGCGCATCGCGGCCTGCGCCACCAGAGCCCCGGCCACCAGCTGGTGCGACCGGCTCGCGCTGACGCCTTCCAGCTGCGCCAGATCCGCCGCCGGCATCCGCGAGACGAACGCGATGAGCTGGCGCAACGCGGTATCGGTGAGCGTACGACGCACCCGCGGGCCCGCCGCCGACGGGGCCGCGCCGGTGAGCCGGGCCAATGAGCGGAAGGTCTTCGAAGTGGCCACGACCCGATCCGGCGGACCACCCTTGTCGACCTTCTTCGCGAGCGCGCCGAGCTGGTCCTCCAGCCACGCCGACGTGGCCACGACCTCGGACCGGGTCGGCGGATCGTGCCGGAACCGGGTCCGGGTGGTGCGGCCAGCGCCGAGCGGCAGCGATTCCGCGAGCACCGGTTCCTCGTCGACGCCCATCGCCACCTCGAGCGATCCGCCGCCGATGTCGAGTACCAGCAGCTGCCCTGCCGACCAGCCGAACCAGCGCCGTACCGCGAGGAAGGTCAGCCGCGCCTCGTCGACCCCGGAGAGCACCCGCAGGTGCACCCCCGTCCGGTCGGCGACGCGGGCGAGCACCTTCGCCGAGTTCGTCGCCTCGCGCACGGCCGACGTCGCGAACGCCAGCACGTCCTCGCATCCCAGCCGCACCGCCTCCGCACGGGCCGATTCGACCGCGCGGATCAGGCCGTCCTCCCCGGAGCGGCTCAGGTCGCCGGAGCGGGTGATCTGCTCCGCCAGCCGCAGCACGGTCTTCTCGGAATGCATCGGCGTCGGATGGGCGCCACGATGGGCATCGACCACCAGCAGATGGACGGTGTTCGAACCGACGTCGAGGACCCCTAGGCGCACGAGGAACCAGCGTACCGGTCCCACTCGCAGGTCTCGAAACTGTAACCAACACCACCCGAATCGGGATCGACTCACCGTATCCGCGTGCACACCGAGCGCACCCGGGACTCGGCGGACCCCTCGACCGCCGAGCCCGGGAACGGGCCGGTCAGCTCAGGGTCAGGTCTCGAACTTGTACCCGAGCCCGCGCACCGTGACCAGGTGCCGCGGGGAGCCGGGGTCCGGCTCGATCTTCGAGCGCAGCCGCTTCACGTGCACGTCGAGGGTTTTGGTGTCGCCGACGTAGTCCGCACCCCACACCCGGTCGATCAGCTGGCCGCGGGTGAGCACCCGGCCGACGTTGCGCAGCAGATACTCGAGCAGGTCGAATTCCTTGAGCGGCAAGGAAACCTCGGCACCGTCGACGGTCACCACGTGCCGTTCCACGTCCATCCGCACCGGACCGGCGGCCAGCACCAGCGGCGCCAGTTCGCCGTCCGTGCCCGGTTCGCCACCGCGGCGGAGCACCGCGCGAACCCGGGCGATCAGCTCACGCGCCGAATAGGGCTTGGTGACGTAGTCGTCGGCCCCCAGCTCCAGCCCGACCACCTTGTCGATCTCGCTGTCGCGGGCAGTCACCATGATCACCGGCACCGCGGAACGCTGCCGCAACTGCTTGCACACGTCGGTGCCGCTCATCCCCGGCAGCATCAGGTCCAGCAGCACGATGTCCGCGCCGTTGCGGTCGAACTCCTCGAGCGCCTGCTGGCCGGTCTCGGCCACCGCCGCGGTGAAGCCCTCCTTGCGCAGCAAGAAGGCGAGTGGGTCGGCGAAGGACTCTTCGTCCTCGACTATGAGAACCCTCGTCACAGGTTTCCTCCACGGTCTGGGCCGGAGATTTCCTGCCCGGTTGCCACGAGCCGGGATGTCCGCTCGGGGGTCTTGTCCGGCCGCGCCGGCACGGCAGGCTTCGCGCCGCGCCCGGATTCGGCCGGCTCTGGCCGTACGTGCGCGGGGATGCGCAGGGTGAACGTCGAACCGGTGCCGGGACGGCTCCACAGGCCCACCGAACCGCCGTGGTTGGCCGCGACGTGCTTCACGATCGCCAGGCCGAGCCCAGTGCCACCGGTCGCACGGGAACGCGCCTTGTCCGCCCGGTAGAACCGCTCGAACACGCGCTGCTGCTCGTCTTCGGCGATGCCGATGCCGCGGTCGGTCACCGCGATCTCCACCATCCCGTCGGCCAGCCGCCGCGAGATCGACACCGGACTGCCCGCCGACGAGTACGCCACGGCGTTTTCCAGCAGGTTCGACAAGGCGGTGACCAGCAGCGTCCGGTCACCCTCGACGAGAAGGCCGCCGGGTGCGTCGGTGGTGATGGTGATCTCCGCGGATTCGGCGGACAGCGTGGCGCGCCCGAGTGCTTCGCGCACCACCGCGTCGACCTCCACGACGTTGAGGTCCGGCAGCCGCTCCGCACCCTGCAGGCGGGACAACGCGATCAGCTCGGTGACGAGCGTGCCGAGCCGGGTGGACTCGCGCAGGATCTTGCCGCCGAACCGGCGGACCTCCTCCACGTCCTCGGCCGCGTCCAGCACGGCCTCGGTGAGCAGCGCGATCGCGCCGACCGGGGTCTTGAGCTCGTGGCTGACGTTGGCGACGAAATCGCGCCGTACCGCCTCCAGCCGGATGGCCTCGGAGTGGTCGACCGCCTCGACGACGGTGAACCCGTCGCCGAGCGGGCGGACCTCGCCGAGCACCGCTTCCGGCTGGCGGCGGCCACGGTTCTCCAGCGGCGAAAGGTCGACCTCCACCGGTTCGTCGGTCTCCACGACCTGCTCGGCGGCCTTGCGGGCACGCGGATCGGCCTGGCTCACCCGCACCAGGCCGAGCTCGTAGGCGCGCGGGTTGTGCAACACCAGGTCACCGAACCGGTTGAGCACCACGACGGCGTTGTTCGACGAGCGGATCAGCCGCATCAGGAGTTCCGCGACAGTCGGGCCGGACGGGCGCGCCGCCTCGTGCCGGGCCCTCGCCCGTGCCGTCAGATACCCGGCGACCGCACCGACGACAAGGGCGCCGATGGCCGTCAGCAGGACAACAGGCGTGGTCACGAACGAATCGTAAGCATCCCGACAGCCTTTTGACCTAGTACTGGCTGCCTCGTCGTGAGGCGAGTGACACCTGGGGGCGACATGTTCGCCCGGGGGTCAGGCCCTGTTCACCCGGACGAGACCTTGCGGGCCGATCTTCACCGTCCGTCGAGGGTTGCGAGGTCCTCGTCGGTGAGCCGCAACGCGGCGGCCGCCACGTTCTGCTCGAGGTGCGTCACGTCGCCGGTACCGGGGATGGCGAGCACGTGCTGGCCCTGCGCGAGCGTCCACGCCAGCCGGATCTGCGCGGAGCTGGCGTCGTGCCGGCGGGCCACTTCGGCGACCCGCTCGTCCACCTGGCCGCTCGCGACCGCGAAGAACGGTACGAAGGCCACGCCCTGTTCACCGCACGACCGCACCAGCTCGTCGTCCTCGCGACGGGCGGCGATGCCGTACTGGTTCTGCACGCAGACCACCGGCGCGATGGTCTGTGCCTCGGCCAGCTGCTCCGGGCCGATATTGGAAATGCCCAGCTCACGGATCAGGCCGGCGGTGCGGAGTTCGGCGAGCGCGCCGAAGTGCTCGGCGATCGAGCCGGTCCCGCGCTCGAGATCCTGTCCGATCCGCAGGTTCACCAGGTCCAGGTGCTCCCGGCCCAGCTGGCGCAGGTTCTCCTCGACCTGCCCGCGCAGCTCGTCCGGGCGGGCGAACAGGAACTCGCCGGACGGGTTTCGCCCCGGGCCGACCTTCGTGGCGAGCACGAGGTCGTCGTACGGCGCGAGAGCGGTGTTGATCAGCTCGTTCGACGACCAGCGCTGGGTGAAGTAGAACGCCGCGGTGTCGAGATGATTCACACCCAGTTCCACGGCCCGGCGCAGGACCGCGATGGCGCGCTCCCGTTCGTCGGGCAGCCGCCGGTCCATCGGCGCCAGGCGCATGGCGCCGAAGCCGAGCCGGTTGACGGTGAGGGAGCCGAGCCGCCAGGTGCCTGCGGCCGCGGCGGGAAGTGTTGTTCCGGTCATGCCACCAGCGTGTCCGTCCGGGGTGCGGCCCGCACCATTTGGCAGGAAGCTGCCACCCGGTTGTGGCAGGCTCGCCGGGGACGCTGGACACTGGAGACCGTGACTCAAGTCCAGGACGTGGTGTCCGTGCGCGACGAGCAGGAGCTGTTCGACCGCACCGCGCACCTCTTCACCCACGCCGACGAGGTGGTGTGCGCGGCCAACGACCTGCACACCTGGGCGACGATGCGCGGGAACACGGACCTGCCGCAGCCGAGGCGCCCCGGCGTGCGGGGCCGCAAGATCTACCGCCCGCAGCAGCTGCTGGACCCGGCAAGTGCCCCGCATCTGCAGGAGCTGCGCGAGGCAGGCATGGAGATCCGGATCAGCGAACGCGAGATCAACGAGACGATCATCATCGACCACCGCATCGCCATACTGGCCGCAGGCCGCGGGTACACCGTGCTGCTGCGCCCGGATCTGGTCCACGGCATCAAATCGCTGGTGGAAGCGACGTGGCGGACCTCGACCGCACTGGCCGCCTACGAAACCCGCTTCGCCGAACTGCGCCAGTACACCCCACAGCTGATCGAGCTGCTCGCATCCGGCTGCACGGACGAGAAGGCGGCCCGCGAAATGGGCGTCGGACTGCGCACGTACCGCAGGAGGGTGGCGGAACTGATGTCGGTACTCGGCGCGAGTTCGCGGTTCCAGGCCGGCGCACGGGCACGGGAAGCAGGGCTGGTGTGAGGCGCGCGGTGGTGGTCGCCGCGGCCGGGCTGCTCGTGGCCGGCTGCGGCAGCGGGAACATCGGCGGACAGGCGGGCGCGCCGAAGGCCTCGAATCTGGCCTTTGTGGACACCACGGCGACCAAGGCCGCGATGGACGGCGTCGGTCAGGCCGCGGAGAAGGCGTTCAGCTATGACTCGACGAAGCCCGACGAGGTCGCGAAGACCGAGCAGGAGTACCTCGCCGGCGCCGCGCGCACCAAGTTCGACCAGGCCTTTGCGCAGGTCCGCACCAGCCCGGTGACCACGAAGACGCAGGTGCTGGAGTCCGGCGCGGCCGAGCTGCGCCCGGGGCAGGCCAAAGTGCTCGCGGTCGTCTCGCAGCACAGCACCACCCCGGACGGCAAGCAGAATTCGGCGACCGCGGTGATGCTCTTCACCGCCGCCCAGCAGAACGGGCACTGGGTGCTCCACGACGTGGACTTCGATCCGCACGGCCCGCTGACCCAGGCGGACGCACCGGGGCTGGGCAAGGCCACGACGCGGGATCAGGTGGTCGCCGCGGCACAGCGCGACGGTCAGGTGCTGCTGACCCTGGACGCCAAGAACGCCGACGCGGTGTACGACCGCTACCAGACGGTGGCCGCCGAGCCGCTGCTGACGCAGTACCGCACAAGCCGGGACGAGACGCTGTCCCACATGCGCGAGAGCGGAGCGAAGGCGACAGTGGACCCGCAATCGGTGGCCGCGGCAACCGAAATGAGCCCCGACGGCACCAAGGCAACCGCACTGCTGGGCGCCATCGTCTCCAGCCAGGCCCCCGGACCGAACGGCAACCAGCAGCGTCGCCTGCCGATCAAACTGGACCTGGTCCGCCAAGGCACGAACTGGAAGGTCTCCGCGATCCAGATCGTGACCGCACCCCAGAGCTGAGCCGAGGTTCCGGGGTTTCGGGAACGGCGGAGGCCACTCCCGAAACCCCGGAACCGCCGGATCGACGCCCCCGGGCTCGGCGGTTGCTCGTCGGCGACCGCCCAGTGCTGGACGCGCCCGCGAAGCCCTCGGCACTACCCAGCCTGGGACCGATGCCTGGCCGGGTTCCGCAGCTCCAGCGACCACCCGCCAGAGCTCAACAGGCCTGGCCGGGGAACGCCGGAACCCCGCGCCCTGGTTGGCCACCGCGGGGCGTTCCCGGTGCCGGACCCGCTCAGGCCGACGACCCCGCAGACCCGCCGCAGCCCGGCCCCGACCCTGCCCTGGCTACCCATCCCCGCCGCAGCCCGACTCCGACCCTGCCCTGGCTACCCATCCCCGCCGCAGCCCGACTCCGACCCCGCTCTGGCTACCCATCCCCGCCGCAACCCGGCGCCGGCCCAGCCCGTACAGCAACCGCCGGAACCTCCGCGACCGATCCGGCCCAGGACGGCGACCGGCCGGGTTCAGCGGCCCTGGTTGGCCACCGCGGCGGCGGCTTCCTTCGCTGCTTCCGGGTCGAGATATTCGCCGCCTGGTTTGACCGGCTTCAGTTCGGCGGTCAGGTCGTAGCGCAGCGGGATACCGGTCGGGATGTTGAGCCCGGCGATGTCCTCGTCGGAAATCCCGTCCAGGTGCTTGACCAGCGCGCGCAGCGAGTTGCCGTGCGCGACGACGAGCACCGTGTGCCCGGCACGCAGATCCGGCAGGATCGCCGACTCCCAATACGGCAGCAGGCGCTCGACCACGTCCTTGAGGCATTCGGTGAGCGGTGCGTCGTCGCCGAGATCGGCGTAGCGCGGGTCGCCGGCCTGGCTGTACTCGTCGGTCGGCTCGATCGCGGGCGGCGGGGTGTCGTAGGAGCGGCGCCAGAGCATGAACTGCTCCTCGCCGAACTCGTCCAGCGTCTGCTTCTTGTTCTTGCCCTGCAGTGCGCCGTAGTGCCGCTCGTTGAGCCGCCAGTTGCGCTTCACCGGGATCCAGTGCCGGTCGGCGGCATCGAGTGCGATGTTCGCCGTGCCGATCGCCCTGCGCAGCAGCGACGTGTGCACGACCTCCGGCAGCAGCCCCGACTCGGCGAGCAGCTGCCCGCCTTGCCGGGCCTCTCGCTCCCCGGTCTCCGAAAGAGGCACGTCCACCCAGCCGGTGAACAGGTTTTCCGCGTTCCACGTGCTCTGCCCGTGCCGCAGCAGCACCAACGTCCCGAGTTCGGCCATGCTGACAGCCTGCCAGAACGGACCACCGCGGCGACCGGTGAGTCCGCCTTGAACGACGTTCTACGCAGAGTGTGTTACCACGGGGTAACACCTTCACCCGAACAGAATCTCGCTCCTCAACCGAGGGGTCAGACAGTGCAACGTGCTGCATACCGTTATCGTCCTCATGAAAGTTCACTCGAACGGAGTAACCGGTAGTCTTGTGATTACAGGTGGACATCTGACAGGTTTGGCATGTCCCGCACAGCCGGATTCCACGCACTCCCCGGCGTGCGGGTAGTGATCGCGGCTCGTCTCCCCCTGCCGAGCCGCGACCCGTCGGCCCCGTTGGCATCCCCCTCGTCACCGGGTCCATCTCGACGGGAACTTCAGCGGGGCGGCTCGAGATCGCGACTCCCCCCTCCCTCGAGCCGTCCCGCCCACCCCCTCACTCCGCGGGGTTCGCCCCGATCCGCGGCCGGCGACGGCGGCGCAGCCACCACACCAGCGCGCCGGCCGGGATCCCCGGCACCACGGCGAACGGCACGAGCGCGCCCAGCACGCGCAGCAGCCCGCCGCCGAAGGTCAGGAACGCGTCCCAGCCGCCGACGAGCCCGCCGAGGAAACCACCCGGGTCGGCGGAGGGCCGCCCGCCTGCCGATCCGGTCACCGACAGTGCGACGGTCGCCATGGCAACCGTCCCGGCGAGCGAGGACTGCTGCCGTTCGAGCGCTTCCAGCTCGGACTCCCGGCTCGTCAGCTCGCTTTCCACGGACGCGATCTCGGAGACCGAGGTCGCCTTCGCCAGCAGCGCCCGCACCCGGTCGACGCTCGCGCGCTGGGTCGCCAGCCGCGCGTCCACGTCGACCACCCGCTCGGTCACGTCCTTGGCGCTCAGCTCCCGCTTGGCGACCTCGCCGAGCCCGGCGAGCTGATCGAGCACCGAATCGAGCTTTTCTGCGGGCACCGCAAGGCTCAGCGTCGCGGAATCGGGCGTGCTGGTCTCCTGCCCGGTGTACCCGCCGGCGCCGGTCGCGATGGTCCGCGCGCGAGCCACGACGTCCCCGGGCTTCGGTGTCGCGAGGTCCAGCCGGGCACTGCGGGACAGCTTGCGATCGGGCGTGCCGGAGCTGCCGGCCGGCTGCTCCGGCGCGGTCCGCGGTGCTCCTGCCGCGCTCGGCGCCGCACCGGCTGCCGACGACGTATCCGCCTCCCGGTTACCGGTGCAGCCGGCCAGCAGCACCACCAGCCCGGCGCCGGCGAGCAGGCATCTCCATCGGGTCCGCATCCGGCTCTCCCTCCAGTCGGTTGCGGAGAGACGGAAGCACCGGTCAGCGCCGTTGCACCGGTCCGGTCACGGCTCGGTCAACCCCGGCTCGTGCGGTTTCTCCGGCTGCACCAGGTGCTTGAACGCCTGGAGGTTGGCCAATGACTCACCGCGCGAGACCCGCCAATCCCATTCGCGCTTGATCGACGTTGCGAACCCGATCTCCAGCAGGGTGTTGAAGTCGCCGTCGGCGGCCTCCAGCACCTGGCCGAGGATCTTGTCGAGTTCGACGGCGCTCACCGTCTCCCTGCCGAAGCGGCCGACCAGGTAGATGTCCCCGACGCTGTCCACTGTGTAGTGCACGCCGTAGAGCCGGGCGTTGCGCTGCAACAGGAACCGGTAGACCTCCGCGTGCCGCTCATCGGGTCGGCGGCATACGAACGCCTCCACGGAGAACGCGTGATCGCCGTCCACGAGCCAGCAGTTGGTCTGCAGTTTCTTGGTACCGGGCAAGGTCACGAAGTAGCGGCCGGCGCCGTGCCGGTCGTATTCCAGCCCGCCTTCGTCCAAAGTGGACTTGATGATCGCGTCAAGGCTCACACCGCCACCTCCGCCCGTCGTTGCAGGCCCTGGCGGAACGCCTTTGCCGCCTGAGCGTAGATGTCCAGCAGCGAATCCGTGGTGCGCTGCCAGGAAAACCGCCGTGCGTGCGGTACCGCGTTGGCCGCGAGCTCGGCCCGCCGGTCAGGGCGCAGCGCGACCGCACCGAGTGCGTCGGCCCAGTCCCCCGCGCCGTGCGAGGGCACGAGCAGACCGGACACCCCGTGCGGCACCGCGACCGGCAGTCCGCCGACCTCGGCCGCGACCACCGGCGTGCCGCACGCCTGCGCCTCCAGCGCGACCAGGCCGAACGACTCGTTGTAGCTCGGCACCGCGACCACGTCGGCCGCGCGGAACACCGTGCGCAGTTTCGCCCCTGGTTGCGGGGGCAGGAACCGGACCTGCTCGGCGATGCCCAGTGCCACGGCCAGCTCGCGCAGCGCCTGTGGCTGCTCCAGCCCGGTCCCGGACGGCCCGCCGACGACCAGCACCACCAGCCGGTCGGCCAGTTCCGGATGCCGGGCCAGCAGCTCCGCCGCGGCGTGCAGCAGCACGTCCGGCGCCTTGAGCGGCTGGATCCGCCCGGCGAAGGCGAGCACCACCGCGTCGGCGGCCAGCCGCAGCTCGCGCCGGGCCTCCTGCTTCGATCCCGGGGTGAACCGGGCGAGGTCGACGCCGGGGGGCACGGCGTGCACCGCCTCCGGGTCGGCGCCGTAGAGATCCACCAGCTGACGGGCCTCGACCTGGGTGTTCGCGACCAGGCAGTCCGCCTCCTCGACCACCTGCTCCTCACCCATCACGCGGGTGCGCGGCTCGGGTTTGTCCCCATCGGCCAGCAGTGAGTTCTTGACCTTGGCCAGGGTGTGCGCGGTGTGCACGAGCGGCACGCCCCAGCGGTCCCTGGCGAGCCAGCCGACCTGACCGGACAGCCAGTAGTGCGAGTGGATGAGGTCGTAGTAGCCGGGTTCGTGGAACGCCTCGGCCCGCAGCACCCCGGAGGTGAACGCGCACAGCTGCGCGGGCAGTTCGTCGCGGGCCAGCGGCTCGAACGGACCTGCCTGGACGTGCCGCACGGTGACCCCTGGCGACAGTTCGGCCGTCGGTGGCTGGTCCGAGGACGTCGCGCGGGTGAACACCTCGACCTCGACACCGCGGCGGGCCATCTCCTGCGCAGTCTGGCTGACGTACACGTTCATCCCGCCCGCGTCGCCGGTGCCCGGCTGTTCGAGCGGCGAGGTGTGCACGGACAGCACCGCGATCCGCCGCGGCTCGGCGCGGAAACCCTTCAGGGAACTACTCACCTGGTCTACTCCTGCTCGTCGGCGGTTTCCCCGGAGAACTGCCGCAGCAGGGAGTTGAACTCACCCGGCTCCTCGACGAACGGCAGATGCCCCGCGTCAACGAACCAACGCACGACCGCCCCCGGAATCTTCCCGGCGGAATATTCCGCGGCAGCCGGGGCGACCACGCGATCGGCCGTACCGTGCACGACCAGCACCGGCTTGTCCACCGCCTGGAGCACCTCGGCACTACCGATGTCGCGGCGGAACAGCGCACCGCGCACCGAAGGCGGCACCGCGAGCGAATGGCCGAGCATCGCCTGCGTGTAGCTGCCCGGCACGCGCGGACTCGCCTGCGCCCGCGCGAATTCGACCAGTGCCGGAACCGCGACCTCGGCTTCCTCGGACAGTGCGGCAGGCAGCGCGGCACGCATGACCGGACCGTTCTGCCCGCCCGCGCGCCCGCGCCCGATCTCGGTGATCGCGCCGACGAGCACGATCCCGGCCAGCCGTGCGGTTCCGTGCACCCGCAGGTAGTCGGCGATCACCAGTCCGCCGTAGGACCAGCCGACCACGATCGCGTCCGGACCGGCGAAGTCGAGCACCGCGGCCAGGTCGTCGGCCCACTGCCGCGGGTCGTCGTAGCCCGCCGCGGGAACGTCGGAGGCACCGTGTCCGCGCAGGTCCATCGCGACCAGCCGGAACCGGGCGGACAACGCCGGATCGGCCAGCTGCGCCGACCAGGCGTTCGAGGCCTGCGCCCAGCCGTGCACGAACACGATCGGACGGGAGTTCTGCGCACCCTCGACCCGCAGCGCGATGCGCACTCCGCCGGGTCCGGCGACTTCGGTGTTCACAGTGTCATTTCGTAGCAGACAATCACTTCACCGCGGACAGGGTCTGCCAGGTGGCCCAGTCGTAGAACCAGTCCTTGACGTCGGATCCGGTGGGGCTCTTCTGCTGGGCACCGGTGATCTCGACCGGGTCGCCGATCAGCGCCGAGTCGAAGAAGTCCTTGGCATCCGCCTCGAGCAGGTTCACGCAGCCGTGCGAGTTGTTCGTCTTGCCGATCGCGGCCGCGTTGTCCTGGTTCTCGTGGATGTACTCGCCGTGGTTGGAGATCCGGCAGGCCCACTTCTTGTTGACGTTGGTGTAGCCGTAGCGGGCGTTGTCGAACACCGCGTGCGGCTCCTTCGTCATCACGATGTAGGTGCCGTTGGGGGTGTTGCGCTCCACCTCCGCGTCGAGGCCGTTGGAGCACGGGTAGCTCTTGGCCTCGGACCCACCCCGGTAGACCTTCATCGTGTGGTCCGGCGTGTGCACCTTGACCACCTGGTTGCGGCCGATCTTGAACTTCGTGGTGACGTCGGCCTTGCCGTACGCGCCGTCACCGAGCTCGACGCCGTAGAGGTTCACCTCGACCTCCACGGTGCTGTTCTCCGGCCAGTACTCCTTCGGCCGCCAGTCCACCTGTGTCGCGGAAATCCAGCCCCACGCGCCCTCGACGTCGGAATCCGTCTTGACCTTCAGCGCCTTCTCGACCGCGACCCGGTCCTTCGGCACACCGCCGGTGAACTTCACGCTGATCGGCATCCCGACGCCGACCTCCGCGTCGTCGGCCGGGTTCAACGTGGCCCGCAGCTGCTTGGCGGGACTGACCGTGCCGAACGAGCCCTTCAGCTCGGCAGGCCGCTGGTCGGTGCCCAGCGCCTTGGCCGCGTAGGTGTAGGTCTTGCCGTAGCCGAGCGGCTCGGAACTGGTCCAGGACAGGCCGTCGCCGGACAGGTCGCCCTTGAGTTCGGCGCCGCTGGAACTGGTGACCTTGACCTCGGTCAGCTTGCCCTGCGCGACCTTCACCACGACCGGCTCACGCACGCCCGCGTCCTTGGCGTCCACTGCCGGGGTGGCGGTGATCTTCGCCACCGGCGCGACCGGTGTGCCCCCGTCCTCACCGCCGCCCTGCGGGACCGCGGTGCCGTCGGTACTGGTCGAACACGCGGCCGCGAGCGCAGCCGCTCCCGCGGCGAGCGCGGCCTTGAAAACCGTACGGCGCTCGAGCACCGTCCACCTCCCGTTGTCCCCCGCACCGCCCCGGTCCGTACCGGGCCTCCCTGCGATCAGCGCCGGTGAGCGCTTCGACGTTACCCGCAGCGGGCAAATTCCACTCCACCCGGAGAGACGTTTCACCCCGCGGCCCGGTTGCCGCCGGGCTTCAGAGCGCGCAGCCGATCAGCAACGGCTCAGGGCGCAACCGCACGCCGAAGCGGGCTTCGACGCCGTCGCGCACCTCCCTGGCCAGCGCGAGCAGGTCCGCGGTAGCCGCCCCGCCACGATTGGTGAGCGCGAGCGTGTGCTTGGCGGACAACGAGACCCGGCCGCCGGGACCGGGGTGACCCTTGCCGAAACCGGCTCGTTCGATGAGCCACGCGGCGGAGAGCTTCACTCCCCCGTCCGCGGGGTACTGCGGCGGCTCGCCGGCCGTCTCGGTGATCCGCGCCAGGGTGGCCTCGACGTCGGCCGCGGGGACGATCGGGTTGGTGAAGAACGAGCCTGCGCTCCACGTGTCGTGGTCGGCGGGGTCGAGCACCATGCCCTTGCCGCGGCGCAGTCCCAGCACCGCCGCGCGGGCCTGCGCGGCGGGGACCCTCGCGCCGATCTCGACACCCAGCGTGCGCGCCAGTTCGGCGTACCGCACCGGCGCGGACTCCCCGGACGGGTCGATCCGGAACCGCACGCTGAGCACCACGCCGCGTTCGGTGCCCTTGAGCACGCTGGTGCGGTAGGCGAAACCCAGCTCACCGGCAGGCACCGTGCGGATTTCCCGCGCGGTCCGGTCGTAGAGCTCGACCGAGACGATCGACTCGGCCACCTCGCAGCCGTACGCGCCGACGTTCTGGATCGGCGTGGCACCGACCGAACCGGGGATGCCGGAGAGGCATTCGAGGCCGCCGAGCCCGGCGTCGACCAGCTCGGTGACGAACGCGTCCCACTCCTGCCCCGCGGCCGCCTCGACCACGTCGCCGTCACGGGTCCATCCGGTGGACCCGATCCGCACGAGCGTGCCCGCGAATCCGTCGTCCGCCACGACCAGGTTCGACCCGCCACCCAGCAGCAGTACCGGCTCCCCGGCGTCATCCGCGGCCCGCACCGCGGCCACGACGGCTTCGCTGGTGTCCGCGGACACGAACCGGCGCGCGGGGCCGCCGAGGCGCAACGTGGTGTAGTCGGCGAGCCGCGGCTGCCCGGTGTCGGCGGTGGTGCCAGTGGCGGTGTCGGCGGTCTGGTCGGCGGCGTTCACGCTGCCCAACGGTACTGGCCCTCGACTCGGTCCCCGGCGCCGTCCGCCCGGTACTGTCACCGACCATGGGATCCCGGATCGAACACCGTGGCGAGTTCACCGGCGCACTCGCGGACGTTTTCACCGCGGTGTCCGGAGAACAGGCAGTGCAGGCGCGATTGGCCGCGCTCGGTGGCGACGAAGGCAAGCTCCTCTCCTACACCGCCGACGGCGACTCCGTGCACTTCGAACTACAGCACGGCATCAACGCCGCCCGGCTGCCGCAAGCAGTGCGCACCCTGCACAAGGGCGACATCATCGTCCGGCGAACGCAGACCTGGCAGCGCTCCGGCGAGAGCTACACCGGCCGCACCGACGTCGGCGTCAGCGGCGTACCGGGCGAAATCGGCGCACAGACCTCCCTCACCCAGGAGGGCGAGCAGACGGTCTTCCGCACGACCGGCGAGGTAGTGGTACGCATCCCACTGGTCGGCGGCCGCATCGAGGAATTCGTCGCACAACAGGTAACCAACCTCCTACGCCGCGAGGACGAGTTCACCGCACAGTGGCTGGCCGAACACCCCTGATCCCAGTGCCCGCAGCCAACCACCCCGCCCCACAACCACCACCCACCCCCAACCAGACACCCACAACTCCGGCAACGGCCTCCGACCAAGCACCTGCAACCCCAGCAACCACCGCCAGCCAGACGCGCCCAACTCCAGCAACCACCCCCGGCCAAGCACCTGCAACCCCAGCAACCACCCCCGGCCAGACACCTGCAACCCCAGCTACCACCCCCGGCCGAACAGTCCCGGGCGCGACACCGGACCAAGCTCGCCCGGCGCCCGCGGCCGATGTCGGCAAGCCAGACCCGGCGCCCGCGGCAAACACCACCGACCCGCGCCGCGACCCCGCAGCAGACCCGCACCACCCGCGCCGAACCCCGTCGGCAGACGAGCGCCATCCGCACCCGGCCGCCGCTCCGCGCTCCCTCCCTCCCGCTCCGCGCCCGATCCCTTCCGCTCCGCCCCCGATCTCCTCTGCTCCGCGCTCCATCCCTCCCGCTCCGCCCCCGATCTCTTCCGCTCCGCGCTCCATCCCCGCCGCTACTCCCCCGATCCCCTCCGCTTCGCGGCCGATCCCTTCCACGAAGGCCGGCCGGACCCGCTTCCCGCCGGCGAAAACCCGCCGGGCACGGGTACTTCCGGTCGGTGCGCCCACCCGGGGGACCACCAATCCCAACCGGCTGCGCCGGGTCGATCGCTGGCTCGTCGCCGATCCGGCCGTCACCCGGCTGTTGTGGCGGAGCGAAAGTCCCCTTGTCGTCGATCTCGGCTACGGTGCGTCACCGGTCACGACGGTCGAGCTCGCGCGGTGGCTGGGCCGGCTCAGGGACGACGTACGGGTGCTCGGCCTCGAACTCGACCCGGAACGCGTGGCGCTTGCGCGATCGGCTGCGGATCCGCCGCGGATCGACTTCCGCCGCGGTGGCTTCGAGCTGGCCGGTACCCGTCCGGTGCTGGTTCGCGCGTTCAACGTGCTCCGCCAGTACCCCGAGCACGAGGTCGCCGGCGCGTGGCAGCTGATGCTCGACGCGATGCCCGCCGACGGCCTGCTCGTGGAAGGCACCTGCGACGAGATCGGCAGGCTCGCCGCCTGGGTCACGGTCACCGCGGGCGGACCACGGTCACTCACCCTCTCCGTACGCCTGGCCGATCTCGACCGACCGTCCACAGTGGCGGAACGATTGCCGAAGATCCTTATCCACCGCAACGTTCCCGGCGAACGCATCCACGACCTCATGACCACTTTGGACGAATGCTGGGCAGCAGCCTCGCCGCATCGCGCGTTCGGCGCCAAAGCCCGCTGGGCGAACGCGGTGGCGCTGCTGGCCGAACGCGGATGGCCGGTCGGCCCGGCCGCCCGCCGCAGGCCGGGCGAGCTGACCGTGCCGTGGGCGAGCGTCGCGCCGAGCTGACCCCCACCTGTTCACCAGCCGCACCCCACTGGGTTATCTGCCAGTGACCTGGAGTGATCACGATGGATGGGTGGAGCTACTGGACCAGGTCACCGAACTGCTACGCGGCACGCTGGGCTCGCCCTGGCTGTGGGTGCTGGTGTTCGCCGTCGCCGGGCTGGACGCGCTGCTGCCGTTCATGCCGAGCGAGACGACCGTGGTGACCGTCGCCGTGCTGCTCGGACCCGATCCGGGCCGTCTCGCGCTGCTGGTACTGGCCGCGGCACTCGGCGCAGTGGCCGGGGACTGCCTGGGGTACGCGGTCGGCCGGGCCGCCGGACCGCGGGCGATCGCCCGTCTCCAGCGCGGACCGTCCGGACGCCGGCGTTACGAATGGGCCCGCACGCAGGTGCGCAAGCAGGCGCCGTTGCTGATCATCGCCGCCCGGTACCTGCCCGGCGGCCGCGTCGCGAGCGCGCTGGCCAACGGCAGCCTCGGCTACCCCCTCCGCCGATTCGTACCGCTCGACGCACTCGGCGCGACGCTGTGGGCGATCTACAGCGCATTGATCGGCCTCGCCGGTGGCACCGCGTTCGCCGACCGCCCCGGCTACGGCCTGCTGCTTTCGTTCGTCCTCGCACTGCTGCTTGTGGCACTCGTCGAATTCGGCAGACGGCTTCGCGCCCGGCGGCTACGGTCGGCGCATGGACACGCCATGGCTGCTGGAGGCGATCGACCTCCACGCCGACCGCCTGAAGACGGCGGCGCTGACGGCCGGACCACAGGCCAAGATCGTCACGTGTCCGAAGTGGACGACCAAGGACCTGATCGGCCACCTGAGCATGGTGCTCTCCTACACGGTAGCCACGATCACCGGCCACCGTCCTGAAAACACCACCGCAGCGGCGGACTGGGCGGACGCACTCGGCCGATGGGACGGCAGCCGCCTCGCCGCACGGGAGGCGCTGAACCGCCCCGCGAACCAGCCGATCCGCTCCCCGTTCCCGGCCGGCGGTGAAACCATCACCGTCGGCGACTGGACCCGGCGGCTGGCCCACGAGTTCGCGATCCACCGGCTCGACGCGGAAAGCGCACTGCCGACGCCCGTCGGCACCCGGTTCGCACCGGAGTTCGCCGAGGACGGCATCGATGAGCTTCTCGCGTTCCTCGGCCCCCGCAGCTGGCCGCAGACCGAGCGCGAGGGCGTCGTCGAGGTACGGGCCGGGGACCGGAGCTGGACCATCGTGCTGCGCGCCGGCGAGCGGCCGGCGCCGGGCGACGGCACGCCGGACGTGACCCTGATCGGCTCGGCCGACGAGGTCTACCGTGCGTTGTGGGGTCGCCCGCACGCAGCCGAGACAACCGGCGACACTCCGCTCCTCGCGCCCCTCGCGGCGCCCTGACCAGTACCCAAAGGAGATCGAACGTGTCCGCCCCGCAGCGTTATGTGCTCACCTTCGGCTGCCCCGACCGCACCGGCATCATCGCGCGCATCTCCGGCTTCCTCGCCGACCACGGCGGGATGATCGTCGAGGCGGCGTACCACACCGACCCCGACTCGAGCTGGTTCTTCACGCGTCAGGTGGTGCTGGCCGAATCGCTGCCGTTCGACGTCGCGGGTCTGCACGACCGGTTCGGCGTGGTGGCACGGGAACTGTCCGCGGAGTCGAGCTGGCAGGTGTTCGACACCGGCGAGCGCCCGCGGGCCGTGGTGCTCGTGTCGAAGGCGGGGCACTGCCTGTACGACCTGCTCGGCCGGGTCGCCTCCGGTGAGCTGGACGTGGACATCGCCGCGGTGATCAGCAACCACGAGGCACTCGCGGACATCACCCGCGCGCACGGGATTCCGTTCCACCACGTGCCGTTCCCCGCGGGCGACGCCGATGGCAAGGCGGCCGCGTTCGCCGAGGTCCGCAAGCTGGTCGACGAGCACGACCCGCACGCGATCGTGCTGGCGCGCTTCATGCAGGTGCTGCCTGCCGAGCTGTGCGAGGCGTGGGCCGGGCGCGCACTGAACATCCACCACAGCTTCCTGCCCTCGTTCATCGGCGCGAAGCCGTACCACCAGGCACATGTTCGTGGCGTCAAGATCGTCGGCGCGACCTGCCACTACGTGACCGCGGACCTGGACGCCGGGCCGATCGTGGAACAGGACGTGATCCGCGTCGACCACGGCGATTCGGTGGACGACCTGGTCCGCAAGGGCCGTGACATCGAGAAGGTCACGCTCGCCCGCGGTCTGCGCTGGCACCTGGAAGGCCGGGTTCTGGTGCACGGCAACCGCACGGTGGTCTTCTGAGACACGCGACGGTGCCCGCCGAGCCGAACCCGGCGGGCACCGTCGCGAACTTATCTACTCGGACTGCCTCAGGCGCCGATCGTCGAAGCGTCGATCACGAAGCGGTAGCGCACGTCGCTGTTCTCCACCCGCTCGTACGCCGCGTTGACCTGGTCCGCGGTGATCTTCTCGATCTCCGCGCCCACGCCGTGCTCGGCGCAGAAGTCCAGCATCTCCTGCGTCTGCGCGATACCACCGATCATCGAACCGGCCAGTACCTTGTTGCCGCCGAGCAGCGAGAAGGCGTTGTACTCCAACGGCTCCCCTGGCGCACCGACGTTCACCATCGCACCACGGACGCGCAGCATGCCGAGGTAGGCGCTGATCGGCAGCTTCGCGGACACGGTGTTGAGGATGAGGTCGAACCGGCCGGCCAGTGCCTCGAAGGTCGACTCGTCGCTGGTCGCGTAGTAGTCCTTCGCGCCGAGCTTGAACCCGTCCTCCTGCTTCTTCAGGCTCTGGCTGAGCACCGTGACCTCGGCACCCATGGCGACCGCGAGCTTCACCGCCATGTGCCCGAGCCCGCCCAGGCCGACCACCGCGACCTTCTTACCCGGTCCGGCACCCCACTGGCGCAGCGGCGAGTAGGTGGTGATGCCCGCGCACAGCAACGGCGCGGCGACGTCCAGTTCGATGCCCTCCGGGATCCGGCACACGAAGGCGTCCTTGACCACCACCTGGCGGCTGTATCCGCCGTAGGTGTTCTCGCCGTCGAAGCCGACGCCGTTGTAGGTCTGTACGTTGCCCTTGACGCAGAACTGCTCGGTACCCGCGCGGCAGTATTCGCACTCACCACACGAGTCGACCATGCAACCGACGCCGACCCGGTCGCCGACCTGGTACTTCGTCACGCCGGAGCCCACCGCGGCGACCGTCCCGGCGATCTCGTGTCCCGGCACCATCGGGAAGATCGCGGTTCCCCAGTCCTGCTTGACCTGGTGGATGTCGCTGTGGCAGATGCCGGCGAAGGCAATGTCGATGAGCACGTCGTCCGGCCGCAGGTCACGGCGCTCGATGGTCGTGGGGGCAAGCTCGGCGCCCGGAGCCGCGGCGGCAATGGCAGACGTGGTCGTGGTCATGAAACCCTCCTCGAGAGTCCCGAAAAATCGGGGACCGGTATTGATGTAAGAGACCCCTTACATGCTCTAGAGTAAGAGGGGTCTTACATCTTCGCCAGCCAGATCGGGTGTGATCTACCGCATGCCAGGCAATTACCACCACCGCGACCTGCGAGCCGAGCTCGTGCGCGTCGCGCTGGAGCTGATCGCCGAATCCGGGATGTCCGCGTTCTCGGTCGCCGAGGTCGCACGCCGGGCGAAGGTGTCGACCGCCGCGCCCTATCGGCATTTCCCTGACCGCACTGCACTGCTCGCCACCGCGGTCACCACGGCGGCGGAACGGCTGCGGGGACTCGTCGAATCCGCGGCCGCGGCCGAAACCGATCCCGTGGAACAGCTCGCGGTGACCGTCGCGATGCACACCCGGTTCCTGATCGACACCCGAATCGGGACGCAGGTCATCTTCACCGCCGACCTCGGCGACCCGAAATACACCGAGCTGCACGAGGCCCGTCGCGCATTGATCGACGCGGTGCTGACGCGCTGTTCCGCCGTCACCGCGGACATGGCGACCGCACTGGAACTGCTGGAACAGCTCAACACCCAGGCCTTCGGCTACGGCGAGTTCTTCCTCAACGGCGTCTACCAGCGCACCGGGTACCCCGCCGAACAGGTCGTCGCCAAATCGCGCCGCGCCGCGCGGATCGTGATCGAGGCCTACCGGCGCGGTGACCCGTCGACTGCACCGGCTCCGTCGTGGTGAGATCACCGGGAACCCAGCGCCGGGAGGACACATGCTGTGCGTGGTCGACGTCAACGAGACCCTGCTGGATCTGACCGCGCTCGATCCGCTCTTCACCGCACTCACCGGTACACCGGCCGCACGCCGGGAGTGGTTCGCGCTCGCCATCCACACCGTGCTCACGGTGACCGCAGCCGGTGGTTACCGGGATTTCGGCGAGATCACCGGACTGGCCGCGGCGGAGATCTGTGCGCAGCACGGCCACGAACTGACGCCGGGTGAGCTCGCCGGGATCCGCGAGGGGCTGCGGTCGGCCCCCGCGCAGCCGGACGCGGCGGAAGGTCTGGACCTGCTGCGCACGGCAGGCCATCAGGTCGTGGCACTCACCAACTCGCCGCTGGCGACCGGGGAAGCGCAACTGCAGAACGCCGGACTCGCCACGAAACTGGACCGGATCTTCTCGGCACAGCAGGTGAGCAGGCTCAAGCCGGCACCGGAACCGTACCAGCAGGTATTGCGGGCCTTCGCCACCGAACCGGACCGAGCGGTGATGATCGCCGCGCACGGCTGGGACATCGCGGGTGCCCAAGCAGCCGGGCTGCACACCGCGTTGCTCGCCCGGCCCGGCGTACGGCCGCTGCCGGGCACGTCCGCCGCCACCTACACCGCGGCGGACCTGCCCGCGCTGGCCCGCGCGATCGGTGCAAGTTAGAGCCGCACCAGCATCTTGCCGGTGTTGGTGCCGCGGAGCAGGCCGAGGAAGGCCTCCGGCGCGTTGCGGATGCCGTCGACGAACGTTTCCGAGTACTTGATCTCGCCGGACGCGACGAGCGGGGCCACCTCGGACACGAACTGCTCACGCAATCCGAAGTGGTCGAGCACCAGCATGCCGCGCATGGTGATCCGCTTCGCGATGAGCTGCGCGAGGTTGCGCGGCGCCGGGTTCGGCTCGGTGGCGTTGTACTGCGAAATCATGCCGCACACGGTGATCCGGCCGTGCAGGTTCATCGACGCGATGGCCGCCTCGAGGTGCTCGCCCCCGACGTTGTCGAAGTACACCTCGATGCCCTCCGCAGCGGCGGCGGCCAGCTGCTCGGCGACCGGACCGTCCTTGTAGTTGAAGGCCGCGTCGAATCCGAGATCCTCGGTCAGGTGGCGCACCTTCTCGGCCGAACCGGCACTGCCGAGCACTCGCTTGGCACCCTTGAGCCGGGCCAGCTGGCCCACCAGTGAGCCGACCGCACCGGCCGCGCCGGAAACGAACACCGTGTCGCCCGGCTTGAACTCCGCACTCACCAGCAGACCCGCGTACGCGGTCAGTCCCGGCATGCCGAGCACGCCGAGGTAGGTCGACAACGGCGCAACGGAACCGTCCACTTTGGCCGCCTGCTTCGCGTCGACCACCGCGTGTGTACGCCAGCCGCGCTGGTGCAGCACGTGATCGCCTGCCGCGAAGCCGTCCACAGTGGATTCGAGAACCTCGCCGACCGCGCCGCCGTACATCGCCTCGCCCACCACAAAAGGCGGGGCGTAGGACTTCACGTCGTTCATCCGGCCGCGCATCGCCGGATCCACGCTCATCACGACGTTGCGCACCAGCAGCTGCCCGGGACCGGGAGCGGGCACCTCGGTGTCGACGATGTCGAAGTTGTCCTGCGTCGGTACCCCGTGCGGCCGGGCGGCGAGCCGGACTTCGGTCGCCTTGGTCGGTGCGTTCACTCCACGACTCCGTTCCTGAGGCTGGAATTCAAACCGGAGCATCCGCCCCGTATACCCGGCCAACCGCGGAACCCGTGGCGAGCATTCCGCCCGCCCCGGACGGTGTGGCAGGCGCTACACGATCTCCGCGAGCTTGCCGAGCACCCCGTCGTAGATCCGCTTCAGGCCGGCCGGTGCGAACGTCTTTTCGAAGAAGCCGCCGATGCCGCCCGCACCGTCCCAGCTGGTCTCGATGCGCACGAGGGAACCGGCGCCTGCCTCGGTGACGGTCCAGGTGGTGACCATGCTGGAGTTCGCGTCGGTCTCCACGAGGGTGCCGGGTGCCGGCTCGGTCACCGTGGCCGCGACGTCGCGCACCCGCTTCGAGGTGGCCTGCAGCTTCCAGCCCGCCTTCGTGCCCGCTCCGACGCCGCCCTCGGTGACCTCGTAGTCGCGGTAGTGCTCGGTGAGCAGCTTCGGCCGGGTCTCGGAGTAGTCGGCGACCAGCTCACGCACCCGATCCACCGGGGCGTCGATCGTGCGCTCCGCGGTGGCCGTGACCTTTCCCATCTCGTCCCTCTGCTCTCGTCGTTTTCCGCCGGCCCCACCTTCGCACACGCACGCACGAACGGGCCGCCCGGTGCAACCCCGGACGGCCCGCTGCGCCGCACGGCCGATTCAGCCGAGGCCCTGCTGGGACAGCCAGTCCTTGGCCACGTCGGCGGCAGGTTCGCCGTCGGAGTCCACCCGGGCGTTGAGCTCCCGCATACCGTCCGTGGTCAGCTTCGCGCTGACCGCGTTGACT
The DNA here is from genome assembly GCF_039536925.1 of Amycolatopsis ultiminotia. NCBI lineage: Bacteria > Bacillati > Actinomycetota > Actinomycetes > Pseudonocardiales > Pseudonocardiaceae > Amycolatopsis > Amycolatopsis ultiminotia. The sequence continues at coordinate 160,189 of NZ_BAAAZN010000008.1, read as the reverse complement.
GCGTTCGCGAAGTCCGGGCCACGCTCGTCGAGCACCTTCTTGTTCACCGCGGGCACCACGTTCTCGGTGGGCACGATCGCGAGATCGTCCTTGAGCGCCACGTACTTCGGGTCACCGACCAGCGGGCTGACCGAGTCGACCGGGATCACCGTGACCGCGCCGGAGTCGAGCTGCTGCACGCGCGGGCCCGCCTCCTGCACGGTCTGGAACGTGGCGTTGGCGAGCTGGTACACGTCCTTGAAACCTTGGAAGCACGGCAAGCGCTTCTCGCACTCCGGCGGACCGGCGAGGACGACCTTGTCGAGCTTCTTCAGGTCGCTGATCGAGCTGAGGCCCTTCTCCTTGGCGAGATCGGCCTTCACCAGGTAGGTGTTCTTGTTCTCGGCGGGCGCGTAGTTCAGCAGTCCGATGCCATCGGGTTCGAACAGCTTGGCCAGCTGGTCGTGTTCGCCCTTGGCGTCCTTGACGGTGTCCTTGCCGAAGCCGGTGGTGATCGCCGCGCCCTGGTACTCGGGAACGAACTGCAGCTCACCCGATTTCAGCGACGGGTAGATCAGCTCCCGCGAGCCGAGGTTGAGCTTGCGGGTGATCGGGTAGCCCTTGGCTTCCAGCGCACCCGCGTAGACCTCCGCCAGGATCTGGCTGTCGGTGAAGTTGAACGAGGCGACCACGATCGGCGCACCGCCCTTGCTCGGCGCGGCGGGCTGGTCACTGCCTCCGCCGCCGCACGCGGTCAGCCCGAGAGCGGCCACCGCCACCAGCGCGGCCACTCTGATGCTCTGGGTCCAGCGCACGTGTCCCCACACTCCTCATTCCACGAACAGAGGAGCCGACCCTAACCGTGAGCCACGACAGAAACCACTTGCTGAGAATCACCGTCACCAGATCTCAACCACCGGAAGCACCCCCACCGATCGGGGTAGCCTCGTCCGGTGCACGCGTCTTCGGTGACCCCGCTGCTCGCGGAGAGCAACCGGCCGATCTTCGAGTGGCGGTGGGTCGAGCGCAACTCCGACGCCATCGCCGAGCGGCTCGGTGAGCACGTCGCGCTGACCGCCACCGCGCTCGGCGCCGGACTGGTGGTGTCGCTGGCGCTGGCCACGCTCTGCCTGCGGTTCCGCTGGTTCTACCCGCTCGTGCTCGGCACCGCCGGTGCGCTGTACGTGATCCCGAGCCTGGGTGCGTTCGCGCTGCTGGTCCCGTTCTTCGGGTTGTCCTTCACCACGGCGGTCATCCCGTTGGGGACTTACACGCTGCTGATCCTGATCCGCAACATCGTCACCGGCGTACAGCAGGTCCCGATCGAGGTGCGCGAGGCCGCGATCGGAATGGGCTTCACCCCGCGGCGGTTGCTGTGGCAGGTGGAGCTGCCGCTCGCGCTGCCGGTGGTGATCGCCGGTCTCCGGGTGGCCGCGGTGACCACGATCGGACTGGTCACCGTCACGTCGTTGCTCGGCATGGGCGGTCTCGGTTACTTCATCCGCGCGGGCATCCAGACCACGACGCCGAACCCGAGCCCGATCATCGTCGGCATCGTGCTGTCGGTGCTGCTGGCGGTGGTCGTCGACCTGCTGCTGTGGCTGGGCGAACGGGCGCTGGCTCCGTGGGCGCGAAAGGTGCGGGCCCGATGAACGTCTTCACGCAACTGGGCCAGTGGCTGGCCGAGGCGAACCGCTGGAGCTGGAGCGACCCGGCGGGCATCCCGTACCGGATCCTGCAGCATCTGGGGTTCTCGGCGTTGTCGCTGGTGCTCGCCGGGCTGCTGACGGTGCCGCTGGCGTTGTGGCTCGCGCACTACCGCCGGGGCGCGTTCCTGGCGAGCAGCGCGGTGAACATCGGGCGCGCGATCCCGAGTTTCGGCTTGATCATCCTGTTCTGGTTCCTGGCCAGCCGATGGGGCGCGGACACGGACTTCTGGCCGCTGCTGCTCGCGCTCGTCGCACTGGCGCTGCCACCGCTGTTCACCAACACCTACGCCGGCGTGGTGCAGCTGGACCAGGAGGCGGTGGACGCCGCCCGCGGCACCGGCTACCGCGAATGGCAGATCATGCTGCGCCTGGAACTCCCGCTGGCCTCCCCGGTGATCGTGGCAGGCGCCCGAGTGGCATTCCTGCAACTGGTGGCAACGGTCGCAATAGGCGCCATCGTCAACGACGGCGGCGGCCTCGGCCGCTACATCGTCGACGGCTTCGCAGAAGGCGCCCAAGGCTACGGCGAAATCTTCGGCGGCGGCATCGCAGTCGTAGTACTGGCCCTGCTGTGCGAAGGCCTGTTCTCACTCCTGACGAAACTGGCCACCCCGAAGGGCCTGGCCCTGCAACAAGCCCGCCGCTCTTCGTAACCAGCCCCCCACCCCGCGCGGATTCGGCCAACTCCCCCGGCTTGGTGCCGCCACTCCACCCAGCCGGCCGCAGCCACTCCACCCGGCTGGCCGTCCGCGCCGGCAGTTTCGGCCACGGCTGGCTGCCGCCACTCCACCCGGCCGGCCTCGACCACCCACCCGGCTGCCGCGACCACTCCACCCGAGTGGCCTCCTTACCTCTGCTGGGTCGGCCGCAGCCACTCCGCCCGGCTGGCCGTCCGCGCCGGCAGTTTCGGCCACTCCCCGGCTGGCTGCCGCGACCACTCCACCCGAGCGGCCACCGCACTGTCCCATCACGACATCGTCCGACCGCGGCACCGTCCTACCGGCCCGACGATTCAGCCATCCGAACCGACTACCTCCGCCGCCGCGCTCCCAGGGCCGCCCAACCGCCCCGCCCCACCTCGGCCGCACTGCGTTATCCACCACCGCGTTATCCACCACCGCGTTATCCACCACCGCGTTATCCACCACCGCGTTATCCACCACCGCGTTATCCACCACCGCGTTATCCACCACCGCGTTATCCACCACCGCGTTATCCACCACCGCGTTATC
>NZ_BAAAZN010000008.1:0-157174 GCF_039536925.1 Amycolatopsis ultiminotia | reverse complement strand
GTTTCCAGTGGTCACCTTCACCGCGGCGGTCGCCCTTCTCGGCAAGCCTCGACGACTCGCTCCACCTCCGGTCCGAGCGGTCGGTCCACCGGCATCGGCGCGATCAGCTCGGCGAGCCAGGAGTAGGTCGGACCCAAGTTCGGGGCCTCCGGACGTTGAGCTGGGCCCGGACTTGGGTCCGACCCAGCCGAGCTGTCCACAAGGTAGCGCGCCTGCCGGACCGCGATCAGCTCACAAGCGGTGACGGCGAACAGATGCTCCACAGCCTCCTCCAGCTCCGCACCGGCAGCCCACGCGAAGGCCTGCACATCCTCCTGTCCGCCCGAGGTGTCCACCGACCCCACCGTCGCCGGCGCGGCCGACCGACGCATCGCGTGCAACTCACCGACCGCGCGTTTGTGCAATGGCGTCAACCCGGCCTGCGGACCCGGGTCCGCCGACAACTGCGGCGCCAGTCCGCTGAACTGCGGGTCGAGCAACCGGTGCAACCGCTGCACCGCAATCTCCGCGACGTGCACCAGCGCCGCCTTCACCGCGTCCATCCGGAGACCGAGCTCAACCGCGTGATACCCGGTGGTCGGCACCAACCGGCCGTCAAGGAACGACGGAGAGTCCGCGGGGGTCTCCCAGGATTCGTCCACCGCACGCACCAAGTCCACGCGAGTCTGCTCCAGAAAACCGATCGCCCGCGGCCCCACCCGCACGGACACCGGCGCCTGCACGACCCCCGGTCGCGACACCGCACCCTCGACAAGCCGGCAAACCTCCGCCAACACCCCGCCGGCGTGTTCGTTGACCATCGGAGAGTGATAAACGTCTTGCGGCGCACCAAGAACGTCGACGACAAGGGCCGCGCACACAGTCTGCAGACCGACCAACCGCCGCACCTGCTCGCCGCAGATCCACGCATAAGCCTCCGCCAGCGGCGACCCCTGAATCAGGCTCGCGCCCTCCTTCGGTCCGAGCACGAACGGCTCAACCCCACGCCGCGCCAACGCTTCGGCAGCCGGCACCGTCGCGCCGTCCGCCAAGACGGAACCGATTCCGACAAACGTCTGGAACGCGTGCGCCAACGGGATGATCTCCCCGGCGCTGCCAAGCCCGCCCCGCGGCACGGCGGGCAGAAACCCGTCGTTGAGCCGGTCGACGAGGAAGCTGATCAACTCGGCACTCACCGCCGCCTCGCCCCGCAGGAAACCGCGCAACCGCATCAGCAACAACGCCCGGGTCAGCTCCGCCGACAACCACGGCGGCCCGCCGACGGCCCGGCCCACCAGCAGGTTCCGCTGATGCGCCGCCTGCTGTTCGGCGGTCAGCCGAACTCCGGCGAGCCGGCCCATGCCGGTGTTCACACCGTAGACGGGTGCACTCCCGGAATCGATCCCGGCAAGCATCGCCGACCGCGTCGCACGCAGCTCGGCCAGCAGTTCGGGCGCCAGTTCGAGGCGCTCACAGGTCCCGATGACGTCCGCCGGCTTGGTGACGATCATCGGTACGGCAGCATCGTGCCGACGTCGGCCGCCTCGGCGCGGTGCAGGATCAGGTCCGCGACCGCAACGTCTGTTGTGGACAGTCCGCGGTGCCAGAACAGGATGCGCTCGTCGTCGTTCTCCCGGCCCGGCTGCTTCCCGGCGACCACGGAACCGATTTCGGCGTGCACCCGGTCCTCGGTGAGCAGCCCTGCGTTGAGCTGCGGGCGCAGCGCGCCGAAGCGGGGATTGCCGGACTGCGACTCGCGCCAGTTGTCCACCACGACCTTCTCCACGGCGTCGAGCAGGTCCAGTTCCAGTGCGCTGATCGTGCCGTACGGAACCAGGAACCCACCCGGACGGAGGAATTCCTTCCGCACCAGCGGTTCCGGCTCGGTCAGCCGGGACGCCTCCACGAGGATGTCGGCGCCGTCGAGGGCCGCGGCGACGTCCGGGCAGACCCGCACCGGTTTGCCGAGTTCCTCGGACAGCCGACGGCCGAAATCCTCCCGGGACTCGGGACGTTTGCTGGTCACCCGGATCTCGTCGAAGTCGAACAGCGAATCGAGCAGCACGACGTTCCACCAGGCCGTGCCGCGCGCACCGACGTGGCCGAGCACCTTGGCGTCCGGCCGGGCGAGGTACTTCGCGCCGACCGCGGTCACCGCGCCGGTGCGCGCCTCGGTGATCATGGTGCCGTCGACGATCGCGCGCGGCATCCCGGTGTCGGGATCGAGCAGGAGGATCAGCGCCATTTCACTGGGCAGGCCGCGCTCGAAGTTCGAAACGAAGTCGCCCACCACCTTCACCCCGCTGACACGCTTGGCCGAGAGGTGGCCGCGAAGGATGTTGAAGTGCCCCTTGCCGCCGTTGTCCGGTACGAGATGGGTGCGCGGCTCGAAGACCACGGCGCCGTTGCCGTGGTCGGCGAGCACGTCTTCGACCGCACCGACGATGTCCGCATGCGTGATGCCGAGGGAATCGATATCGGCGCCGGTGAGATAGCGCAGCCAGACGCTCGTCACCGGGCGAGGCCCTCGATGACCTCGGCGTTGGGCAGCCCGGCGAGCGCGGCACCGGAAATCAGCAGCTTGCTGCCACGGAGCCCGCTGCCGATGACGAGTTCCGGCGCGTCGGCCACCGCCTTGTCGATCAGGATCGGCCACTGGGCGGGCAGTCCGACGGGGGTGATGCCGCCGTACTCCATGCCGGTGAGCGACACCGCCTCGTCCATTGGCGCGAAGGAAGCCTTCCGCACGTCGAGGCGGCGCTTGATCACGCCGTTGACGTCCGCGCGGGTGGTGGCGAGCACGAGAGCCGCGGCGAAGCGCACCTCGCCGGCCCGTTTGCCGGAGACGACGACACAGTTGGCCGAGGCGGACAACGGCGACCCGTAGGCCTCGCAGAACGCGGCCGTGTCGGCCAGTCCGGGATCGATTTCGGTGACGCCGACCTCGTCGGGTGCGGCCAGCGCGGCAAGCGCTTTCGCGACGGGTTCGGCGAGCAGTTCGGTACGGGTGGGCGCGGGAACGACGGTGCGGCTCCCGGCGACGGTCCAGGTGGTCACCCGACCGAATCTAAACCGGCTGCCCGATCGGCGGCAGGGCGGTCACCAGTTGCGGTGCCCGCGCTGCACCTCGATCAGCCGCGGCCGCACGTCGACGATGTACACGAGCACCGCGGCCATCGCGGGAACCCAGAAGATCAGTCCTGGCCCGCCGACGTCGAAGAGCACCATCGCCAACGTGGCACCACCGGTGATCAACATCCAGATCGGCTTGGTCTTCCGGTCGGCCGCCGAGTACGCGTCGGCCCTCTGCAGCAGCGCGTGAACGAAGGCGAAAAGCCCGACCAAGGCGCTGCCCCAGTGGATGACCCTGAGGATCCATTCGGCAACCAGCACGGATCCAGCTTACGGCAAACCGCCCACGAACCCGGCGCCCCGGCGTTCTGGAATCGATCCCGGCCACGGCCCGGCCACGACGTGACACTGGTCACCGGCACCGCGCAGCAGCAAGTCCCAGCACCGGGTTTCCCGTGGAGTCTCCGCGCGGGTTTCGGGTGCGGGGTGTTCGCGCCGGGTCCGTCGCCAAGCCCGAGATACTCCTTGGCGGGGCCGAGCCTGTTGCGGAAACCGGCACCGTGGGAATCCGAGCCCTCCGGACCACCCGGAGCAGGCCGACCCCTGAGCTCCAGAGCCCGGTGCACGTCGAAGTCCGGCCTTCTCCTCGTGCGCCTCAGCCACCCCTCCGGCTGCCGATCAGCCGGCCGACCTCGCCCACGATCTCACCAGCGCAACCCCACTCCGGAAAGAAAACCGGCCGGGCGGCCGTCCTGAAACAGGACGAGCCGCCCGGCCGGTGAGGTGTTTCCAGACCTTACTTCTCGGTCTTCGGCGCAGCCGGCTTCTTCGCGTTCGCGGAGGTACCGGTGGTGCGACGGGCCGCCGAGGTGGTCTTCGGCGCGGTGCGGTTGGCGGTCTTGCGGGTCGCCGAACGGGTCTCGTGGGCGATGTCGTCGCCCAGTTCCTCCACGGCGTCCGCGGTCTCGCCGGCCACCTCGGTCACCTTGCGAGCAGCCTTCTCCCCGACCGAACGGGTGCGCTTGGTGACCTTCGCCAGCACGCCGTCGACGCGCTCGCGGGTCTCGCCGGTCAGGCCGTCCACCCGGTCCTGTGCGGTGGTGAGGGCCTCGTCCAGCTGTTCGAGGGCCTTCTTGACCTGCGGCTGCGCGGCGATCTTGTCCCAGGCCTGCTCACCGGACTCGGCCAGCTTGTTGTACAGCTTCAGCGCGGCCTCGGTGTATTCGTCGATGGCCTTGCGCAGCTCGGCCGGGTCGAGCTTCTCGCGGAAGCTCTCGACGTCGGACGGCAGCTCCTCGATGCCCTTGCGGGCGGTGGTGACGTTGGCGCGGGCCTTCGAGACGGCGTCCGTCACGGCCTGGCTGGCCAGGTTTCCGGCGCCGAGCGCGGCCAGCAGCGGGGTGCGGACCTGGTCGAGCGCGGTGCTGACGACCTTGCGGACGTCCTCGGTGGTCTTGGGGGTGGTCATGCCGACTCCTCGGTGGTCTCTGGGATGGTGGTCTGTGTGGTGGCGACGGCGTTCTCACGCCGGAAGGACTCGTAGACGTCGAGCAGGACCTGCTTCTGCCGCTCGGTCAGCTCGGTGTCGGCGCGGATCGCGTCGCCGACCGGGCCGCCCATCGGCAGATCGAGGATGCCTGCCTGCACGTAGAGCGCCTCGGCCGAGATGCGCAGGCCCTTCGCGATCTGCTGCAGGATCTCGGCACTGGGCTTGCGGACCCCGCGCTCGATCTGGCTCAGGTACGGATTGGACACTCCGGCGAGTTTCGACAGCTGGCGCAACGAGATCTTCGCCGAATTGCGCTGCTGGCGGATGTATTCGCCGATGTCCGAGGCGATGTCCGCGACCTTGTCCATCGGACCTTGCGCTCCGCCGGGTTCTGTCATCCGGTCACCTCCTCGCGACGTTTTCGACGGTACGCGCGAGTGCTAGCTATTGCAAGCACTCTGCTTGCAACCATCGGGTGTGTTACCGCTCACCCGGTTACCGTGGACTCCATGGGTGCACAGCGACTCCGCAGGCGCCTGGCCCGGCAGCTCGTCGAAGAGGGTGCCCTGCACGAACAACGCTGGGTCGACGCCTTTCGCACGGTGCCCCGGCACGCCTTCCTGCCACGGTTTTTCGTGCCCGCCGACGGTGCCTGGGCTGCCGTCGATCGCACCGATCCGGACTGGCTGGAACGCGTCTACTCCCGCGATGTTCTGGTCACGCAACTCGATGACGCCCCGGAGCAGTGGGCCCGCGCACGCGAGTCCGGCCCCGTTTCCGGAGTACCCACCAGCTCGTCGAGTATGCCCGCAATCATGGCGATCATGCTCGAGGAACTCCTCGTCCGCGACGGGAACCGCGTGCTGGAGGTCGGCACCGGAACCGGTTACAACGCGGGTTTGCTCAGCCACCGCTGCGGTTCCGGGCAAGTGTCCACAATAGACGTCGACCCGGATCTGGTGGCGGCGGCGCGCGAACGTCTCGCCGGATGCGGTTACGCACCTTCGTGCGCGGCAGGCGACGGCGCGCTGGGCTTCCCCTCCGGAATCGTTTTCGACCGGGTTCTGTGCACCGCGTCGGTGTCCAGGATCCCGTTGGCCTGGCTGGAACAAACGGTGCCCGGCGGACTCATCGTGACCACGCTGAACCGGCCGCTTGGCGGCGGGCTGGTCCGGCTCACCGCAGGCCAAGGGGCGACCGCGGAAGGCCACGTCCTTGCTCGTGACGGCCGGTTCATGCCATTGCGGGCACACCGTCTTCCCGCTCTCGCACAACTACCGGAACCCGTGGACTGGCGCCCGACCCGACTGCCGGTTTCGTTGCTCGTGAAGCCACGGCTGCAGTTCGAGTTCTTCGCATCGTTGGAACTACCCGGCGTCCAGCCGATCCAGCTGCACGACGGAGCGGAGCCCACCTTCGCACTGACCCACCCGGACGGCTCATGGGCCCGCACCCGCCACGAGAACTCCACCACCGAAGTAGCCCAAGGCGGCCCGCGCGCACTGTGGGACCTGGCCGAAAACGCCTACGCCCGTTGGAAATCACTCGGCAAACCGGCCCGCTCCCGCTTCGGCCTCACCGTGCACGGCGATGCACAGACCTTCTGGCTGGACACCCCCGACAGCGACTTGCACTGGCCACTGTAGGTTCGCCGGATCGATGACATTTTCTCGATGATCAGCTCCGCCCTGGGAATGCCGTGTCCGGCGAGCGCGTCAAGCTGCGACTGGAGTTCCGGGGTGAGGCTGGAACACCTCGCGTACCCGATGCGGATGTCCGCGTTGTCACCCACAATTCCCAGAACATGCTCGGTTCCGCTCTTGAATGAGAACGAGTTGTGACAGTGGATCCTCGTTTTCGGGAACACCTGTCCCGCGTGCCTGAGCGCCAAGGCGATGGGGTGACGGGGCCGGACGCGTCGGATCAGGCGTGGGGAGTGTCGGCCGGATGTGTAGTCGGGGCGGGGACGGTCTGCCAGGAGCTGAGGATCCGCAGTGCGTGGTCCTCAGGGGTGCCGGGTTCGGCGGTGAGGACCACGAACATGACGTCGGGGTCGTTCGGACTGGTCCAGGTGTCGCAGTCGAGGGTGAGGGGGCCGACGAGGGGGTGCCGGTAGCGTTTGGGGCCGTAGGTGGTGTCGGAGACGATCCGTCCGTTCCACCACTCGCGGAATTCGGGGCTGCGTACCGACAGCTCGCCGACCAGTGTGGCCAGGCGTGGGTCGTCGGGGTTACTGGCCGTCTCCATCCGCAGCAGTGCCGCGCTGAGCCGGCCCGCGTCCTCCCAGTCGGTGAAGAGGCTGCGCATGGCCGGGTCGAGGAACAGCAGTCTGGTGTAGTTGCGCTCGGAGGGCGTCAGCTTGCCGAAGTCCTGGTAGAGGGCCGCTGCGGCCGCGTTCCAGGCGAGAATGTCGTTGTAGCGGCCCAGCACCATCGCCGGCAAGTGGCCGAGGGCGTCGAGCATCCACTGCACCGGCGGCCGCACCCGATGCCCAGCGCGGCGGCGCGGGGCGGGGGTCTTGCCCGCCAGCTCGTACAGGTAAGCCTGCTGTGCCTCGTCGAGCCGCAGCGCCCGCACCAGGGAGGCAAGGACGGTCGCGGAGGCTCGCACGCGCCCCTGCTCGATGCGGGTGTAGTAATCGGTGCTCATCGTGGCAAGGCGGGCGACCTCGTCGCGGCGCAGCCCCGGGACACGCCGCAGGGTCCCGTCATCGGCGAGACCCACCTGCGCGGGCGTCAGCTCGGCCCGGCGAGCCTTGAGGAACGCACCGAACTCGGATCGGGATGAACGCGAATCGGACATGCCACCACTATGCTTTCGCGGTGCCGCGGACTCGGGCCGTCAGGGGGGGAAAGAATCTTCCCCGGCACGTTTTTCCCCAGGCAGGAAGCTTCGTCTCCCGTACACGGGTCACAGCGGACACGGTGGGGCCATGCGAACCGATGTGACCTTCACCAGCGCCGGGATCACCCTTGCCGGCCACCTGTACACCCCCGACACCGCTGCCGACGGCCCGCTCGCCGCCGTGGTCGTCGCTCACCCCGGCGCCGGTGTCAAGGAGCAGACCGCCGGCGCCTACGCCCGGCGACTTGCCGACGCCGGATTCGCCGCACTCACCTACGACGCCGCCTACCAGGGCGAGAGCGGCGGCACCCCCCGCGGCACCGAGGACCCCGCCCAGCGTGTCGAGGACGTCAAGAACGCCGTCTCCTACCTCACCACCCGCCCGGAGATCGATTCCGACCGGATCGGCGCACTGGGTATCTGTTCCTCCGGCGGCTACGTCATTCCCGCCGCGGTCACCGACCACCGCATCCGCGCGGTCGCGACGGCCAGCGCCGTCGACCTCGGTCTGTACTTCCGGGTCGGCCCCGACGGCACCCAGGACCCCGCCGTCCTCCAGGCGCTGCTCGACGCGGCGGCCGCGGCACGCACCACCGAGGCGGCCGGCGAGCCGCTCCCGACGATGTCCGTGCGCCCAACTGAGGAAGAGGCACGCGCCGGCGGCCGCTACTCCTACGAAGCCTGGGAGTACTACAGCACCGACCGCGGTCGGCATCCGCGCCAGGCCGACGAGTTCACCTTCTCCAGCGTCGACAAGATCGTGAACTTCGACGCCTTCCACCTCATCGGCCTGCTCGCCCCGCGACCGCTCCTGATGGTCGCCGGCAACGAAGCGGCCACCGCCTGGATGTCCGAGGAAGCGGTCAAGAAGGCGAACGAGCCCAAACGGCTGCACTGGATCGAAGGAGCCAGTCACGTCGACCTCTACGACCGCTACGTACCCCAGGTCACCACCGAACTCCTCCCGTTCTTCACCCAGAACCTCGCGGCGAAGACCGCGCACGCGACGGCCTGACACCCCGGCGGGAGCGGTTGCGTGGCCCGGCCAACATTCGCGCCACGCGACCGCTCCCATCGCCAGGCAAGGGAAACCTCTTGAGTTCCTTGGACTTCTACAGCACGTTCGGCCGTTCCGGGCTTCGACCCAGCCCACTGGGGCCGGGCACCATGACGTTCGGCGAGGACCACGGCTGGGGCCGAGTGTCGAGACCTCCGAGGCGGTCCTGACCGATGACCTGGAGCGCGGCGGCACCTGATCGACACCGCCGGCTTGCCCGGCCCAAAGCGGCGGTCGATGGCGGATTTCCCAGCGGCTGGGTGGAGCTTCGCCTGCGTTGAACATCGCCTGCTGCCCACCTCGCTGTGCGAGCAACGGCCCGACCGTCGACTTCCCCGCGGCACGCTCCGCGTACAAGAGCACTCGGCCCGGTCAACGCGAACAGCGGCAACCTGTGGAAGGGCTAGTGGTGACCGCACTCCGCACACCGCAACGCCGCCCCTCGGCCTGTGGACAACCGGCTCGGTCTCCACAAGCCGGGCAGATCCGCAAATCGAGCGCTACCGGCAGCACCTGTGGACAACTCAGTCGAAGAGGTTCTCGAGGAAGCTGCGCTTGCGACGTCCACCGTACGGACGCGGCGAGTCCGAATATCCGCGATGGCCGCCATAGAGACGCGGCGAATCCGCGTACCCGCCTCCGCGATGTGGACGCGGCGAGTCGGAGTAGCCAGCGCGGTACGGACGCGGCGAGTCGGAGTAGCCAGCGCGGTACGGACGCGGCGAATCAGGGCGTCCACGGTGCGCAGCGGGAGCGGCGTACGGCGGCGGCTGATGCCCGTAGAACGAGTTCTCCGCACCGGCGATCTGCTCCAGCTCGCCGCGATCGAGAAAGATTCCGCGGCAACCTTCGCACTGCTCGATGTGGATACCGTTCTTCTCGACAGTCTGCATCGAGTTATTACATTTCGGACAGATCACGCATCAGCGACTACCCGGATCCACTCCGGCACGTCAGCAGGCGCACAGGCAGAACGGATGCCCGGCCGGATCGGCGTAGACCCGGAAGGACTTCGGCGAGTCGTCGAGCAACGTCGCCCCCAGGCCGAGAACGCGCCGGTGTGCAGCTTCCAAGTCGGTGACGCTGAGGTCGAGGTGCGCCTGCTGCGGCCTTTCCGGGGAGGGCCATGCCGGTGCGCGATAGTCCGGCACCTGCTGGAACTCCAGTCGAGCGCCGCCGTGCGGGTTCACGAGGGTGACCCAATCCCCGCCTTCGGCAACAGTGGGTTCGTCCCAATCAAGGACGGTCCGGTAGAAGGCGGCGAGCGCCACAGCGTCGGGACAGTCGATCGCCACACTGCCGAACGTCGGAATCGCACTCATGTCTGCCCACTTCTGTCGTCGAGTAACCAGTAAACGAAGTATGGGAGTTAGCGGTCCAGGTCGCAACCAGTTTCGCCCGTACACTGGTCAGGTGCACACCGATGCTTCCCTGGTGGTCGCCTTCCTCAACACCGTCGACATCGAACGGGGCGACGACCTGCTGGACGATCCGGATCTCTGGCGCCGCTGGGCCGAGGATTACGGCGTGGCACCGAACGATCTCGTCGAGACCCGGACCGCACGCGACAGCCTGCGCGCCGCGGTCGGAGATCCGCGTTTGCCCGCCCGGCCGCTGGACCTGCCACTCCGCTTCTCCCTGACCGACGCCGGCCCGGCGCTGGTGACGACCGATGCGGTCGCTGCGGTCCTGGCCGCCGCGACCCGGCTCGCCATCCGCGGCGACTGGGTCCGCCTGAAGATCTGTCCCGCCGACGATTGCCTCTGGGCCTTCTACGACGAATCCCGCAACCGCTCGCGCACCTGGTGCTCGATGCGCGTCTGCGGCAACCGCGAAAAAGCCCGCTCCTGGCGAGCTCGAGCGGCCGCTGTGCACAACTGAAGCCCTGTGGACAACCGGCCCACAGCCCCCACATATGCACGTGCAGCCGCACTGGATCCCCACAACTTGTGGATAGGGATTAGGCCATCACCGTGAATTCCTGTGGATAACCCCGGGGATAACTCAGCTTCCTGTGGACAACTGGATCAAACGGCCGGCGCGTGTGGTAAGGGAACGGTTCGTTTAAACCCGACCGCCCGAGGTTCATCCGATCAGACGCAGCGGCGCGAGCGGGACCCACAACCCCGGGCCCACACCTCGGCCACCATCCGCAGGCAACCCGGACCCCGAGGGCAAGCCCCGGGTCGCACCCGAGGAGCGAAGAGGCCCGAAGAGGTTGCCATGCGAAGCCCTTGGGTCCCCAGGTCTTCGTGCGCCGCCGCAGGCCATCGGGGCCGCTGCTCAAACTCACGCACCGGCCCAGGTCCTTAGGCACCACCCGGAGTCACACACCGCCCCAGGCCCTTGGGCACCGCCCGGAGTCACACATTGCTCCAAGCCCCCTTGGACACGGCCCGAAGTCGTGCACCGACCCAAGCCCCTTGGACACCGCCCCAAAGTCGTACACCGATCCAAGCCCTTCGGACACCGCCCGAAGTCGTGGGGCACCATCCGAAGACGCAAGGCGACACACGACGTCCCGGAGCCTCAGCTCGAAACCCCGAGGCATCACCCGACGTCCTGGGAGCTCGGTTGGAAACCCCGAGGCATCGTCCGAGGGCCCTCCGGCTCGGTTCGAAGTCGCAGAGGCGGCTCGGAATCTGGCGCGGAATCGAAGCCGCCCCACGGTCGGGGCCGAAGCGTTCGAGTACGCGTCGGCGGTGCAATCGCTTCGGGCGGGTTCGGTGGCGGTTCGTCGAGCCGGCAGAAGCCGGTCAGCGGAGCGACGAGGGGTTGACAGGTAGCCGAAGCCGGAGAGCCGCCAGCTGACATAACGGCGAGAAGGCCGCGAGCGAAAGCCCCGGACCCGAACCCATCAACGGGCACCGCTAACGCTCAACAACCACCGCGAGGCCACGAGCCAGGCCCGACGCGGGAACAAGCGGACGAACACAGCACCTACGAGGCACGGCAGTGGAAGAAGTACTGGCGAGTTGCCAACCACCTGCGGACAGCCAGGAGGACCGACCACCCACGCACGCTTCCCAACCACCGGCCAGACAAGTCCAGTCCGGCCACGCAGGCTCCCCGCCCTCAGCCGAACCAACCCGGTCCGGCCACCACACTCCCCAAACCCCGGCCAAACCAACCCGGTGTGGCCACCACACGCCCCAAACCCGGCCGAACCAACCCGGTCCGGCCACCACACTCCCTCACCCGGCCCGACAAGCCTGGCCCGGCCACGCACGCTCCCCTGCCACCGGCCAAGGTAAAGCCCAATCTGACCATCCACGCTCCCTAGCCCCAGCCGAATAGACCCGGTGCGGTTACCCGCGCTCTCCCACCCCGGCCAGACAAGCCCGGTCCGGCCACGCGCACTCTCCAAACCCGAGCCGGACAGAGCCGGTCCGAACGGCTGCGCTCCCCAGCTCCGGACGGACGGGACCAGTCCGATCATGCACGTTCCCCGCCCCCGGAAAGGCAAGCCCAGCCCAGTCCGGCCCCCATCGCGGCCAGCCGTGGCGGGGTCAAGACCGGTTGGGAGCTACTCGGGCCCTGCGCCGGCATCCCGGCAACTTCGGCAACTCCGCGATCCCCGGCAACTTCGGCAAGCCCGGCAACTCCGCGATCTCCGCAACTTCGGCAAGCCCGAGTGGCCCAGGCTGCCCCCAGCAACCCAAACGACCCCCAGCAACCCAAGCGGCCCCAGCAACTCGAGTGGCCCAGCAACCCGAGTGATCCAGGCAACCCGAATAACCCAGGCAGCGTCGGCGAACCAAGTAACCCAGGCAGCCAAGTAACCCAGGCAGGCCCGAAAGACCTCATCAATCCCCGGTATCCGGTGGCGCCACTAGGGATCGAAGTGAACGGCGCAGGGATTCCGCTGCCTGGGGGGTCAGCGATGCGAGGAAGTCCTGTTCCGCCTGGGTGCTGGCGATCGTTGCCTTGCGCAGGGTTTCCCGGCCGGTGTCGGTCAGTTCGACCACGTTGCGGCGTCGGTCGTTCGCGTCCGGGTGGCGGGATACCAAGCCCTTCGCCTCGAGGCCGTCGAGTTTGGCCACCATGGTCGTCCGGTCGATGCCGAGGTGCTGTGCTGCCTGTTGCTGCGATTTCGGTTCCCGGCCCGCCAACGCAAGCAGCACGCCCAGCTCACGAGCGTCGATGCCGAATGGCTCCAACGCTTCGGTGGTCAGCTCGGCAATCCGGAAGTGCGCGTGCTTGAGCAGGTAGATCAGGTTTCTGCGCAGGTCCAGGTGCTGCTCACCGGTGCTCGACATCCCCTCATGCTATCGCTAAGCTGATCGTCAGTAGTACTGATAATCAGCAAGAGGACGGGAGCACCGCGATGATCCTGGTGACCGGAGGCTTGGGCTTCATCGGCTCCCACACCGTGCGCGCACTGCTCGACATGGGCGAAGGTTGCGTGCTCGTCCAGCGCCGCAGCGCCGCAGTGCCGTCCGCCCTCACCGGGCAGGACGTGGCGGTGGAACGGACCGACATCACCGATCTGGCCGCCCTCCTCGGGATCGGCGACCGGCACAAGATCAGCGGAATCGTGCATCTCGCGGGGTCCATGCCCTGGCCGCCGGGAGCAGACCAGCCGGTCGAGGCCACCCGGACGGCGCTCGGCGGGCTGCTCAACATCGTGCAGGCCGCCCGGAACTGGGGTGTGTCCCGCATCGGCGTCGCGAGCACGATCGGGATCTACCGCGGGCAACCCGTCGAAGGCGCACTGCGGGAAGACCTGCCGTTGTCGATGACTTCCGGGCACCTGATCCCGACGTTCAAGAAGATCGGCGAGTTGCTCACCGGCCACCTGTCCGACGCGACCGGGATCGACATCGTCAACTACCGGATCTCCGGCACCTGGGGTCCGGGCGACCCGCACGGCGCGTTGTTCTTCGCCGCGCCGGAGCTCGTCCGGGCGGCCGCGCAGGGGACCGAGCCGGAGCTGTCCACCCTCCCCGCGCCGGCGTATGCGGAAGACGCACTCGACCTCTGCTACGTGAAGGACACCGGCCGTGCCATCGCACTGCTCCAGCTCGCGGACCGGCTCAACCACCGCACCTACAACGTCGGCTCGGGTCGGGCGACCACGAACGCGGAGCTGATCACGGCGATCAAACACGCCGTGCCGGACGCCCGGATCGACCTGCCTACCGGCGGAACCGGCTCGTCGGACCACCTCGACATCACCCGCCTGCAGCAGGACACCGGCTTCCGGCCCGCCTACGACACCGAACGCGCGGTCGCCGACTACCTCGCCTGGCTGCGGGCGGGCAACGAGCGATGAGCGCGACGCCCTCCCCGGGCACGACCGGAAAAGTCCGCGAGCTCAGAACAGCAGCTGCGCCACCGCGTAGATCACCAGCCCGGCCAGTGCGCCCACCACCGTGCCGTTGATCCGGATGAACTGGAGGTCACGGCCGACCTGGAGTTCGATCTTGCGGGAGGTTTCCTCGGCATCCCAGCGTTCGACGGTGTCGGTGATGACCGTGGTGATCTCGCGGGAGTAGTGGGTCACCAAGTACGCCGCCGCGCCCTCGACCCAGCCGTCCACCTTCGCGGTCAGCTCCTCGTCCGACACCAGGCGCGAACCCAGCGACTGCAGGCTCCCGCGGACGCGCACCCGAAGTTCGCTCGACGGGTCCTCGGCGGCGTTCAGCAGCATTTCCTTGGCGGTGGCCCATGCCGAACCGATCAGCTTCTGCACCTCCGCGTGGTGCACGATCTGGCCCTTGACCTGCTCGGCCCGTTCCATGGTCGCCGGATCGGTCTGCAGGTCCTGTGCGAACTCGCCGAGGAACTTGTCCAGCGCGAGCCGCATCGGGTGGTTCACGTCGGTCTTGACCGCCCAGGTGAACGTCAGCACCTCGCCGTAGACCTTGTCCGCGAGCATCTCGTCCACGAACTTCGGCGACCAGCTCGGCGCGCGGTCGGACACCACACGCAGCATCGTCTGGTGGTTGTCCCTGACCCATTCGTAGGCCCGGTCGCACATCAGGTCCACCAGCTTGTGGTGTGCCCCGTCCTCGAACACGCCGGCCAGGATCTTGCCCAGCGGCGGGCCCCACGGCCGGTCGATCACACGCTTGACCACGGCCTGTTCCATGATCGCCTGCACGTCCTCGTCGCGCAGCACGGTCACCGCGCCGCGGACCACGGTGGCCAGCTCGGAGGTGACGCGCTCGGCGTTGTCCCGCTGCGCCAGCCAGCCGCCGAGCCTGCGGGCGATGCCGACCCGGCGCAGCTTGTCGCGGATGACGTCCTCGGAGAGGAAGTTCGAGCCGACGAAGTCGCCGAGACTGCTGCCGAGCTGGTCCTTCTTGTTCGGAATGATCGCGGTGTGCGGGATGCGCAGGCCCATCGGATACCGGAAGAGCGCGGTGACCGCGAACCAGTCCGCGAGCGCGCCGACCATGCCCGCCTCGGCTGCCGCACGCAGGTAGCCGACCCAGCCTGGCCAGCCCGCCGATTCCGCCCAGGTCGTGAGCAGGAAGATCACCGTGGCGCCGAGCAGGAAACACAGCGCCACCAGCTTCATCTTGCGCAGCGCACGCTGTTTGGCCGCCTCTGCCGTCGCGCCGCCGGGCGGGTCCGCGGGCGTGACCTTCTGCGGTGAGAGTTGCTCCACAGGGCCATTGTCCGTGAGGATGCGTTTT
Organism: Amycolatopsis ultiminotia; assembly: GCF_039536925.1. NCBI lineage: Bacteria > Bacillati > Actinomycetota > Actinomycetes > Pseudonocardiales > Pseudonocardiaceae > Amycolatopsis > Amycolatopsis ultiminotia. Next base: position 142,089 of record NZ_BAAAZN010000008.1, on the reverse strand, counting down.
CGTGCGTGAACCAGCTCTCGTTCCCCGGCTCCGACCGTTCACCGCGACCGTCTTCGCGGAGATGACGGCACTCGCGGTGCGGCACGACGCCGTGAACCTCGGCCAGGGCTTCCCGGACACCGACGGTCCGGCCGGAATGCTCGAAACGGCGAAGAACTCCCTGTTCGGCGGCGACAACCAGTACCCACCGGGGCCGGGCAGACCGGAGCTGCGCGCGGCGATCGCCCGGCACCGGCGCCGCTACGGCACCGAGTACGACCCGGACACTGAGGTCCTCGTCACGGCAGGGGCGACCGAGGCCATCACGGCCGCGTTGATCGCGCTCACCGAAGCCGGTGACGAGGTCGTCGTGGTCGAACCGTATTACGACTCGTACGCCGCGGCCGTTGCGATGGCCGGCGCGCAGCGGCGGGTGATCGGCCTTGCCGACGGCGGCGACGGGCGGCTCGAGCTGGACCTCGACGCGTTCCGCGCCGCGATCACGCCCCGCACGCGGGCGGTGTTGCTGAATTCACCGCACAACCCGACCGGCACCGTCTTCTCCCGGGCACAGCTGACGGAAGTGGCCCGGCTGTGCGTCGAGCACGACCTGATCGCGGTCACCGATGAGGTCTACGAACACCTCGTCTTCGACGGCACCGAGCACGCGCCGCTCGCTTCGCTGCCGGGGATGCGCGACCGGACCGTGTCCATTTCGAGCGCGGGCAAGACGTTCAACTGCACCGGATGGAAAATCGGCTGGGTCTGCTCGACTCCGGAACTGGTCGCGGCCGTGAAGGCGGCGAAACAATTCATTACCTTCGTTTCCGGCGGGCCGCTGCAACCGGCCGTCGCCTACGCGCTCGAGCACGAGCTGGACTGGGTCGAGGAGCTCCGCGGAAGTCTTCAAGCCAAGCGTGATCGACTGTCAGCGGGACTTGCGGATGCGGGATTCGACGTCCGTCCGAGCTTTGGTACCTATTTCGTGACCGCCGACGTCCGTCCGCTCGGCTTCTCGGACGCTGCCGAGCTGGCCTGGGCGCTGCCGGAACGCGCCGGCGTCGCGGCGGTCCCGGTCAAGGTGTTCACAGATCACCCGGACGAGTGGAAATACCTCTTGAGGTTCGCGTTCTGCAAACAGAATGAAGTCATTGACGAGGCCGTCGAACGATTGCGGAAACTGGGCTGAACGAGACCTTCCGATACCCCGGAACGGACGTGCAGAAGCCGGCGCACCGAGAGTGGCACGGCGGTCGAAAGCTCAGGTCAACGACGGGAAGTGGTTGTCGAACCAGCCGCCCGGATGGCCGCAGCTGAACCGATGAAACCACGCTCAGTGATCAACTTCGGCCGTTTGGGCGCCGAAGGCGGTGGCGACGTTCCGCCTTACGGGGTGGATCGCGCGCGGGAGAGATGAAAGACTCGCGAGCGGTGCTAGAAAGAGGGCAGCCCCGGGGGACCTGCGACCTGGCCGAAGTGAACCCCAGCAAGATCAGACTCGTGCGGTGGGGCGCATGAGCCTCAGGCGCGGACGGGTGGTGGTGGCGTGACCGGCATGGCAGCCGTGCGCAACGTCGCGCCCCCCGCCCCGGCCGACGGTTTCGGGACCAGCGCGGGAGCGCTCGGGACCAGCACCGCTCCGGCAGAGACCCTCGGGACCAGCGCCGGTCCGGCGGTATCTCTCGGAGCCAACGCCACTTCGGTGGCACCCCTGGGGACCAGCGCCACTCACGCAGCACCCCTCGGGACCAGCCCGACCCCAGCCGGGCCCCTCGAAACCACCGCCACTCACGCAGCACCCCCCGGGACCGGCGCGACTCCGGCGGCACCGCTCGAGACCAGCGCTCAGGCAGCGGCCCTCGAGGTGGGCGCCGGTTCAGCGGGGCCGTTGGGGATCAGCGCCGCGCTGGCGGAGGAGGGCGTGACCAGCGTAGTTCCGGCGATGTCCGGGCGGCCGGGTGACGGGCGGCGGTCGCCGGGTGGAGGGGTCGGCCGCGGGGCGTGGGGTGGGCGCAGGCCCCGGCCGTGGGCCACGTCGATTGCTCGGCCGGCGGCGCGGATTGCGTTGACCGGCGGGCTCGCGGTGGCCGGATGGTTGCTCGGCGCGACGCTGTCGCAGCCAACTGCGTCGGCGGACCAACGGCCGCCCGGCGCGGGTGACCGGCCCGCCGCCACTGCACCCGGGGCCGAGCACGGACGGGACGGCGAACGGGGGCGAGGACACGCCGTGCCCGATACGTCGGGCACGCTGACCTGGGCTTCTCCACACTCCGGCCACCATGCGGGTTCCGCACACCACGACCGCGCGGGCGGTGCCGGTGACCGTTCAGCCGGCTGGACCGGCAGCGGAAGCCGACCCGGCACCGACCGTCCCGGCAAGGGAAAAACCGCGAGCCCGCACGGCGGTCACGGCTCGGCAAGCCAGACAGCCGACGCCGCCACCAGCCAGCACGGCGGTCACGGCTCGGCAAACCGGCACGGCACCGGCCAAGCCGACGACGGGATGTCCTCGAAGCCGAGCACCACCGGTATCGCCAACGCTGCCGGTCAGGGCGGTACTGCCCAAACCGGCGGGAGCGACACCACCGGTCCGATCGGCATCGTCCGGCCGGGCGCGAATGCCGGGACCGGGCAGACCACCACCGGCGCGGCCGGGCAATCCGCAGGCACCGGCCCGGACGTCGGCGGCGGCCAACCCGGCACCGAACTCGGGAGTCCGCTACCAAGCGTCGACATACCGGTCGCGAGTCAGCCGAGCAACACCCCGCCTCCAGTCACCATCGATCACCACGGCACCAGCCCTCCGGCCACCGCTGACCGCAACAGCGCCAACCCTCCGGCCTCTATCGGCCAGAACAGCACCGACGTTCCGATCGTCAGCGGCCAACCCGGCACCGAACCCCCGACTGGCACCAATCCGACTGGCACCAAACCCCCCGCGGGCGACGACCGGCCCGGCACCGCCCCTCCGGTCACCACTGGCCCGGACGGCACCACGCCCCCGGACGGCACCGGCACCAAGGCCCCGGCCGGCGACGATCAAAACGGCGCTCAGCCCGACGACCCAACCGACGCTCGGCCGCCGGCCATCCACCTCCCGGTCACGAGCGACCCGACCGGCGCCAACGGCCTACCCGGCGCCAACTCCCCGGCCACCGGCGACCAACCCGGCCGCACGAGCACCGATCCCGGCCCCGTGGCCGGGCAGGCGCCGGGGTTGCTCGGGGGGCTCCTCGGCGTTGCCGGGGGTGCGCTCGGCGGCACGGTTGACGATCTCTTCCGCGACACCCTCACCACCGTCCACGAGGTGACCGGGACCGGCGATGTCGGCGTTGCGGATCCGCTGCTTCCCATCGAGGACGTCGTCGGGCCGGTGTTCACCGGCGGCTCGGCCAGTGGCGGGGTCACGGTGACCGCACCGCTGCCGGTTCCCCAAGCCGCACCGGCACGCACACCGGCACCGGCGCCGGTGAAAACCCCGGCCGACCCGGCTGTCACGCCGGACGCCGGGTCGCCGGTGAAGGTGCTGTTGCAGGTCCGTCCCCGCGGCGACGCCGGGCACGGCGGCACGGCCGGGCACGGCTCCGAAAACGAGAGCACGCGCGTTGCCGGTGGTGGCAGCGGCGGCGGGGGCGGGCTGCCCGCCGCGCCGAGTGCGCCTTCCGCGCCGGTCAGCTTCGCCGGTCCGGGGCACGACGGGCCGGGCGGGGTCCGGCTTCCGTTCGCCATCGCGACCGACGGCGACACCGTCACCCAGCTGAAGCTCATCGGCGTCAGCCGCGACCACGAGGTCGACGGCGCCGGCAGGGATGCCGCCCTGCCCACCACCTCCCCGGACTGACCGCTCGACCGGTCCTCCGGGGAGAGCCACGTCCAGACCAAGATCAACTTCGCGGAATTCGCCCGCGCCCGGCTCGCCCCACCGCACGAAGAACCAGGGGCTGCTCCATGTTCGCAACCACTTCGCTCCCCGACCGGCCGACCGCGCCCGGCCGGATCGGGTCCTGGTCCCGGCGCCGCGCTGCCCCCGCGGCGCCGGGACCCACCACGGGCGTGCTCCGGAGGTTCCCGCTCACCGCGCCGAGCGGGAACCTGCGCCAACCGAAGCGCGCCTGAGCCGTCGGCGTTTCCCGGCACTTCGAGGGGCTGTGCCGGGAAGCCGCCGCGGCGTCCGCTCCTCCGCGAGCGGACGAACAGCCGGTGCGCCGGATGCGTGACCGCCACCCTCCCTGGAGTGGCCGGACCGCCCGGTGCACCGGCTGTTCTACGTCACCGGTACCTGCCCGGCCGGCACGTCCGCGCGGCCCCGCACCGAAGCCGCCGCCGCGCTGACCCTGCGCACCGCCTCCACCAGCTGCTCCCGCGGCAGTCCGAAGGGCAGTCGAAGCCACCGTTCCAGCCCGCCGTGCACGCCGAACCGCGAACCGGGAGCCAGCTGTACCCCGTGGTTCGCCGCGGACACCGCCAGCCGGGTGCTCATCGGCTCCGGCAGCCGGCACCACAGCGACAGTCCGCCTGCCGGCAGTTCGAACGTCCATTCCGGACAGTGCGTGCGCAGTGCCGCGGCCAGGGTGTCCCGCTGCTCCCGCAGTTCCACCCGGCGCCGGGCGAGCGCGGCGTACCCGTCCGGTTCCAGCAGCTCGGCGAGCACCAGCTGGTCGAATACCGGCGCGCCGAGGTCCACCGCGAACCGCGGCGACAGCAGCCGGTCCAGCAATTCGCTCGACGCGCGGATCCAGCCGAGCCGCAACCCACCCCACTGTGATTTGGCCGCCGACCCCACGGTCAGCGCCAGGTCGCCGGCGAACGCGGCCAGTGGCGGCGGCCCGTTCACCGGGTCCCCTTCGTAGTCCAGTTCCACCAGTGATTCGTCGACCACCACCGGCGTACGGGACCGGGCGAGCAGACCGCCGAGACGTTCCCTGCCCGCCGCGTCCATCCGCAGGCCGGTCGGGTTCTGGAAGTCGACCACGAGGTAGCCCACCCGCGGCGCGGCCTGCCGGACGGCGGCCTCGATCCCGACCGGGTCCCAGCCACGGACCGGGTCCAGCGCAACCGGCACCGGCAGCGCGTGCGTGGCCCGCACGGCATCGATCGCGTTCGGGTAGGTCGGCTGCTCGACCAGCACCCGATCCCCCGGCCCGGCAAGCATGCGCAGGCACAGCACGAACGCCGAGTACGCCCCGGAGGTCACCATGATCTGCTCCGGCGTGGTGGGCAGCCCACGCGCGACGTAGCGTTCGGCGATCCGTTCCCGCAGCCGGGGCAAACCGCCGGTGAGATAGCCGTTGCCGGTGAGGTGATCCGCCAGCTCACGGCGTGCGGTGTCGACGGCCGCCAGCATCCCCGGCAACGCGGCCGGTGCCGCCCTGGCCAGGTCGAGCAGGTCGTCCCGGGCGGACGAGCCCGCCTCCCGGTGTCCGGTGGCAGCGACCCACGAACCGGCACCGCGGCGGCTGGCGATGAGACCGTCCTCCCGCAACCGGTCCAGTGCAGCACCGATCAGCGTGCGGCTGACCCCGAGCTCGTCGGCCAGCTCCCGTTCCGCGGGCAGCCGGGTGCCGATCGGCAGCTGACCGTCGAGCACGTGCAGTTCGACGGCGGCGGCGAGGTCGGCGGCGCCTTGCCGGGAACCCCGGCGCCGCCACTCGCCCAGCAAGGTGGCCAATCTTGCACCGGAGATCCGGCCACCGAACGGTATCTGCGGATCCATAAGGCCAATTATCCACGATTGGCCATGGCTTAGCAGACCAATAGTGGCCAATAGTAGAGAAGTGGCAGTTACCGACCTCAGTCCGCTCAGCCTCCGCCGGGCCCCGCTGCGCCGGGGTGGACAGCTGCTCGCCGGTTTGGCCCTCTACGGCGCGAGCATGGCCATGCTCACCCGCGCCCACCTCGGCCTCGACCCGTGGGACGTGCTGCACGAAGGCCTCACCAAGCTCACCGGCCTCAGCTTCGGCACGGTCACCGCGATCGCGTCGGTGTTCGTGATGCTGCTGTGGATTCCGCTACGGCAGCGGCCGGGTATCGGCACCGTCGCGAACATCGTGGTGATCTCGGTGACCGTCGACGCCGTCCGCGCGGTGCTGCCGGACCAGCAGGTGCTCGTCTGGCAGATCCTGCTGCTGGTCGGCGGGGTCGTGCTCAACGCGGTCGCCACCGCGGTGTACGTCGGCACCCGGCTCGGCCCCGGACCGAGGGACGGGCTGATGACCGGGCTCACCGCACGCACCGGATGGTCGGTGCGGCTGGTCCGCACCGGCATCGAGGTGAGCGTGCTCGCCGTCGGCTGGTCGCTCGGCGGCACGTTCGGCGTCGGCACGGTCCTCTACGCACTCAGCATCGGCCCGCTCACCCAGGCGCTGTTGCCTCTGGTCACGTGGCGGACCGGGGCGAAGGAACAGCAACAGCATTAGCCTGCCCCGGCAACCGCACGGCGCACCGCCGCATAGTCGATTCCGCGCGAGGCAAGGAAATCCGCCACCGGCCCGCGTTGGCGGACCAGCGCGAGCAGCAGGTGCTCCTGGCCGAGGTGCTTGCCGCCGAGTTCGACCGCCTCCTGCAAGCTCAGCTCGAATGCCCGTTTGGCGTCCGCGGTGAGGGGCAGATGGCCTCGTTTCGGGCGCCGTCCGGCGCCGGCGAGCGCCCCCGGACCGTGCGCTTGTTCGACCCGCTCGACGATCTGATCCACGTCGATGCCCAGCTCGATGAGCGCTTCGGCGTCCGCGTCGCTGATCCCGCCACGGCGGCTGAGCCGGTCGAGTTCCGCGAAGATCTCCTCCTTGGACACGCCGAGTTCCCGCAGCAACCGCAGTGCACTGCCGTCCGGAACCCGGACGAGGCCCGCGAACACCGCCTGCGCGGAGATCTCGCCGGCGCCACCCTCCTGTGCTGCTTCTTGCGCCTCCACCACAGCCATCCTGGCCGCCGGGGTGAACCGTTCGAACATCAATGCCTCCCGTGCTTCTTGTGCACGGCCTGCCTGCTGACCCCCAGCTCGGCCGCGATCTCCTGCCAGGACCAGCCGTGCATGCGCGCACTGCGCACCTGCACGGCCTCCAGCTGCTCCAGCAGCCGCCGCAGCGCCGCGACCGCGCGCAACCCCACTCGCGGGTCACGATCGCCGGCACGGGCGGCCAGGTCCGTTGCTTCCGTCATGCTGTCAATTTAAGTTGACATGACGGGCCGTGTCAACCCGAGTTGACGGAGATCGCGGGTTACAGTCGGCGAGTGCCGGAAATCTCGATCGCCGAACGGGCCGGGGTCGCCGCGGACGGCAGGCCCCGCCCCACCGAGGACTACGTCGCGGTTCTCGACCAAGCCGTGCTGGTACTGGACGGGGCGACCTCGCCGAGTCCCGAACTGCCCTCCGGCGGCTGGTACGCCGGGTTGCTCGTGCGCCGGCTGAGCACCGAGTTGCGCACCCATCCGCGGGAAGACCTCGGCGTCGCTTTGGCGAACGCGATCGGTGCGCTCGCGCGGGAACACGATCTGCTGCCGGGCCGGTCCCCGTCCAGCACGGTGTCGATGCTGCGCTGGGACGAGTCCGAAGTGGAGGCTCTGGTCCTCGCGGACAGCCCGGTCGTCGCGTTCGGCCGGTTCGGCACCGATCCGGTGTCCGACGACCGCCTGGTGTCCCTGCGCGGCGGCGGCCTGCTGCAGACCGGCGCCGACGTGCGCCGCCGCCGTAACGCCGAGGACGGGTTCTGGGTCGCCGAAGCCGAACCCGCTGCCGCGTACAAGGCGGTGCGCCGGGTGTGGCCACGCGCGGACGTCGAAGCGGTGCTGATCGCCACCGACGGCGTCGCGATCGGCGTCGACGAGTACGGCCTGTTCGACTGGCCCGAAGTCCTGCGCCGCGCCCGCCACGACGGCCCGGCTGCGGTGCTGGACGCGGTACGCGCGGCGGAGGAGCAAGACCCCGGATGCGTGCGCTGGCCCCGCGCGAAGCGGCACGACGATCAAGCGCTCGTGCTGGCCGACTTCGAATAGGGGTCGAGATCAGGGTCTTCCCGGATCTCGCCGCGAGGCCGACCCGCAACGATGGACCCATGGGGAATTCACTGGGGATCCGGGTCTGGCGCCTGGCCGCGGTCGCAGCCATCGCCTGGTCGCTGTTCACGATCATCGTGCTGCACCTCGTCAGCTCGCACGATCCGCTCTACGACACGCTTTCCAGCTACACGATCACCGACCACGGCGAAGGGATGCTCGGCGCCAGCGTGCTTTCGCTCTCCGTCGGCTCGGTCGCGGTGCTCGGTGCGCTGGCCGCCGCGGGGGTGCCGATGACCCGCACCACGAAACTGCTGCTCACCCTGTGGGCGCTGGGGCTGGCCACCGCCGCGATGTTCCCCGCCAGCTACCCGGAGAGCCCGAACCCGGTGAGCGGCGAGATCCACCTCTACTCGTGCCTGATCGCGTTCATGAGCCTGCCGGGTGCGGCGATCACGTTCCTGGATTCGTTGCGTGGCACCGCGGAGCGTGCGTTCGTGGTGCGGTGGCTGCGGTACGGGCTGACCTCGGTGGCACTGTTCGGGCTGAGCTTCCTGTTCGCACGGCTCGACGAAGCGGGCATCGCGCCGTTCCACCTGTTCGCCGAAGCACTGCCGGTCGGCGTGACGCAGCGGCTCACCCTGGTCGCCGACGTCGCACTGTTGTTCGTGCTCATCAGGGTCGCGGTGCGCACCGAATCGGCACGTGCCGAACTGGCCGTCACTCCCGCATCGCGGCAGTGAATTCGGGCGCGTAGCCGTACAACCCGGGTAGCCCGCCGGTGTGCACGAACACCACGGTTTCCTCGGGCGAGAACCGGCCTTCTGCGGCCCATTCGACCAGCGCTGCGGCGACCTTCCCGGTGTAGACCGGATCGAGCACCACACCCTCGGTGCGCCCGAACAGCCGCAGCGCACCCCAGGTCTCGGGAGCCGGGATGCCGTAGCCCTCGCCGATCGTGCTGTCGTTCATCCACACGTGCGCCAGCGCGGGCGGGTCGATCCCCAGCAGCTGCGCGGCCCCGGTGACCAGCTCGGCCAGGTTCTCCTCGGCCTCGTCGAGCGGATGGCTCACGCAGGCGATGTCCACCTCGAGCGAACCGAGCACGGCCGCACCGAGCGCGAGACCGGCCGCGGTCGCGCCGCTGGCATGCGGACCGACCACCCGCGCCCGTTCCACGCCGAGGTGGGACAGCTGCACGGCGAGTTCGTGCGTGGCCGCGACGTAGCCGAGCACGCCGAGCGGGTCGGACCCACCGACCGGGATCGTGGCCACCTTGCGGCCTTCCTCGGCCGCCTCGGCCAGCAACGTCTCATACGTCGAGGCGGTCTCGGCTTCGTCCGCGCAGACGTGCACCCGAGCGCCGAAAAGCAGGTCGAGCGGGATGTTGCCGGACTCCTCGTATGCCTCGCCGGAACGCGGCACCTTCGCGGTGAGCACCAGTTCGCAGCGCAATCCGAGCCGCGCGCAGGCCGCCGCGGTCTGCCGTCCGTGGTTGGTCTGGAGCGCACCGAAGGTGATCACCGTGTCCGCGCCGGAAGTGAGCGCGGCACCGAGGTGGAAGTCGAGTTTCCGCAGCTTGTTGCCGCCGACACCGAGCGGGTGCACGTCGTCGCGCTTGAGCATCAAGTGCGGCAGGCCGAGTGCTTCGCCGAGCCGCGGCGCCGGGACCAGCGGCGTCGGCCCGTGGCCGAGTCCGGCGCGGGGAAAGGAATCGAGAGCGGGAAAGCGGTCGAACTCGAACGTCATCGATCCTCCGGGCAACGGCTGGCACGGTGCTGGTCAAGCGGTGTTCTCCCGGCCGCGTCCTGGTCCGCGGAATCGGCCGGGTTGGCGTCAACCTACCCGGCCGTTCTCCGTCCGCGCGCGATCCGATGTTCGTCGACCCGAAGGTGGAATGCCGGATCAGCGCGGTTCAGCTGCGCCGGTAGACGCTCACCAGCACGCCGTGCTCGGCTTCGCGAGGGTTGGCCGGGCTCAGCCCGTGCACCACCGATTCCAGGTGTTCCCCGAGTGCGCTCGCCTGCCTCGCGGTGAGCCGGATGACGCGGTGGAGCAGGAGGTGCTCGTCGTCGGCGGGAATCTCGTCGGCGACCGTGGCCAGCATCGCCTTGGTCGCCTCGCCGCTTTCGCCTGCGCCGAACCGGTAAATCCGGGCGGTCTTGACGAAGTACTGCTCGGTGCCGCCACGGACGGTTCGCGTGGCGCCCTTGCCGACCAGCCCGGCTTCGACGAGCACGCCGAGGTGGTGCGCGACGTTGCCCTTGTTGATGCCGAGGCGGTGGGCCAGCTGGCTGATCGTCGCCCCGTCCGGACCGATGTCGCGCAGGATCCGGTGCCGGGTCGGATGGGCGAAGGCGCGCATCTGCGCCGGGCTCGTGGCGTCGAGGGTCTCGTACCGCGGTGCGCTTGTCATGGCTCAAGCGTCAAGGAGAGTTGTCTCTTCGGCAACCGGATTGCTTGACTGCGTCATGGCCGAAACCGACGTGTCCCCACTGATCGCCCACCTGCAGGAACTGGTTCGTGAGCGGTACATCCTGCAAGACCACGCGGCCACCATCGCCGCAGACCTGGCCGGCAGCGACGCCGAGATCGCAGCCCTCACCCCGGAAGCGAGCGCCGCAGCGCTGACCCGGCGCCTGCAGCGAGCCTGCAACGACCGGCACCTGCGCGTACGACATCGGCCCGAAGGCGCCGCTTCGGATTTCGCCGGCGCCGAGCACGCGGCGCGACACGCGGCCGAGGCCGCGGGCAACGCCGGCGGCTTCCGCCGGGTCCAGCTGCTCGACGACGGTGTCGGGCTCGTGCAGATCGCGCCGTACCTGTCACCGGTTCACCTCGCCGAACCCTACGTCCGCGCCGCGTTCACCCTCCTGTCCTCGGCCACCGCACTCGTGTTCGACCTCCGTGAAGGCCGCGGCGGCACACCCGAGACCGTCGCGCTGATCTGCGGCCATCTGCTCGGCGACGAACCGGTGCACTTGCAGGACATCGAAGGGCTCGACGGCAGGCCGCGGCAGTTCTGGACCACCCCGGCCGCCACCCGGATCGAGGGTCCGATCCGGGTACTCACCAGCCGCGTCACGTTCTCCGGCTGCGAAGAGCTCGCCTACAACCTGCAGGCGCTCGGACGAGCCGTGGTCGTCGGCGAGACGACCGGCGGCGGCGCGCATCCGGTCGAGTCGTTCCGGCTGACCGACGTACTCGAGCTGCACCTGCCGACAGCCAGGTCGGTCAACGCGGTCACCGGCACCAACTGGGAGCAGGTCGGCGTTCGCCCGGACCTGGCGTGCCCGGCCGATGACGCGCTGGACACCGCCGTGCGCAGCCTGTCTCGTTCCCCAGCGCCGCTGCCGGCAAGCGGTGCGCCGAGCGCGGGCTGACGACCGGCTCTGCATCACCGCTGACGACCGGCGGACCGGATCCTGTGCTACGTTCGTTCGAACGAACGAGAGAACGGGAACTGCCGATGACTTCCGCGACGACCGGCTTCGCCACCCTCGCCGACCAGGCCGCCGCGCTCGACGCGGGAACCGTCACCGCCGTTCAGCTCACCGAGACCGCGCTCGCGCGGGCGCACGCGACCCAGCCGATGCTCAACGCGTTCCGCCGGTTGCGCGACGACGAAGCACTCGCCGAGGCGGCAGCCGCCGACCGGCGCCGTGCCCGTGGCGACCGCTCACCGGTGCTCGGCGTGCCGATCGCGATCAAGGACGACGTGGACCTCTCCGGTCTGCCCACGGCGTTCGGCTGCGCAGGCGACTTCCCGGCGGCGACCGCGGACGCACCCGCGGTGGCGCGGCTGAAGCAGGCCGGCGCCGTGCTGATCGGCAAGACCAACACCCCCGAGCTGGGTCAATGGCCGTTCACCGAAGGGAAAGCGTTCGGGGTGACGCGCAATCCGTGGCAGCCGGACCATACGCCGGGCGGGTCGTCCGGCGGATCGGCGGCCGCGGTGGCAGGCGGTGTGGTGGCTGCCGCGCTCGGTTCGGACGGCGCCGGTTCGGTGCGCATCCCCGCCGCGTGGACCGGACTGGTCGGCATCAAGCCCCAGCGCGGACGGATCCCGACCGGCACCGAGCTGTTCCACGGCCTCACCGTGCTCGGACCGCTGGCCCGCACGGTGGCCGACGCCGCCGCGTTGCTCGACGTCACCGCAGGCACCGGCACCGCGTTCCGGTCCGCCGCCCGGCGCGAACCCGGTAGGCTGCGCATCGGCCTGTCCACGAGGATTCCTTTCACCGCAACGAAAACGCGACTGGACCCGGTGGTCGAGGCGGCCGTGACGAGTACCGCGGAAGCCCTCGCCGGACTGGGTCACGACATCGTCCCGGTGGCACCGGACTACGGCCTGATCGGCCTGACCTTCCTGCCCCGCTCACTCACCGGCGTACGCGACTGGGCCCGCCAGGTTCCCGAATTCGCGGCACTCGACCCGCGCACCCGGGCCAACGCGCAGCACGGCAGCCTGCTCGCCGGACCGGCGCTGAAACTCGCGCGAGCGCTCGAACCGTTGCTACGCCGCCGGATCGGCGCGGTGTTCGGCGACGTCGATGTGCTGCTGACGCCGACCACCGCGACTCCGCCACCGGCCGTGGGCACGTTCGACGGGCTCACCGGCTGGCAGACCGACCAGACGATGATCGCCGCCTGCCCCTACGCTTGGCCGTGGAACGTGCTGGGCTGGCCGGGGCTGAACGTACCGGCAGGGCAGACCGCGGACGGGCTGCCGCTCGGTGCCCAGTTGCTGGGTCCTTCGCACGCCGAGGAGCGGCTGATTTCCGTTGCCGCGCAACTGGAAGAGGTACAACGGTGGCCGGAGCGACGCCCCGCGCGGGCGTGCTGAACACCCGCGACGCGATCCTGCGCGCAACGCTGGAGGTGGTCGGCGAGCAGGGCGTCGGCGGCCTCACCAACCGGCGGATCGTGGCTGCCGCCGGCGTTTCCCTCGGTACCCTGACCTACCACTTCCCCAGCCAGACCGAACTGCTGCGCGAGGCCATGTTGCTCTTCGCCGAGGAGGAAACGGCGAAACTGGCGGCGATCGTCGACGCGCACCGGGCCGAGGAGCTCAGCCTGGAGCAGGCCGCGACGGTGGTCGAGCGCGTGATCGAGCAGCTGCCGTTCGGCACCGACGAACTGGCCCCGCACGAGCTTTACCTGCAGGCAGCGCGGGATCCGGGGCTACGGGAGGCGTCGGAGCGGTGTTTCGCCGCCTACGACGAACTGGCCACCACCATCCTCGGCGCGCTCGGCCTGCCCGATCCGGCGCGGCTGGCCGGTCCGGTCGTCGCGCTGATCGCCGGGCTGCAGCTGCGCAGGCTCGCCACCGGGGCGGACGTGCCCGCCGCGGAACCGTTGATGCTGCTGCTGCACGGGGCACGGGGCTGACATGGCACCACCGGTGGTTCGCGGCACCGCGGCCTGGCGTTACTTCGGCGACTTCCGTGATCTGCTGCTCGCCGGGCAGATCCTGGTGCTGCAGGTCGCGCACCCGATCGTCGCGGCCGGGGTGCGGGACCACTCGGACTACACCGAGGATCCGTGGACCCGTCTGATGCGCACCGGCGCGTCGCTGTCGATCTACGTCTACGGCGGATCCGACGGTGCGCGGTACGAGGCGGAACGCCTGCGAAAACTGCACCGGAAGTTCACCGGCTTCACCGGCGGTCGTCGTTACAGCGCTTTGCACCCCGGGGCCTACGCCTGGGTGCACGCCACGCTCGTGATGGCACCCGTTGACGCACAACGGTTCTTCGGTCGCCCGATGTCCACATCGGAGCTGGACGAATACTACGCGCAGATGTGCGACGTCGGGCGCCTTCTCGGCGTGCGCGCGCAGGATCTTCCATCGAGCTGGCCGGAATTCGAGCAATACTACCGGGAGACCATCTCGTCGTTCGGTCCCAATGAGACGATCAGCACGCTGTTCGAAACCATCCGCACAGTACGCAAACCGTGGTCCGGATTGCCGGACTCGTGGTGGCGGAGAATCCAAAAAGGACACGCTCGGGTGCAGATGTTCCTGATCCGGGCAACATTGCCCACCGAGCTTCGGGCTCGCCTGGGTCTGGAGTGGACGGCCAGGGACGAACGATGCTTCGCCCGGTTCCGGCGAGCGGTCCGGCTGATCGGTTTCGCCGTCCCGCCGGCACTGCGCACCGCGCACATGCGCTGGGTCGGCAGGCTGAACGTGTGGCTGCGCGCCCATCCGCGTGCCTATCGGTTCCTCGCCCGCCGATAGTGCGCCCGCGCCTTGGCCCGGTTGCCGCAACGGGCCATCGAACACCATTGCCGGGTGCGGCGCGGGGAGGCGTCACAGAACCGCAGGCCACAGTCGTCGGCCAGGCAGATGCGGACGTCCGCAGTCCCGGTCGCGAGTTCGACGGCGTCGCCGGCCAGCACGGCGAACGCGGTAGCCACCGGATACCCGGGCGCGGGCACCTCGCGGTGCAGTTCACCGCCCTCCAGCCGCAGCCGAGCCGGTAACGGTGCGGCCACCACGGCTGCGTTGACCACCTGCACGTCCTTGACCTGCGGCGGCCCGGTGAGCAACCGATTCACCGCTTCCCGCAACGTCTTCGCCGCGGCGAGTTCGCCGTCGTTCACCGGGAGCCGGCCGAACCCGGCCAGGTCGAACCACTCGGACAACGCCGCGGCACTGGTCAGCAGCTCGATCCCGCCACCGGGTAGATACCGCGACCGCATCGTGTTGACGAGATCGAGGCACGGCCGCCCGCCGTCGAACACCCAGTCCATATCGTCGAGTCTAACCATTGCCGCCGGTTAGCACACCGGCTACCTTCTAACCCTATGAGCCGGTTAGAAGAACAGACCGCCCAAGTCGGCAACCTCCGGATGCACTATCGCCGCGGTGGCGAAGGACCCCCGCTCTTCCTCTTGCACGGCTGGCCGCAGACGTCGCACTGCTGGCACCGCGTCGCCGGTCCACTGACCGAAACGCACACCGTGATCGCGCCCGATCTGCGTGGCTACGGCCGCACCGACAAACCTCGCGGCGGCTACGACAAACGCACGATGGCCGCCGACCTGGCACGGCTGGCCGAGCAGCTCGGTTTCGACCGGGTGGCGGTGGCCGGGCACGACCGCGGTGGCCGCGTCGCGCACCGGTGGGCCCTCGACCGGCCGGAACAGGTGACGCACCTTGCCGTACTGGACATCGCGCCGACCAGGGAGATGTGGCACCGCCTCGACAGCGGCGTCGCGCGAGCTTACTGGCACTGGCTGTTCCACCTCCAGCCAGACCTGCCGGAACTGCTGGCGGGCCAGAACATTGCCGCCTACCTCGGCTACTTCTTCGAACGCTGGACCTTCCAGCGCCAGGGTCTGCCCGCCGAGGACATCGCCGAATACGTGCGCGCGTTCGAGGCTCCGGGCGCGCTCCGCGCCGGCTTCGACGACTACCGCGCCGCCTTCCCCGACGATGCCGAACTCGACGACGCCGACTACGCCGCGGGCCGCCGGATCACCCAGCCCCTGCTCGCGCTGTGGGGCGAAGCCGGACTGCTCGGAAGCCTGCCGACACTGGAGATCTGGCGCGACTACGCGGAGAACGTCACCGGCTCCGGCCTGTCCGACTGCGGGCACTTCCTCCCCGAGGAACAACCCGAGCAGGTCGTCCGGCACCTGCAGGAGTTCCTGGCCACCTGAGGAGCACCGTCTCCCCCGCTGCGGCTTCCCCCCTGCGCCGGGACACACCGCCCGATCGCACTCGTCGACGCACCGGCCCGCAACGACGTCCGGGGAGCGCAAAGCGCGCGCAAACCGACCCCCTCCCGCACCGGTACCGGCGTCGCACACTGAGCACCGACGCCGGTCCCCGCTCCGGTAGGTACCGGCGCTGGGAGCCGGTCCCCGCTCCAGTGCTGGGTACCCGACGGCGAGGGAGCAATATCGGGCGCCGGTCCCAGTACCAAGGCCGGATGCTGGCCCCAGTACCGACACCGGACACCCACCCCAACACCAGAGCCGGACGGCGGCCCCACTACCGACACCGGATATCCACCCCAACGCCAGAGCCGGACGCCGGCCCCACTACCGACACCGGATATCCACCCCAACGCCAGAGCCGGACGCCGGCCCCACTACCGACACCGGATATCCACCCCAACGCCAGAGCCGGACGCCGGCCCCAACACCGATGCCGGACGGCGGTCCCAGTACCAGGGCTGGGTGCTGGGTGCTGGGTGCTGAGGGCGAAGGCCTGGTGCCGTGGTGCGCAAGTGATGGGCGGGCCGCCGGGGCGCGAGGTCTCTGGCCTCTCGGCGCGACTGCCCGCTCGGAGCGAGCTACAGGTACTCAGCGTGACCTTTGCTGCCGGATTTAGCCCGGCTAGGTGACATCTGGTGAACCTCCCACCCCCTGGGGCGCTTGCCTCGGTTGGCTCAGGGGTTCGGGGGCAGATCGAACTGACCTGCCTTGACCGCGGCCAGGAATGCGGCCCATTCGCCTCGGTCGAAGATCAGGACCGGGCTTGCCGTCAGCTTCGTGTCGCGGACGCCCACCAGGTCCTTGCCACCCAGGTTGACCTCGACGCAGTTGCCGCCGTTGGGCTCGCTCGCGAACGACTTCTCCCAGGCTGCGTCCTCGAACAGCGACTCTGCCGTGTTCGGGTCGTAATCCGGGGAGGACGGATAATCCGCCATGGGTCGTACACCTCCGAGCCTTGAGCAGGGCGTGCGGCCGAGCGCACGTCTCCGGCTTCTTTGCGTCACTACGGAGCAAACCGCAGGGCCAAGCGGGTGATCAACTCGACCCGATCTCGACATGAAGATTATTCCAGGAGTAGGATTAATCGCAGCGATCGGGGCGCCGATGGTGGGTGAATGGCTTACGGCATTCAGCCCAACCTCGGCCGGTACCGACCCGGGCAGCCGGTCCGGGTGAGCGGATCACTTGTGAGCCTCGGGCAGAGCAGCAGGAAGGCGTGGAACGCCGGACCGGATCATCCGGTGCGGACCGGACCATCCGGCCGGAACACCGCTTTGCCCAGGTCCGCGCGGGTCCGGGTATCGCGAACACCCGCGCCGCGGAAGGAACCCGTGGCGGGTGCGGTATCGCTCGGCGAGGACAAGCCGGGCGCGTGCCACCGATCCGACCGGAGCCGACCGGCCCCGGTGCCCGCTCTCCGAACTGGGGGTGTGATCCCATGGCCGTCCGGCTTACCACGCTGTTCCGACGTGAGGACGAACACACCCGCGGCCGGCGTGGGATCAATCACGAACTTCGTAACCGGTTCGGCTTCAGCCTGATCCAGGCCCCGCTGCTCACTTCGACGCCGCTGGACGACGACTTCGAGGTCCCGCTACCGCGTCAGCCCGACCTGCTGAGCGCGGCCCGGCCGCTGGAAGCCCACGTCTCGCTGCTGCACGGCCTCGGCTCGTCCCACGCCTGAGCGCCCCCCAGCCGACGTAACTCACACCGGCCCGGTCGCCGCGCGTCGGGCAAGACCTCAGCGTGACGCCGCGAGACTCCAAACGACGCCGCAAGACCCCAGCTGCGAGGCGGCCAGCACGGCAACGCCCCAGGGCAGCAACATGCGACAAGGCCAGGGGCGGCGCCGCGAGATCCCAAGCGACGCCAAGCCCCTCGGCGTCAGGGCTTGCGGCCCAGCCCGCAGATCCCGCCGCTGAAGGACGGGTTGTCGGCCAGCCGGGCACTGCTGCGTGATTCCCCTGCTTCCGGGTGCCATTCCGATACCCACACGATTCCGGGATCCACCAGCTCGAGCCCGTCGAAGAACTCGCCGAACTCCGCGCGCGTGCGGTAGTGGAACGGGGTGCTCGAGCGCTTGTACTGCTCGTGGATCTCATCGCGCAGTTCGCCGTCGGGAGTCGTCACGCCGTCGTTGGTCAGGTGCGAGGACAGGAAGTACGAGCCGGAAGGCAGCAGGGACAAGTACTTCTGCACGATCTCCGTGGCAGGCTCGTCCCTGCCGACGAAATACAGCACCCCGACCATGATCAAGCCGATCGGGCGTTTCGGGTCCAGCGCGCCGGTCTCCAGTGCGCGGTTCCAGATGTCACTCGGGTTGCGCAGGTCGCCCTGCAGCACCGCGTGCCGGTGCGCGACGCCCTCGCGTTCCAGCAGGACCTGCGAATGCGCAACGGCCACCGGCTCGTTGTCGACGTAGACACACCGTGCGTCGGGGTTCACCGAGGTGGCGATCTCGTGCACGTTGCCGACCGTGGGCACGCCAGAACCGATGTCGAGGAACTGGTCGATCCCTTGTTCGGTCAGGTACCGCACGCCGCGGCCGAGGAATTCGCGACCGGCCTTCGCGAGGGTCTTGATCATCGGAAAGGTCTGGACCGCCTGCTCGCCGAACTCGCGGTCGATGGCCCAGTTGGCCGTGCCGCCGAGGAACCAGTCGTAGATCCGCGCCGCGTTCGGCCGTTCGAGATCGACGCCCTCCGGGGCATCCGGATCCGGTACTTGCGTCATCAGCTGTCCCCTTCCGGCCACGCGTGCGGGTACCAGTGTGCCCATCGCCACCGGGCGCCGCGCCGCCGACCCCCGGAGCAAACGGAAAATCCCGGCGACTGACCACTGCGGAGTACTACGTTGCTCCGAATGCGCTTCCTTTTCTCCTTCGTCGGCGGTCGCGGCCACTTCGACCCGATGGTCCCGGTCGCGCGCGTGCTGGCCGCCCGTGGGCACACCGTGGCGGTCGCCGGATCGGGCAGCGAGGTCCCCGCCGTCGAGCGGGCGGGCTTCACCGCGTTCGCGACCGGCAAACCGCGGGAAACCACCACAGCGCGCCAACCGATGCCACCGGTCGACCCCGCGCGGGACGACTGGGAGATCCGGGAACTGTTCGCCCGCCGGGCCACCGCCGAACGCACGCCGGTGCTGCTGGAGCTGATCCGCGAATGGCGTCCCGACGTCGTGGTCCGGGACGAGGTCGACTTCGCCGCCGCGATCGCCGCGGAAAAGCTGGGTCTGCCCTGCGCAACGGTGCTCGTCCTCGCGGCCGGAACGTTGCTGCGCAAAGAACTTCTCGCCGAACCGCTGAGCGAAGCACGTACCGGACACGGCCTGCCGGACGATCCCGAACTCACCATGCTCCACCGGGACCTGGTGCTTTCCCCGTTCCCGCCCGCGTTCCGCGACCCGGCCGCGGCGCTGCCGTGCACGGCCTTCGCGTTCCGGCCGGGAGAACCGGTTCCGCCCCGTCCGCAGGCCGCACGGCCGGGTGTGTACTTCACCCTCGGCACGAACTTCAACCTCGAGTCCGGCGACCTCATCGAACGCACGCTCGCCGGACTCGGCCTGCTGGCTGCCGACGTGACCGCCACCGTGGGCACACAGCTGGATCCGACCGGGTTCGGGCCGCAGCCGGAGAACGTGCGCGTGGAAAAGTTCATGCCACAGAACGAACTGCTGCCGCGCACCGATCTCGTGGTGTCGCACGGCGGCTCCGGCAGTGTGCTCGGCGCGCTCTCGCACGGGCTGCCGTCGCTGCTTTTCCCGATGGGCGCTGACCAACCCGCCAACGCACGCCGCAGCGTCGCGCTCGGCACCGCACTCGCGCTCGACCCGGAAACCGCGACCCGTGAGGAAATCCACCACGCCGCCGTGGACCTGCTGACCGATCCGGCCTACCGCGAAGCCGCGCAACGGCTGCGCGCGGAGATCAACGCACTGCCCGGCGCCGAGGAAACCGCACCGCTGCTGGAAGCGCTCGTCACTGCATCTGGGCGCGGTAGCTCTCGGCAAGTTCCTTGAGGAACTGCCGCGTCTCACCGCGTTCCAGTGCCGCACCGCGCAGCCGGTCCCACGAGTCGACGAAGATGTTGAAGTCCTTCACGTCGTCGAGGTAGAGCCCGCCTGCAGAGTGTTCGATGTAGACGAAATCACGGGTGCGGTCGGGGAATCGCATGATCGTGAAGTCGTTGGGCACCGACGCGAGCCGCGCGCCGAACGGCAGCACGTGCACGTACACCCGCGGATGCCGGTCGAGCGCCAGCAGGTGCTCGACCTGGTCCAGCATCACCGCGGGCGCGAAGCCGCCCGGTGCCCGGCGCAGCGCGCCTTCGCTGATGATGAACCGGTAGTACGGCGGCTGCTGCTGGTCGAACACGGCCTTGCGGTCGAGCCGGTTGCGCACCAGCGACGTGACGTCGGTGGCGCCTGCCTCGGTGAACTGCTTGAGCATGTAGTGCTCGGACTGCAACGGGCCGGGGATGCGCTCCCCGTGCCAGGTCATGATCTCCGCAGCCGCCGGTTCGAGGTCGGTGAAGGTACGGAACCAGTGCGGCACCACCGATCGGTAGCCCGACCAGTGGCCGCGCTGCCCGGCCGCGGCACGGGCGAGGTTCATCAGGGTGTCGGCTTCTTCACCGTTGATCCCGAACGCGTTCAGCATGGTCCGCACATCTCCGAGCTTGACCCCCACCGCACCGGACTCGATCTTGTTGACCTTGCCCTGGGTGCAGCCGAGAACCTCGGCGACCTGCTGCTGTGTCAGCTTCGCGGCGGTACGGGCGTGCCGCAGCTCGTTCCCGAGCTGCTTGCGGCGCGAGGTGACGGTGCTGGCCATCTCCCCTTGCTCTCCCGGACCATGATCGCCGGTGAAACTTCCACCGGAACACGAACGTTCGAACCACCCAGGTTAGTACTTCACCCAACGGGGTTCGATGATGACACCGCGCAGCGTTCCAGGAAATGCGCCAGGATGCCAGTCACTCACTGCACCACTCGGCCGGAGCAGCCGATTTCCGGTCCACCGGACACCGAAATTGCTCCATTCGGACCAGTGCGTGCCTCCCAGCAGCCGGACGCCCGCAGGACATCCGGGCACGCTTGCCTTCCCGCGCACCGCTGACCCGGCCGGTCCGCGATCGGTCCGGCATAGTGGCCCGGTGATCGATCGTTCTCCCGGCGCGGCGCGTGTCGAACGGCTTGCCGACGGCGTCTTCGGCTACCTGCAGCCCGACGGTTCCTGGTTCATCAACAACTGCGGCTTCGTCGACGCGGGCGGGCACACCGTCCTCGTCGACACGTGCGCCACCGAACGGCGGACCCTGGCACTGCTCGCCGCGGTCCGGGAGACGACCGGCCCGGTCACGACCCTGGTCAACACGCACCACCACACCGACCACACCAACGGCAACTACCTCGTCACCGACGCCACCGTGGTCGGGCACCGCAAGACCAGGGCGGCGATGCTGGCCGAGGGCATCCCGCGGTACGAGGGCGTGCTCGTCGGCAACGACTGGGGCCACCTGGAACTGCGGGTACCCGACGTGGTGTTCGACGAATGGCTCACCGTGTACGCCGGGCAGACCCGGATCGACCTGATCCACCCCGGGCACGCCGCGCACACCACCAACGACGTGCTCGCCTGGCTTCCCGAGCAGCGCGTGCTCTACGCGGGCGATCTGGTGTTCAACGGGGGCAGCCCGTTCGCGTTGATGGGCTCGATCGCGGGCTGGCGGGCCGCACTCGATGTGGTTCGCGAACTCGATCCGGCGCTGATCCTGCCAGGGCACGGGCCGTCGTGTGATCTCGCCGCGGTGGACCTGGTGGACGCGTACCTGGAGTTCGTCCAGCAGACCGCGGAACGCGGCAAAGCGGCCGGCCGGTCACCGCTGGAACAGGCGAGGGAAACCGATCTCGGCCGGTTCGCCGAGCTGACCGAGCAGGAACGGCTCGCCGGCAATCTGCACCGGGCCTACGCCGAACTCGACGGCGCCGAATGGGGCGGGCCGGTCGACCTCGCCGCCGCGTTGCAGGACATGCTCGCGTATCACGGTGGTCCGATCCACTGCTTCTCCTGATCCACCGTCCGTGAGAGTTCTCGCGAGTCACGGCTGGGCCAATCGGACTACGCTCGGACTTCGGCAGAGACATCGGAAAGGGTTCGGATGAGCAAGAAGGCGAGCATCGGGGTCACCGGCCTCGCGGTCATGGGCCGCAACCTGGCGCGGAACCTGGCCCGGCACGGCCACACGGTCGCCCTGCACAACCGCTCCGAGGAGCGGACCCGCAAGCTCGTCGAGGAGTTCGGCGACGAGGGTGAGTTCATCCCGGCGTACTCCGCGCAGGAGTTCGTCAACGCGCTCGAGCGGCCGCGGCAGATCGTGATCATGGTCAAGGCAGGAGATCCCACCGACGCGGTCATCGAGGAGTTCGCTCCGCTGCTGGAGCAGGGCGATGTGATCGTCGACGCGGGCAACGCGCACTTCGCGGACACCCGTCGGCGGGAGAAGGCGCTGCGCGAACGCGGCCTGCACTTCGTCGGCACCGGCGTGTCCGGCGGGGAGGAAGGCGCGCTCCACGGCCCGAGCATCATGCCAGGTGGTTCCAAGGCGTCCTACCAGTCACTCGGCCCGCTGTTCGAGGACATCTCGGCGAAGGTCGACGGCGAACCGTGCTGCACGCACATCGGCGCGGACGGTGCGGGCCACTTCGTGAAGATGGTGCACAACGGCATCGAGTACGCCGACATGCAGCTGATCGCCGAATCGTTCGACCTGCTGCGCGGCGCCGCGGGCTACGGACCGGCCGAGATCGCCGAGGTGTTCAAGACCTGGAACACCGGACGGCTGGACTCCTACCTGATCGAGATCACCTCCGAGGTGCTCAAGCACGTGGACCCGGTTTCCGGCAAACCGTTCGTCGACGTCGTGGAGGACGCCGCGGAACAGAAGGGCACCGGCCGCTGGACGGTGCAAATCGGACTGGACCTCGGCGTGCCGATCAGCGGTATCGCAGAGGCGGTCTTCGCGCGTTCGCTGTCCGGCTCGAAACCGTTGCGGGAGGCCGCGCGCGGGCTCGGCGGACCTTCGCGCGCGCCGCTGAGCGGTGCCGCGTTGGAGACCTTCGCCGATGACGTGGAGCAAGCGCTGTACGCGTCGAAGGTGGTCGCGTACGCACAGGGCTTCAACCAGATCCAGGCCGGCGCCGCCGAATACGGCTGGGACATCGACCTCGGCCGTGTCGCCGCGATCTGGCGCGGTGGCTGCATCATCCGCGCGAAGTTCCTCAACGACATCACTTCCGCCTACGCCGACGAGCCGACTCTGCCGACGCTGCTCACGTCCGGCGGTTTCCGCAAGGCCGTGGAGGACGCGCAGGACTCGTGGCGTTCGGTCATCTCCACCGCGGTCCGGCTCGGCATCCCGACGCCCGGCTTCGCCACCGCACTGTCCTACTACGACGGCCTGCGCGCCGATCGCCTGCCCGCCGCGCTGGTGCAGGGACAGCGCGACTTCTTCGGCGCGCACACCTATCGCCGCGTCGACCGGGAAGGCTCGTTCCACACCCTGTGGGCCACCGACGACCGCTCCGAGGTCGACGCCTGAGGCTGCGTGGTGGACTCCTCCGTGCCGAGGAGTCCACCACGGATCGCCGCTGCCCTTGCCGCGAGGATCTCGGCGAGGGTTTCGCGGATCTGCGCCGCCACCGGCAGCTTCGCCGCCCCGTCAATCCGAGGTTGACAAGACTCAAGCAGCGGTGCGCGATTTGAGGTGTGCCTTGAGATCGAACGCATCGGCTTCGAGATCGGCGTACGCCGGCCGCGGTTCGGCGGTGAACAGCCGGCGCGCGGCGATGTGGTCGGGCGGGCGGTTCACCGACTCCACGGCGATCAGCACGTCGTCCCGGAACGACAGCACGGAGAACCTGCCTGCCTCCCGGTCACCGGTCACCACGGTCCGGTCGGCTGCCGAGAGGATGCCCGCGATCTGCAGCTTCGCGCCGGTCTGATCGGTCCAGAACCAGGGCAGGCTGTCGTAGGGCGCGCGCTCCCCGGCGATCGCCGCGGCCACCGAACGGGCCTGGTCCACCGCGTTCTGCACGGACTCCAGCCGGGTCGCCGCGCCGGCCTGCACACACGGGAAGCTCGCGCAGTCACCGATCGCGAAGATCTTCGGATCGCCGGTGCACAGGTGCTCGTCCACGACCACGCCGTTGGCCACGTCCAGTCCGGCCTGCTCGGCCAGCGACGTCTCCGGCAGCACGCCGACCGCGACCACCACGAGGTCCGCGGGCAGCCGCCTGCCGTCCGACAGCTCGACGGCCTCAACCCGCCCCGCACCGTGCAACGCGGTCACGCCGGTGCCGAGCAGCACGGTGTGCCCGGCGGCACGGTGGTGTTCGGCGAAGAACTCCGAAATCTCCGGAGACGCGACCCGCGCCAGCAGCCGGTCCTGCGCCTCCACAACGGTGACCGGACGACCGGCGTGTGCGGCGAATTCCAGCCCGATGAACCCGCCGCCGATCACCACGACGTCGCGTGCGGCCTCGAGTGAGACACGCAGCCGGTCGGCGTCGTCGCGGGTACGCAGCATCAGCACACCGTCGAGGTCCGCGCCGGGCACCGGGAGCGTGCGGTTGCGGGCGCCGGTCGCGAGCACCAGGTAGTCGTAGTCCAGCCGCCTGCCGTCCTCGAGCCGCACCCGCGTGGCGGCGCGGTCGACCTCGGCCACCCGGCCGGGCACGAGCCGGATGTCCTTTTCCGCGAAGAAATCCTCCGGACGCAGGCGCAGCTGCTCGTCGCCGGCGGTGCCGTCGAGGTAGCCCTTGGACAGCGGCGGCCGCTGGTACGGCACGCCCGGCTCGTCGCCGATCAGCTCCACCCGCCCGGTGAACCCCTTGTCCCGCAACGACGCCGCGGCCTGGAAACCGCTCTGGCCAGCGCCGACGACCAGAACGGTCTCGGACGGGGATCCGGTGCTCATAGCTGCTCCTCCGGCAAGCGCAGGACCGACACCCGGGCAGCGGACAGCTGACACGACAGCCTGCTGGTGGCCTCCCGCGGGCTGGCCATGCAGTCCAATATCTCCCCTTCATCTGAGCACAACGGCCCATGATCGTCGAGCGGCGGGTGGACCGGACCGGACGTGACGGGGCGCACACCGCCACGTCCGGCGAGAAGCGGCGCGGCTCAGACGCGGCGGAGGAACGCGATCGCGTCCGCCCCGGTCACGTCGGAGAACGGGGAGTATCCCTGCACCGCATCGGTGCGCGCGGCCAGTTCCGGATCGAGCCCTGCGGTCGCCACCAACGCGCGGTCCGGCACCACACTGGCGAGATACCCCTGCAGCGTCGCCGGATCCGGATCCGGCTGGGTCTCCGACGCGCCCAGCTCACCCGCGATGAACGTGTAGCGGTCGCCGAGGTGCCGGGCAACCTGGGCACCCGCGCTCCACCAGCGCCAGGCCGGCCCGAAGCCCTGACCGGTCGAGAGGTTGCGCTGGAGATGCCCGTTGTGTGCGAAGACGAACGTGCGCGGCAGCGCGAGCAGGTTGGCCGCCATCATCGCGTCGCGCTGGCCCAGCATCAGGCTGATCCGCGTCGGCGCCGGATCGGCGACCACCGCGTGGTAGCGCAGCAGGCCCTGTGCGGTACGGGCGAGCAGGTCCCCGCCCTCGGGGAGGCCGGGCTTTTCCTTCTCCAGCAAGGCGACCAGATCGTCGGTGAGCAGCCGGAGCGCACCGGCGTCCGCACTGTCCCCTTTGGACTTGGTCGGATCCCACATGGCGGCCTCGGTGGTCCACTCCTCGTCGTCGCCGACCAGCTTCTCGATGGTCGCGACGTCGCCGGGCACGTGGTCGAGGTGCGCGGAAAGGAACCGGTGCAGTTCGAGGAGCACGCCACGGGGGCTGTCCCCGCCGGTGATCTCGGTCGGAGCATCGATGCCGTGGAACCGCACCCGATCCGCCGGGCGCTGTCCCGCGTTGAAGTCGCGCAGCCATTCGACGAGGTCGCGGTTTCCCTGCAGGTTCCCGAATCCGTGGCTGAATCCGGCGGTGAGGACGGCTTGGCGGTCGCCCTCGCCGGTGGTCACGTAGGCGTCGACGAGACGGCCTGCCAGGCAGTCGCTCTCCAGCGCAACCGAGCGGTAGCCGTGCTGCTCGACGAGGTGGTACAGGAATTCGTTGCGCAGCGTGGTGAAGGCCGCCACACCGTGGGTCGGCTCGCCAAGGGCGAGCAGGGTGGGATTGCGGTCGGCGAGAAGGGTTTCCAGTGCGGTAATCATTCCTTCGACGGTATCGTTGAACATTCGGTTGGCACTTTTCCCGATTTCAGCCAGGTGCAGTGCACAAAACCCTCAACCTGGAGGTCACTGTGCGTCCCGTCGATCTCGCTCGCGAGCACGGCCTGTCGACCCAGGCGGTCCGCAACTACGAGCAGGACGCCGTCCTGCCGCCCGCCGACCGCGGCCCGCAGGGGTACCGGCGCTACACCGAGCGGCACGCGCAGGCGTTGCGCGCGTTCCTCGCGCTACGGCCCGGTTTCGGCCACCGCCGAGCTGCGGCGATCCTGTACGCGGTCAACGACGGCACGCCGGACACTGCGTTCCGCCTGATCGACGAGGGCCATGCCGAACTGCTGCAGGACCGCACCACACTCACCGAAGTGACCCGCGCGCTGGCGAACCTGACCGAACCGGAAGACCAGCACCGCAAGCCACCGCCGTCCGTCAGCGCACTCGCGCACCAGCTGTCCGTGCACCCCGCCACCTTGCGCAAGTGGGAAGCCGCCGGAATCCTCCGCCCGGAACGCGATCGCGCCGGCCACCGCCGTTATCCCCCGGTGGCGGTCCGCGACGCCCGTCTGGCTCATCAACTCCGCCGCGGCGGCTACCCGCTGACCCGGATCGCCGCCGTACTCGACCAGGTCCGCCACGCCGGCGGCGTCGAACCGCTGGAAGAGGCCTTGCGCACCTGGCAATCCCGCCTGACCGCCCGCGCACACGCAATGCTCGACGGCGCGGCGCAGCTGTCGGCCTACCTCGCCGGCTGAGAGCTACTCGCCGGCGATCTTCACCGGGTCGATCACGTAGTCGGCCACGCAGGTGATCACGAACGGCCCCACACGCGCTCGGCCGTCGACACGATCAACTCCAGCTTCCGCAGCTGGTCGTCGGCGGTCAGGTCGTTGCCCTCCTCGGTCGAGGAGAATCCGCACTGCGGCGAGAGGCACAGCTGGTCGAGGTCGATGAACCGGGACGCCTCCTCGATCCGCCGCACCAGTGCGTCCGGGTCCTCCAGCTCGGGCCGTTTCGTGGTGACCAGGCCCAGCACCACGCGCTTGTCCTTCGGCACGAATCGCAGTGGTTCGAACCCGCCGGAGCGGTCGTCGTCGAACTCCAGGAAGAACCCGTCCACCCCCAGCTGGCCGAACAGTGCCTCGGCGACGAACTCGTAGCCGCCTTCGGCTACCCACGACGAGCGGAAGTTGCCGCGGCACAGGTGCGTGGTCACCGTCATGCCGTCGGGTTTCCCGGCGAGCGCGGCGTTGATCTGCGCGATGTTGCGCAGGTGCAGGGTGTCCGGATCGCCGCCAAGTTCGGCGACCATCTCGCGCTGCTTCGGATCGTTGAGGTAGGCGAGGCTCGTGTCGTCGAGCTGGAGGTAAGTGCAGCCGAGCTCCCCCATCGCCCGCAGCTGGTCCGCGTACGCCACGGCGAGGTCGGCGTAGAACTCCTCCAGGTCCGGGTACACGGTCTCGCTCACCGCTGCCCGGCCGCCGCGGTAGTAGACCATGCTCGGCGACGGGATCGTGAGCTTCGGTGTGATCCCCGGACTGGTGTGTTCCTTCAGGAATTCGAAGTGCTCGGCGAAGATCGGTTCGTCCAGCCGCACCTTTCCCTCGACCCGCAGCGTCGACGGGTTGAACTCGATGTCGCCTGCCGCGTTGTGGAACTTCACGTGCAACTGCTCGTCGCCGCGGGTGACGCCGCCGAGTGCGTAGATGAAGTCCATGTGCCACGAGGAGCGCCGGAACTCTCCGTCGGTGGCCGAGGACAACCCCGCCAGCGTCTGCATCTTCACCACGTCGCGGATCGCATCGTCCTCGACCACGCGCAGCTGCTCGGGACCGAGCTCACCGGCGGCATGGCGACGGCGTGCCTCGCGCAGCACCGGTGGACGCAGCAGGCTGCCGACGTGATCGGCGCGGAATGGGGGACGAGGATTCATAGCTGGCATGGTCACACACAATCGCAGCGGATACCGGATCATCATCTGCCGGACTTGCCCACGACACGGCTTCGGCGTTGGCTGTGCGCCGGAATCGCACGAAGGGGCCCGCTCATGACGAACTCGCCGCACCCGGTCGACCGCGGCCTGCCCGCCGGCCGGCTGCTCCTGCTGGGGCTGCAGCACATGGCGATCATGTACACCGGTTGCATTGCCGTGCCGTTGATCGTCGGCAGCGCGTTGCATCTGGACGACGCGTCGGTCGCGCTGCTGGTGAACGCCGACCTGTTCGTGGCAGGGCTCGCGACGCTGGTGCAGTCGGTGGGCATCGGGCGGGTGTTCGGGATCCGGCTGCCGGTGGTCGCGGGTGCGACGTTCACCGTGGTCAACCCGATGATCCTGATCGCCGCGCAGTACGGCATCACCGCGGTGTACGGCGCGATGATCGTCTCCGGTGTGTTCGGGCTGCTGATCGCGAAACCGTTCGCCGCGTTGATCCGGTTCTTCCCGCCGCTGGTCTCGGGCACCCTGCTGCTGGTCATCGGCGTCTCGCTGCTCGGCCCGGGTGCGGCGATGATCGCGGGCCATGACACCGGCGACCCGTCCTACGGCGATCCGGCGAACCTCGGACTGGCGTTCGGCGTGGTCGCGCTCGTGGTGCTGTTCACCCGGGTACTGCGGGGATTCCTCGGGCAGATCGGACCGCTCGTCGCGCTCGTGCTCGGCGTGGTTGTGGCCGTCCCGCTGGGCCGGACGCACTTCTCGGGCGTCGCGGACGCGAGCTGGTTCGGACTCGGGTCGCCGTTCCACTTCGGCGCGCCGACGTTCCCGATCGCCGCTGTGGTGTCGATGTGCGTGGTGATGCTGGTGTCGTTCACCGAGACCACTGCCGACCTGATCGCGGTCGGCGAGATCACCGGCCGTCCCGCCACCGGCTCCGATCTGGCACGCGGCCTGGCCACCGACGGGCTTTCCGCGGTACTCGGCGGGTTCATGAACTCCTTCCCGGACACCGCTTTCGCGCAGAACGTCGGTTTGGTCCAGATGACCGGGGTGCGCAGCCGCTGGGTGGTCGCGGTGACCGGTGGACTGCTCGTGGTGATGGGACTGGTGCCGAAGATCGGCGCGTTCATCGCCGCGATCCCGGAGCCGGTGGTGGGCGGGGTGGCCGTGGTGATGTTCGCGATGGTCGCCGCGGTCGGCGTGCAGAACCTGAAGAAGGTGGACTTCTCCGGCAACCACAACGCCTTCGTGGTCGCGGTGGCGCTCGGCGTCGGGCTGCTGCCCGCGTTCGGACTGGACCGGTCCGGCAACTCGATCTTCTTCCAGCACTTCCCCGCCTGGCTGCGCACGATCTGCGGCAGCCCGATCACCGTGGCAGCGGTGCTGGCCTTCGTGCTCAACCTGCTCTTCAATCACCTCGGACGACGCCGCGATCCGGATCCGCTGGGCACTCCCTGAGCACCCGCGCAGCCAGCCGGGCACCAAAGCCCGGCTCGATCGGTATCCGGAGCAGCGCCCGCAGGTACAGCGGCGCAAGCACGTGGTCCAGCAGATCTTCGACAGGCGGCGTGGATTCGCCGCGTTCGGCGGCCACGGTGAGCATCTGTTCGAGATCCGCGAGACGCACGAGCAGGTGCTCGGCGGGGCTGGCGTCGGTGCCCTGGGCGGCAACGAGCGCGGGGAGCAGCACCTGCGTGTCGGGAGCGTTGAGCGAACGCTCGACCCCGGTGGCCCATGCCTCGACATCACCGCGCAGTGATCCCGTGTCCGGCACCGGCGTGGTGGCCCGCAGCCGGGAGACCGCGGCGTCCAGGATGAGATTCGCAGCGGTGCCCCATCGGCGGTAGATGCTGGTCGGGTTCACGCCCGCACGCTCCGCGATGCGCGGGATAGCCGCTTCGGTCTCCCCGGAAACAAGCAGCTCGATCACGGCGGCGTGCACCGCTTCGCGCACCCGCGCACTGCGCCCGCCTGGTCTGGTGCGACTCGGTTCGGTCATCTTCTGATTCTAAAGCAGTCATGTTTGCCTTAACACCCGGACCTGCGTATGCTTAAGTCAAATCCAATGGCTTTAGGAGTCGAGATGGTCCGCAAAATTTCCGTGCCGGAACGAGAAGCACTGCTCGCGGCCGCACATGTGAGCGTGTTGAGCGTCGCTGCCGAACCCGGCCGAGCCCCGCTGACGACACCGATCTGGCACAGCTACACACCGGGCGGCGAGGTCACCGTGCTCACGACCCCACATCTGCGCAAGGCCAGGCTGATCGATGCGGCCGGCCGGTTCGCGCTGTGCGTACTGGCACCGGGCGGCCTGCGGTACGTGAGCGTGGAGGGCCCGGTCACCGGCGTCCGCCCGGTCACCGAAGCCGACCGGCTGGCCATGGCGGAGCACTATCTGCCTGCCGAGACCGCGGCGGGCTACGTCCGCCTGACCTACGACCAGCAGTCCGGCAACGTCGCGATCACCATGCGTCCGGAACGCTGGAACACCGGCGATTTCGGCGACGTCACCGAGGCACTGAGCAACTGAGCGCCCACCCCGGCCCGCTCAGCAGAAAAGGATCCCGAGCAGGCACGGCGGGGGCGGTTTCGGGCGCTCGGACGAGGGCGGCTTCGCCGAGGTCGTGGCAGGCGGCGCGGCAGACGACGTGGCCGACGGCACCGGAGTACCCGTGGTCCCCGTCGCCGCGGTGCTCGGACGAGGCTCGGCCGAGCTGTGCTCGGCGGACGAGGCCGGGCCGAGCGGATCGACCGCGAGACCCGACTTCGGCCTGGTGCGCTCCGTGGTCGCCGGCCCGGCGGCGGGCACGGTGCTCTCGCTGCGTGCGGTCGTGGCCGGGTTGGTCTCGTCGACGCCGCCCGCGCCGCCGGTGCGGTCGGGCATCTCGATCACCCGCATTTCGGTGACGCGCACCGCTTCGTCGTGCGCGGTGGTCCCGAACGACACGAGAACGGCCGCGGCGCCGCATCCGACGACCACGGCGAGGATCACGGCGACCATGCGCCAGCGCGACCGGGACCGCGGCGGCACGCGCTCGCCCCAGCCTTCACGCACCAGCAGCTCGGCGACCGAAACCTCATCGTTCACCAGCGGGACCTTTCACCAGGAGTCGTCTCTTCCTACCGGATCTGCCTATCGAATGGGTGATAAACGACGACAAAGTTCACGCAGGGTGCTTCGGCCTGGTGAGTCACAGTCACAGCACTTTCACAGCTCGGCTTAGTCAAACTCCCAGTATGCCCAGTCAAACTGGAGAGATGCTGCAGCGTGCCGCGGACTCGGTCCGCCCCCGAACGCACCGCAGCGCCGACCGGGGCTTCCCCCAGAAGTGGCTCCGCAGCCTGGCCCCGCTCCGGTTCGCTGCCTGGGTGGTGCTCGATTCGGTGCACACGACCCGCGCGTTGCTGCGGCCGGACGGTGCCTCGCTCTGGCGGACCGGCCGCGCGTGGGTGCGCTACCTGCCCTCGCCGAGGACGACCCCGTTCACCTTCAGCTACCTGGTCCTGCTGCTGGCCACCACGCTCGTGCTCCGGTTCGCCGATCCGATGCTCACCGCGAAGCTGCTGCAGCTGTCCAGCACAGACGCGCACAACCTGTGGCACCGTCCGCTCACCTCGCTGCTGAGCAGCGCACTCTGGATCGAAGACGGCGGCTGGCTCGCCTACGCGGCGATTTTCGCCCTGGTCATCGCGCCGCTCGAACGGCGGTTCGGGCCCGGCCGGACCGCCGCGGTCTTCTTCAGCGGCCACGTGCTCGCCACCCTCGCCACCGAGCTGCCGGTGATGGCACTGATCCACTCCGCCGTCCTGCCCACCTCCGCGGGCCAGTGGCTCGACATCGGCGTGAGCTACGGCTTCCTCACCACCGCCGGCGCACTCGTGCACCTGCTGCGCGGGCGCGCGCGGATCGTCGCGCTGGTGACGATGGAGCTGTTCGTCGTCCTGGTGTACGTCGCCGACGATCCGGGCAGCGTCGACTCGGTGGTCACAGCTCTCGGACACGCCTTCGCCGCGCATTTCGGCCTGCTCTTCTGGGGACCACGGCTACGGATGACGGCGACCACCACGGCCAGGGCGCGGACACCCTGATCCGGGGCGGCTGCCTGCGCAGACCGTCGGCAAGGGCTGCACCGGCCGAAGCGGAGCGTGTCGGCCGCACGGCCAATTCCGGCCGG
The DNA here is from genome assembly GCF_039536925.1 of Amycolatopsis ultiminotia. Lineage (NCBI taxonomy): Bacteria > Bacillati > Actinomycetota > Actinomycetes > Pseudonocardiales > Pseudonocardiaceae > Amycolatopsis > Amycolatopsis ultiminotia. The sequence continues at coordinate 109,988 of NZ_BAAAZN010000008.1, read as the reverse complement.
GAGAGCGAACCGCCTAGTCCGGACGGGTGGCCCGAGGAAGCTGCGTGCGCACGTATACACGGGCTTCACTCGGTGGTGTAATCGACGAGCCATCCGCCGATACAGGGGGTCCGGAAGCACATGGAGGCTGACGCCCTAGCCGGTGAGCCGGCCGAGGACGCCGGCTCCGCCGCGTGGCGCGCCGAGCTGGCCGGCCTGCGTCCAGCCGACGGCGAGGGCGTCGTCTTCGCCCTGCACACCGGCAACGGGCCCGCCACCCTGACCTGGCTACCCGGCCTCGAGACCGTGCTCGACCTGCCCGGCGCGAGCGGTCACGAACTGTGCGAACGGCTCACCGAACTGCTCGGCCCGCTCACCGTGCACCTGCCCCGCACCCGGCCGGGCCGGGACTTCGAGCTGGAGCAGCCCTACGACGCGGCGGGCGGCGCCCGCCGACGGATCCGGCTGCGCGTGCGCACGGTCGGGGACACCGGCCGGGCGACCGGACTGCTCGGCGTGGTCTCCGCGGTGCCCGACATCCAGCCGGGGCGTTCCGAGCTGGCGGAACTCACCGACCGCTACCGGGTACTGGTGGAGCTGAGCCCGGACGCGATCTGCGTGCACGAGGGCGGGGTGATCACCTACGCCAACCGCGCCGCGCTCGACCTGTTCGCCGCACGGTCGGCAGGTGAGGTGGTCAGTCATCCGTTCGCCGAGTTCGTGGCCGCGGAGTCGGCCGGCCTGCTGCTCGGCGGAGCCGGGCCCGGACCGGTCGAATCCGTGCTCAAGCGGGTCGACGGCAGCAAGTTCGCGGCCGAGACGGTGTCCGTGCGCACCACCGAGGAGGACACGCCGTCGTTCCAGGTGGTGATCCGCGACGTCACCACGAAACTGGCCGCGGCGGCCGCGTTGCGTGCGCAGACCGCGGTGGTGACCCACGTCAGCGACGCGATCGTCGCGATCACCGCCGAAGGCATCGTGACCAGCTGGAATCCCGCGGCGGAGGCGGTGTACGGATGGCCGGAGCCCGAAGCCGTCGGCAGGCGGGTTCGCGAGGTGCTCGGCGCGGAGCTGGACCCGGAAGCCATCCGGCAGGCAGGCGGCGTCGTGGCGCAGACGCACCGCCGCCGTGATGGGGCACCGCTGTCCGTGCGGGTCTTCACTGCCGAGACGGCCGACGGGTACGTGCTCGTCTGCGCCGACGAGACCGCGCGGCGGCGGGCGGAGCTGCACTACCGGACGGTGGTCGCAGCCCTCGACGAGGGCGTGCTGGTGATGGGCCCGACCGGGTTGATCGAATCGGTGAACCCGGCCGCCAGCCGCATTCTCGGCGTGCCCGCGGCGGAGCTGATCGGGGTGCCGTGCTCGACGCTCGTGCTGTTCGACGAATCCGACGCGCGGATCCCGCCGGACGAACTGCCGTCCGTGCGCACCCGGCGGACCGGGATCCCGCAGAACGGTCTCGTGGTGCGCTCGCGCCGTCCGGACGGGCGCGACGTGTGGATGTCGCTGACCTCGCGACTGCTGGATCCGGACGATCCGCAGAACGTCACCGTGGTCACCTCGTTCACCGACATCACCGAGCAGCGCGCGATCAGCGCCCGCCTCGCGCACGACGCAACCCACGACCCGTTGACCCGCTTGGCGAACCGCACCTTGGTGCTGGACCGGCTCGAACGGCGCCGCCGCACCGCGGCGACCACGGTGCTGTTCCTGGACCTGGACAAGTTCAAGCTGATCAACGATTCCCTCGGTCACCCGGTCGGTGACCAGGTCCTGCGCATCGCAGGCGAACGGCTGCGCCGGGCCACCGCCGAGGACGACGTGGTCGGCCGTCTCGGCGGCGACGAGTTCGTGGTGGTCACCACCGGTGCCGCCGAACCGGACGAGGTGCGGACGTTCGCCGCGCACCTGCGTTCGGTACTGGCGGAACCGGTTTCCGTGCACGGCAGGCAACTGCACCTGGACGTGAGCATGGGCATCGTGCTGGTCGGTGCAGCCGACCCGCGCAGTGCACAGGACGTGCTGCGGGACGCGGACATCGCCATGTACCAGGCAAAATCCCGTGGCCGGGGCCGGTTCGAATTCTTCGACGTGGAACTGCGGATGCGCATGCAACGGCGGCTGCGGATGGAACAGGACCTGCGCGACGCCGTCCACAGTGGACAGCTATGGCCCGCCTACCAGCCGGTGGTGGACCTGCGCACCGGCGACATGGTCGCGGTGGAAGCCCTGCTGCGCTGGACGCACCCGAAGCACGGCGAGATCTCGCCCGCGGAGTTCATCCCGCTGGCGGAGGAGAGCGAACTGATCAACGTGCTCGGGAAGTTCGTCCTGCACGACACGACCAGGGAACTGGCCACACTGCGCAGCGAACGTGGTCTGGACCTGAGCCTGAAGGTGAACCTCTCGGTACGGCAACTGGACGATCCGCACCTGATCCCCGCCGTACGCGATGCACTGGCGACCACCGGACTGCCACCGAGCGCGTTGACCCTGGAGGTGACCGAAAGCGCCCTGATGCGCGACGCGTCGGCCGCCGCAGAAGTGCTGACCGCCCTGCGATCACTGGGCGTACTACTGGCCATCGACGACTTCGGCACCGGCTACTCGTCACTGGCACAGCTACGCAGACTGACCCTGGACACCCTGAAGATCGACCGCTCGTTCATCACGGGAATAGCGGAATCCCACAACGCAGCCGCAATCGTGTCGAGCATCATCGCCATGGCCCACGCAGTAAACCTGACGGTAGTCGCAGAAGGCGTGGAAACACCCGAGGAACTGACCATCCTCAAGGAACTGGGCTGCGACCAGGCCCAGGGCTACCACCTCGGAAAACCACTGGCAGCCACCGAACTGTTCCACTGACCCCCCGGTCCGGCCCACCCCGCCTTACCGACCCCCAACCGAACCCGCTCCCTTCGAGCCTCCCGGCCTGGCCCCCATCCGGCTCCCCAGCCCGTCCGGCTCCCCTGCCCGGCCCCAGCCCAATCTGACCGAAGCGACTCCCGTCGAACCTCCTGCGGACCCGCCCCCGTCCAGCTCCCCTGCCCGCCCGGCTTCCCCGCCCAACCTGACCGAAGCGACTCCCGTCGAACTTCCTGCGGACAACTCGCCCGATCCGACCGGCCCGGCCCCTTCGGCTTCCCTGCCCGGCTCCCGCCGAACCTCCCGCGAACCGGCTCCATCCGGCTCCCGCACCACCGACCGAACCGACTGCCATCCGGCTCCCCCGGCCAGCTCCCAGCCAGCCTCCCCCGAACCGGCCCCCGTCCGGCTCCCCGGTCCGCCCGGCTTCTTGTACGCGGAGCGTGCAGCTTCCCGCCCCGCGACCGACCGACTCTTGTACGCGGAGCGTGCCCGACCGAACCGGCTCCCACCGAGCCGCCCGGCCAGGCCCCTCCGGCGACCCGGCCCGCGCCCACCCACCTGTCCGGCCCCACCGACTCGACCCACCCGACTCCCGTCGAGCCTCCCGCGGACCGGTCCCCATCAGGCTCCGGTGCCCGCCCCCGTCAGCCCGACCAACCGGCTCCCATCCGGCTCCCCAGCCCGTCCGGTTCCCCAGCCCGTCCGGTTCCCCTGCCCGTCCGGCTCCCCTGCCCGGCCCCTGCCCAATCTGACCGAAGCGACTCCCGTCGAACTTCCCGCGGACCACTCGCCCGATCCGACCCGCCTGGCCTGGCCCGGTCCCGGTCCCGGTCCCGGTCCCGGTCCCGGTCCCGTCGAGCCTCCCGCCCGGCCTTCGTCCGGCTTCCCGGTCCGGCTGCCGCGTGACCGACCGGTCCAGTCCCCTTCCTGCCCGGCTGGTTCGGATCGTGCCCCGAGCGCGACGGTCCCCTTTGCACCTCCGGCTTTCCCGGCTCCGAGCACCGCCGTCCCGCTCGCACCCGCCCGGCAGGCACCACCGTCCCGCTCGCACCCGCCCGCTAGGCACCACCGTCCCGCTCGCGCCGCGCCAATCGGCAGGGTGCTCGGCGTGAGGGTCCCGTTCAGTGCACGTTTCTGGTGCGGTGGTCCCTGTCGGTGCTGTCGGTGCCGTCAGCTGGAACGGGGTTGGGCGCGAGCGTCCCGGTCGCGGTTTCGCTCCTCGCTTCGACGGTGGCTGTGCTTGGTGCCACGGGTGGCTCCGTTGGCGGCTGTGCTGGCGACTCCAATCACGACTGTGCCAATCACGACTGTGCTGAAGACTCCGGCGCGACCGCACTCGTGGCTCCGGTGCCGGGTAACTCCGGTGGTCTCCGTGTTCACGGCACCGGTGATCGCGGCGCACATGGCTCCGGTGCCTCCGTGCTCGTGGTCCACCAGTGGTCACGGTGCTCATGGCCAACAATGGTCGCCGTGCTCACGGCTCCGGTCGGTCATAACTCATGACTCCGATGCCGGTGATTCCGCTCATGATTCCAAAGCGAGTGACTCCGGTGGCTCCATTCATGAATCCGGCGCCGGTAACGCCACTCATGACTCCGGGTGCCTCCGCCAACTCCGTGCCGACCCACACCAACCCCCGTACCGACCCACGCCAGTCCCGTGCCGAGCCGCACCAGCCGCCGTACCGACGCACACCACCCCCCCGGTACCGACCCACGCCAGTCCCGTGCCGACCCACACCAACCCCCGTACCGACGCACACCAGGTCCCATGGTTCGGCAGTTGCCTTCAGTAGATCTTCAGCAGCTCCGCCAGTTCCTCGTCGTTCAGGACGACGTCCAGGCTTTCCAGGGTTTCGCTCAGGTCGGCTGGGGTGATGGTGCGGGTCTGCGTTGTGCCGTTCGGGTGGCTTTCCTGGTACTCGCGACCCACCATGCGGCGGAAGCGGCCGGGGGACAGGCGCATCACGACCAGTCGTCCGGTGAACGGGGACCTCGGGTGGGTCGAGGTGTAGTGGTGGAACACCTCGTAGTCGATCGGCAGGCTGTGCACCTGCGGCAGGAACTCGTGCAGGTCGTCCCAGCCGTCGGCGGTCTGCTTCTGCAACACCCACCAGTCGCCCCTCGCCGCCATCCGATGGGGCCAGCCCGCCTGGTCGACCACGGCGCCGTCGACGAGCGGCATCGGTACCAGGATTCCGGCACCGAACCCGACATCGACGAGGTACTCCCGGTCCTCGACGGTGACTACGAGCGACATGTGGGTGTACGGCCCGCTCTTACGGGGCTGCACTCGCGCGGCCGTGCGCTGCACCGAGTAACCCAGCTGCTCGGCAACCGCGGCGAACAGCCCAGCCTGCTCGTAGCAGTACCCGCCGCGACGCCGTCCGATGAGCTTTTCGCACACTGCCTCGAGCCCGATCCCACGGTGCCGCTCCAGCACCACATCCACGTTCTCGAACGGAATCGTCTCGACGTGCGCCTGCACGAGCCGGGCCAGCGCAGCCGCCGACGGCGCCTCCCGCGGCTGCCCCACCCGCGCCAGGTACGCATCGAGGTCGACAGCTTCGATGTTCCATTCCCCGGTCATAGGCGCAGTCTGCAACCTCAAGGACGCTCGAGGTCAACCTGACAGGGTGTGATCAGTATTGTGCACCGAGCCACTCTCTGGTGTCATGTACCACACGTTCGGGTGACTAGATGGGAGTCCGATGAAGGCCTCGCGAACGATCGCGCTGATCGGTGCGGCAGCAGTGCTCACCACAGCCGCGACGCTCACGCCTGGAATCGCCACGGCAGCTTCGGCAGCGTCGGCAACGACCCGGACGGCACCCCAAAGAGCGGCCCAAACCTGGGCATCCGCGGACACCGCCGCGGTGCACCCGGGCGTGCAGACCCAGACCAACGGCGCGCAGTGCACCTCGAACTTCGTCTTCTCCAACGGATCCGAGGTCTTCCTCGGCCAAGCCGCGCACTGTTCCGGCACCGGCGGCGAGACCGACACGAACGGCTGCGATTCCGGATCACTCCCCCTGGGCACCCCGGTGACCGTCGAAGGTGCCGCGAAGCCCGGCACGCTCGTCTACAACTCCTGGCTCACCATGCAGGCCAAGCACGAGACGGACGCGAACACCTGCCAGTACAACGATCTCGCGCTGGTGAAGATCGACCCGGCGGACGTCGCGAAGGTCAATCCGAGCCTCCCGTTCTGGGGCGGCCCGACCGGCCTCAGCACGGCAGGCACCAGCGCACTCGGCACGGTGCTCAGCTACGGCAACTCCGAACTGCGTGGCGGGATCACGCAGCTGTCGCCGAAACAGGGCGCCAGCCTCGGTGACACCGGCGGTGGCTGGAGCCACACCGTGCTCACCGTGACGCCCGGCATCCCCGGCGACTCAGGCAGTGCGTTCCTGGACCGCGACGGCAAGGCGCTCGGCGTGCTCAGCACGTTGAACCTCCTCCCGCAGCCGGGCACCAACGGCGTCGGCAATCTCTCCCTCGAACTCGCCTACGCGAATGCGAACGGCGGCGTGGGGGCGGTGCAAATGGTTCCCGGAACCACACCATTCCGCGGACCATTGCTCTGAACCATCCCCTACTTTCGGATTGGGCCGGAGGAATGAAATCGGCCGATCCCGACCAGCGGCAACCGTCCTGCTCCGGGCACCGGTGCGCAGAATTCCGCTGAATTCGCCGGATACACCCATCGGCGCCGGGAAACGTGGCCAAGCCAACGGAACCCGGCCAGGCAGAGCAGTCCTGCGTCGCGCCCACCGGTTTCGCCCGCCCGCCCGCGCGGGCAAAGCACCCAATTCGACCTGCCCGGAAATCTCCCTCCGGCAGGACGACTTACCGGACAGAACATCGCCGGTCCGTTGACACCCCGTCTGCCGGGTATTTAATCTGGTGACGCGCACATTGAAACGTTTGAACAATTTCCTTCGATGCCCGTGACGGAAACCGTCGATGCCGGCTTCCGCTGCGCCCGGAACATGCTCCCCAAGGACCCGGCATGCGAGCAGTCACCAGAACGGCATCCACACCGGTATTCGTCACGATCATGCTGGCGGTCGCGGCATTCGCGACAGCCGGTCCGGCGGTGGCCGCGACCCCCACCGAGCCGCCGGGCAGCGCGCCGCCCAGCGTCGGCACGACGACGACCCCGCCACCCGGCGCCGACGATCCCACTTCCCCACCGACCATCGTCGGCAAGCCGTCCGACCCGTCCGGGGTAAGCACAAAACCCCGCACCCCAGCGGACAACGCGACCATCTGCGATCAGTACTGCGATGGCCGCGACCCCGCCCTCGCGCCGTCCGATCGGATTGCCGCCAGTGCGACGGCCGCGGCCGGCCGGAATCTCGAACTGCGGATGGACGACGGCGAGGACATGGGCTGGGCGGTGATCACCGACGGCGACGCAGGGGACGAGGTCTGGCTGGACCGTTCGTTCGACGGCGGGCGGAGCTGGACCTCCGGCAGCAAATTGGGTGACGCGAGCACCCCGTCCGGTTCCCAGGACTGGCGCACGCTGATGTACAACGTCGACGACTGGAACAACGCCGGTTACGGCCTGCTGCGTGCGTGCGGCCTACCCGCCGGCGCGACCGAGGCCGGCTGCACCGGCTGGGCCCGCACCACCTGGAACGCCGGGGACCGCAGCACCGCGGCGGCGACCGCGCTGATGGAGTACTACAACGGCGCCGGCGGGCTGTTCGACACCACCGGCTGGTGGAATTCCGCCAACGCTCTCACCGCGCTCATCGACAACGCGCGAGTCAGCGGAATGGACAGCTACCGGTACGTCATCGACCAGACCTACCAGCTGAATCTCAAGGCGGGGCGGGGAAACTTCACCAACGACTTCCTCGACGACACCGCATGGTGGGGACTCGCCTGGGTGGACGCCTACGACCTCACCCAGGACAGCAAGTACCTCGAGACCGCGAAAATCGACGCCGACTATCTGCACTCCTACTGGGATTCCACCTGCGGCGGCGGCATCTGGTGGAGTGTCGGGAAAAACTACAAGAACGCCATCGCCAACTCGCTCTACATCCAGCTCAACGCCGCACTGCACAACCGGATCAGCGGTGACGGCGACTACCTGCAACGGGCCGAGGACGGCTGGTCCTGGTTCTCCGCCAGCGGCATGATCAACGACTCCCATGTGGTCAACGACGGGATCGACCTGAGCACCTGCACCAACAACAACGGCCCGGTCTACACCTACAACCAGGGAGTGCCGCTGGCCGCACTGGCCGAACTCCACCGCGCGAGCGGGGACGACAGCCTGCTCACCACAGCCAAGGTGCTGGCCGACGCATCCACCACGAACACCTCGCTGAACGAAAACGGGATCCTGCACGACACCGGCGACGCACCGGGCGGCGGCGGCGGTGACGGCCCGTCGTTCAAGGGCGTCTACGTCCGCGATCTCGCCACGCTCAACGCCGCCCTTTCCGATCACCCCTACACCGATTACCTGAAGCGGCAGGCGGATTCCGCCTACGCCAATGACCGCAACACCGCCGACCAGTACGGCTTGCTCTGGGCCGGCCCCTTCGACCAGAGCGACGCCGCCAGGCAGCAGTCTGCGCTCGACCTGATGAACGCGACGCACTGAACGGACGAGGAAGGAAACCCGCCATGAAGCTCCGGTGGAGACGGCTCACCCGGGTACGCACCGGCTTGATCGCAGTGGTCCCGGCATTCCTGCTGGTCACCGTTCAGATCGTCGGCGGAGGCGGTACCAGCGCGACGGCCGCGTCGTCCGGCCTGCCCTGTGATGCCTACGCCTCCGGCGGAACCCCGTGCGTGGCCGCGCACAGCACGACCAGGGCACTGCTGTCCGGTTACCAGGGCCCGCTTTACCAAATCACCCGCACCTCGGACAAAACCACGCGTGACATCGGGCTGCTGTCCGACGGCTACGCCAACGCGGCCGACCAGGATTCGTTCTGCGCCGGAACCACTTGCCAGATCACGAAGATCTACGACCAGACCGCCAACCACAGCGACCTGACCCCGGCACCGGGCGGATCCGCGAACCCCGCTGCCGACCGTGGCGCCGACGCGTCCGAACTCTCGGTCACCGCCGGCGGCCACCAGGTTTACGGCATCTGGACGTCCCCTGGCGTCGGCTACCGCTACCAGGGCGCGGCGAACGGCGTCGCGGTGAACGGGCAGCCGGAAGGTGCCTACATGGTGGCCAGCGGCACCCACGTCGGCGACGCCTGTTGCTTCGACTACGGCAATGCGGAGACCGACTCCGCGGACAACGGCAACGGCCACATGGACGCGGTGAGCATCGCGACGACCTGCTACTTCGAACCGTGCAACGGCACCGGCCCGTGGGTCGAGGCCGATCTGGAAAACGGGATGTTCCAGGGCGACAACGGTTCCAACACCGCGAACCTCGGCAACAACAGCCACTACGTCACCGCGGTGCTGCGCAACGACGGCCAGACGAAGTACTCCCTCAAGGGCGGCGACGCACAGTCCGGTGACCTCACCACGTGGTGGGACGGCGCACTGCCCAGCCGCGACGGTTACCGGCCGATGCAGCAGGAGGGTGGCATCATCCTCGGCATCGGCGGCGACAACAGCAACTGGAACCGCGGCACCTTCTTCGAGGGTGCCATGGTCGCCGGTTTCCCCAGCGATGAAACGGAAAACGCGGTACAGGCCAACGTCGTCTCGGTCGGCTACGACGGAGCGACCGACGTGCCCAACGGTCCACAGGGGACCATCACCGGTCCCGGCGGCAAATGCGTCGACGTCGCCGGGGACGACACCGGTGTCAACCTGGCCGCCGTCCAGCTGTGGGGCTGCCAGAACTACGCCGAGGACCAGTACTGGACGCACCAGCCGGACGATTCGCTGACCACGATCGGCCGCTGCCTCGACATCAGCGACAACGGCACCGAGGCAGGCAAACAGGTCGTGCTGTGGGACTGCACCGGCGGCGGTAACCAGAAGTGGCAGCAGCAGCCGGACGGTTCACTGCTCAACCCGCAATCCGGGCGGTGCCTCGATTCCCCGAACGGCGACACCGCCGACGGCACCCTGCTGCGGATCTGGGACTGTAACGGAGCGGACGCGCAGAAGTTCGAATTGCACACCGGTTCCTGACCAAGGGAATTGCCCCGAAGGCGTTGCGAACCACCCTCGGTAGTCCTAGCGTTGACAAAGCTGACCGAACGCTAGGGGGAGATTTTATGCGGTCGCATCGTGTCACCACCGTCGCCGGGGCAATTCTCGCCACCGGCCTGCTGCTCGCCGGTTCCGTACCGGCCTCCGCGGCGGCCGGGCCGACCACCCTGCCGGCCGACCAGTACACACTCAGCGCGGACTACCACAAGTTCGACGCCCTCAACTCGGCACTCGTCTCGACCCTCGGTACCGCGGCCGTGCACACGGTCATGGACAACGCGAACCACAGCAGGCGAGCACTGCCCTCGTCCTTCTCGTTGGCCGGGCTCACCGGCGGTTTCCAGTTCGACGACGCGGACAACAAGGACTGCAAGAGCTATCCACAGGGCATCACCACCAGCCGCGACGCAGTGGGCACCGCGGACGGCGGCAACTACGACGGCCACCAGCTCGTGCTCATCAGCTGGTACACCAAGGGTTCCTGCGACGGCAAGCAGCAGCGCAGCCGGCTCACCCTGGTCGACTGGGACGCCACCTACCCGGACAAGTACCGCAAGATCCTGCTCGTCGAGCCGACCGGCAGCACTTCCGCGCCGGACTTCAAGGACGTCCCGATCCACGCCGGCGGCGTCTCCTGGTACGGCGACAACCTCTACGTCGCCGATACCGGCGGTGGCATGCGGGTCTTCGACATGCGCAAGATCCTGAAGACTGACCCCGGCGGCGACGCCGGACAGATCGGCAGGCAGTCGCCGACCGTGTACTACGCGCACAACTACGCTTACGTCCTGCCGCAGGTCGGCACCATCAGTTCGAAGACCACCTCGGGCACGAATCTCGCCTGGTCCTCGATCTCGCTCGACCGGGCGAGCAAATCGATGGTCATGACGGAGTACACCTGCAAGTCCGGCTGCACCGACTACCCGAACCGCGCGCCGCGGGCGATCCGCTACCCGTTCGCCCCGTCGTCGACGACGTTCGCCGACTCCACCACGGCCAGCCAGGCACTCCAGCTGCCCTGGTACAAGCTCAACGGCGTTGCTTCGCACAACGGCCGGTGGTGGTTCAACTCCTCCGGTGACAAGCAGCTCTACTACTGGACCCCGGACGGCGGCTCGAAGACCTACCCGTGGGTGAGCAGCGGCGAGAGCATCTCGTACTGGGAGGACGGGACCAACCCGGATCTGCTGTGGTCGTTGCAGGAGGGAACCGGCAACCGCAACGTGTTCGCGGTCGGCCAAGCGGGCTACAGCGGCTGAGGCACGCCCGCTCCGGACGCCGGGCGGATCAGGTCACCAGACCGTGCCGATAGGCGTAGACGACCGCCTGTACCCGGTCCCGCAGGCCGAGCTTGGTCAGGATCCGTGACACGAAGGTCTTCACCGTCTCCTGGCTGATCGACAGCGTGCCGGCGATCTCGCTGTTGGACTGCCCGTCCGCGATCAACCGCAGGACCTCCAGCTCCCGCGGCGTGAGCGGAAGGTCCCCCGGCGTCTCCTCGGTGGGCCGGATCCGCGCGGCGTACCGGCCCACCAGCTGGCGCGTCACCTCCGGATCCAGCAATGCCGCCCCGGTGGCGACGGTCCGGATGCCGTGCAGCAGCTGGGTCGGCGGCGCGTCCTTGAGCAGAAACCCGCTCGCTCCGGCACGCAGTGCCTCGTAGACGTACTCGTCGAGGTTGAACGTGGTCAGCACGAGCACCTTGACCGGTTCCTCCACCGCGGCCCCGGCGAGCAGCCGGGTGGCCCCGATCCCGTCGAGCACCGGCATCCGCACGTCCATCACCACGACGTCCGGTGTCACCTTGGCGGCGAGCTCGACCGCGGCCTGCCCGTCGCCGCACTCGCCGACCACCTCCATGTCCGGCTGCGCGTCGATGATCGTCACCAGCCCGGTGCGGATCAGCATCTGGTCGTCGCAGACCAGTACCCGGACCGGCGCGGTCACGAGCGGCTCCCGGTGGGGATCCTGGCCCGCACCACGAATCCGTCGCCGTTCGCCGGGCCGGCGCTGAACTCGCCGCCGAGCACATCGACCCGTTCCCGGAGTCCGTTCAGCCCCCGACCGCTGCCACCGGGGGAAGCGAACGAGGATCCGGAACCGTCCGTGCTCACCTGCACGGTGATCTCCCTTTCGCGGTGGTGCACCTCGACCGACGTGCGGCTGCCGTGCGCGTACTTGAGCGCGTTCGTCAGAGCTTCCTGCACGACCCGGTAGGCCACCAGGTCGGCACTGCCACTCGACTCGGCGGGCGTACCTGCCTCGATGAACTCCACCGGCTGGCCTGCCTGCTGGGTCTGCTCGACGAGCGTACGGAGCTTACCCGGTGAGGCCGTGCTGACCTCGATGCCGTGGTCCGGGTTAAGCAGTTCGAGCAGGTGCCGCAGGTCGGTGATGGCCCTCCTGCCGGTGTCGGTGACCGCGCCCAGGGCCTGGTCGAGCCGTTCCGGTGCGGCGGTCAGATACCTGGCGGCCTCGGTCTGCACGACCATCGCCGTCACGTGGTGGGTCACGACGTCGTGCAGTTCCCTGGCGATCCGGGTGCGTTCCGCGGTGCGGGTGTCCTCCGCGACCCGCCTGCGTCGTTCGGCTTCCAGCGCACGGGTGGAGCGCAACCACGATCCGGCTCCCCACGGCAGGAACATCGCCGCGTAGAACGTCACGAACTCGATCACCGGCTCCCCGCCCGCACCGAGCCGGTAGAGCACGATCGCGAACGGCACATAGGCGACGGTGAGCAGGACCGCGGTGAGCCGGCGGCGCCATTCCAGATGCGCTCCCGCGCTCAGCAGCGCGAGGGCAATCGCGGTGCCGGACAACGTGTGGTAGCCGCGGAGCTGGTCGACGGCGAACCCGGCCGAGACCAGGAACAGGCAGATCAGCGGCCACCGGCGACGCACCGCGAGCGGGAGGCACTCGAGGGCGACCACGACACCGGCCAGTGCGTCGTAGGGGCGGTTGGGCAGGCTGCCGACCTGAGTCCCGTGGCTGTCGAAGAACGGAAGTAACGTCGCGATCAGGAGGACCAGCCCGAGCGGGAGGTCCCTGATCACGACGTCCAACCGGCGCCAGGTCTGCAGCACCCGCCGGTGATCGATCACCGGGAAAGCTTAGTCAGAACGTCGGACTCGGCCGCGACCTGCTGGTCGGCGTCCGACTGGCGACGACGCGGGATGGGCTTGACGTTGCCGCGCCGGTACGCCACCCACATGAAGGCGATCGTCGCCACCACGCAGAAGCCCACCGAGATCACGCTGCCCTCCGGGCCGAAGGCACCGCCGGTGAGGTAGTCCGGGCCGGACGTCGTGGCGTTCAGCAGGCCCTGCGAGGTGCCGTTGCCGGAAACCTGCGTGCTGAAGATGCCGCCTGCGGCGAAGTTCCAGCCGAAGTGCAGGCCGATCGGGACCCACAGCTTGCGGGTCGCGACGTACGCGGCGGTGAGCATGCCGCCCGCTTCGATGGCGACGGCGAGCGCGCCCCACAGGTCGGCGTCCGGGTTGAGCAGGTGCGACATGCCGAACACGAGACCGGTCACGACCAACGAGATCCACGTACCGGTGCGTTCCTCGATGATCCGGAACAGCACCCCGCGGTACATCAGTTCCTCGGTCGCCGCGGCAGCGGCCATGAAGCCGAACAGCCCCACCGCGCCGGGGATCGTGCCCAGTCCGTGCACCTGGTAGCCGCCGTTGCAGGCGATGTCCACGATGACGAGCCCGAAGATGGCGAGGCCGCCCAGCGTCCCCCCGACGAGACCGGGCAGCGCGCCCTTCGCGGACAGCTCGGTGACCTGGCGGCGCTCCATCCGTCCGACCAGCAACCGGTAGACGAACACCCCGAGCACGGCGGTCAGCACGCCGGCGGCGACCATGAGCGCCGGGTTGTCCTGTGCTGCGGTCATCCCCTGGCCGCCGACGAACTGAACCGCCAGCGCGGCCGCGAACTGCGAGACCAGCCGCAGGACCAGCTTCACGAGCTTCATCAAGACTCCTCAGTCGGATCCGCGGCCGGTGCGCCGCGGCTGAACTGAAAATTACGGCTCCGACCAGCCGAAATCGTCACCAGGCAGTGGACACTTGCGGGTAGCTCGCACGGGGGACAACCCCAGCGGAAGGCGGCTGACCACGCGGTTCAGCCCAGCCGTTGTCCGGGACTCGACGAGAACGTCCGGCCGCCCGCGGCGAGACGGGTACCGGGCACCTACCGGGGCCCCTCGAACGGGACGCGCACCGGGCACCTTTTCGGCCCCCTCGAACGGGACGCGGACCGGACACCTTCTCGGGCCCCTCGAACGAGACGCGCACCGGGCACCTACCTGGCCCCCTCGAGTACGAAACAGCCCACCGGGATCCGGGACGGACTGATCGCGGACGCGAGACTGAGCCGCCATCCCTGCGAGAACAGCCCCCACCCGAATCGGGTGGGGGCTGTTCTCGCAGGTAGATGCGGTGGCCAGGGCCGGGGTCGAACCGGCGACCTTCCGCTTTTCAGTTCTCGGCACGACCGTACGGCGGGGTTCGCCAGCGACTAAAACGCCTGGTCAGTGCAGTACTTGCGACATGGGCAGCAGCATGAACGGACGTGGACTGAGACGGAGAACGAGACGGGCGACCCAGAATCCCCGCGCCAAGCGCTGGCGTAGCAGCCGGGAGGCCGGTACGGCCACCGGGCGACTTCGGCCGGGCGCGTCGGGGGCTCGGGCACTTAACTGCGCTCCGTTCCCATATGGCCACGCTGCGTCCAGGTACCGCGCGCGTCCTGACCCCCTGCGCGGTAAGCGCGGTAGCGCGGTAACTCTCCGACCAGCACAAACACCCATCGACTTCCCGGACTTACCGCGCAGGGCGCGCGGTAAGTCCGGGGGGTCGGACTGCATACGACCGACCAGCTCTCTCGTCAGCACGGCCTTTAGGCTGATTCCAGCCATCACGACAGGAGGTTTGATGACCCACGCCACGGTGTCGTTTACGCCCGAGTCGACGCGCCGCGTCCTGGTGGCAGCTTGTCGCGCGGCCGGCCTCGATCCGGCGGGCGCATCACTGATGCGGCTCGGCGAGAACGCGCTGTTCAGGCTTCGATCCGCGCCGGTCGTGGTGCGGATCGCCCGCAACATGAGCCACTGGGAGACCGCAGTAAAGGAGGTCTCCGTGGCCCGGTGGCTGGCCACGGAGAACTTCGCGGCCGGTCGTGTCGCAAAACCGACCGATCAACCCATAGCTGTGGGCGAGCACCCGGTAACGTTCTGGGAGCTTATCCCCGGCCAACCCGCCATGCCTGAAGACGTTTCCTCTTTGGGCCGTGTCTTGCTTGCCTTCCACAGACTGCCTCATCCGGAGGCCTTTTCAATCCCCGCACTCGATGTACTCGCCCGGGTTAATCGCCGAGTCAACTCGGCAGAAATTCCATCCCGCGATAAGGAGTTTCTCCTAGAACGCTGTACAGAATTGCGCGAGGATATCTCCCAGTTAAATTACCCTCTCGAAAGTACAGTAATCCACGGAGACGCTCACATTAAAAATCTCATGATGGAGAACGGCAATCCGATCCTAATCGACTTTGAGAACGTCGCATGGGGGCAGCCCGAGTGGGACTTGTCGATGACTGCGACTGAATATCTCACGGCCGGATGGTGGAACGCAGAGCAGTACGCGAGCTTCAGCGAAGCATACGGCTTCGACATTCGGGATTGGTCTGGATTTGCAACCCTCCAGGCCACCCACGAAATAAAGATGACAACGTGGGTAATGCAGAACATCTCTCAATCACAGAAGATCGCATCCGAGTTCGAGACTCGCATGGAGAAGATCCGATATCGCTCCACTTCAGCGAAGTGGAGCCCGATGTAACACCCGGACTAGACCGAACGCTTGAGAGCCGGATATTGCCTGTGCAAGAGTTCGCCGAACCCGTGCGCAAGCTGATGCTCCGGTGCTGCTTTTGCAAGGGCGCCGTGGAAGTCCGTCAGGTAGCGAATGTACCTGGCGGACTGCAGGCCATCAGCCAGCTCTACTGCATGCGATGCCAGAGTGACCGCTTCCTCCAGATCACCAGAAGAAAGCGAGCCAGCGGCAGACACCATCTGAATGAAAGCACGCGTTCGAGGCGGAGTTGACGCAGGGTCAATCGCCTGCTCAGTAAAAACCTTTGTTTGCCGCCAGTCGCCGAGATCGCGAAAGCAATGCGAGGCCTCCCCCGCCAGCTCGAATGCGTCAAAGTACTTTACCCACTCCGGGTCCTGGTCAGGGTCCCGCGTACCGAACAGTTTTTCCGCCTGACTCAGCGCACGTCCAGTACCACTTTTGTCACCAAGACTTGCAAGCGCACGCGCTTCGTGCGCCAGAAACATCGCTGACACGGTAGAGGTCGCTCGACCGATTGTGGCACTCTGTGCTGCCCGCGCATAGTTCACAGCATCGGTGAATCGTCCCAAGTAGTTTGCTTGGTGCGAAAGGCTGGAAAACATCCTCGCGCCGAGCATGTCGTCTTCCGCCTCCCGCGCGAGACGCAGCCCTTGCGTGAAATACCGCATGGCAACGCCGTGCCGACCAACGTCGTACGCGGTCCAACCGAGTAGCTGGGCAACCTCGGCTGCCGCGCCGAATACTTCGCGCCGGATGGGCTCGGGATGGTGGCGGCGCAGCAGCGGCACAACCTGGTCACGGAAGTACTCGATCAGCATGCGCCGCGTGTGACCGCCTCCGAACTCGAAGTCCATCTCCATGAAGTTCCCGGCGGTCTTCCGGATCCGAGCAGCAGCTGTTGAACCCCGCAGCGGCTCGTCAAACTGAGGATCGATCAGCACTGGTGCCGCGAACATGTAGCCGGTGATGATCTGCGGCGCCGCGTCAGGGCGCCAAGTCGCCTCTACAACCTGTTGCCGATCCATCTGGTCGGCATCGGTGAGCTGTCGCAGCAGGTCAACAGCTCGCGCAGATTCGGCCTGGTACGCAAGTCCCTCGGTGACCAACGAGTCGTCGCCAGAGGGGTCAATCTGCTCAAAGCCGATATCGTCGAGCCCGATCCGCCGGCCAAGTTTGCGCCCGAGGACTTCGGCAATGACCTGCGGTTTTGGCGCGCGGGGCACCATGCCATCGAGCCACTTGCGCACGTCGTTGTGATCGGCCCGCACGGGCTCCGGCGTACCAGCGGTCGCGTCCATCATGCGCCGCGCGAGTCCCTTGTTGCTGACGCCCGCCTCGTCCATAACGGCAGCTAAACGGCGGTTTGGCTGCCTCCCTGTGTCGCCCATCGCTTCCTCCCTCCACGCCAGTCAAGCACAGCCGTGCTCCCCCTTGTGCTCCCATGCTCACTCCGTGCGCACTGCCGTGCTCCCCCATCCGGCCGCTTTTCTAGAGCCATGAGCAACGCCAGCAACCCGAGTGGACCACTCGGACGAGGGCACATCGAAGAGGCGGGAGAGGCACATGGCGAAGCAACAGTTCCCAGGCTTGAAGTCTGGCAGCGGTTTGCTCTCGAAGGTGATCGTTGGAGCGCTGGCACTTGCCGTGCTGGTGCTGGTGGTGAAGTACCCGAGCGACGCAGCGTCGTGGGCCCAGGGCGTCGGGAGCGTCGCCGCCGACACGATCGACGGTCTCGTGACCTTCTTTCGCGGCCTCGGAAACTAGTCGTGTTTGCGCAACTGGTGCTCGACCGCACTGAGGCGTACTCGAAGTTCCTCGATCAGCGCAAATGCCTCATCGAGGTTGCGGGCCGGGCGGGACTCGGAGGACTCTCCGGTCGGTTGCCGCACGAAGGTGCCCATCCCCTGCCGAGTGATGATCACCTTCGCGTTCTGCAGTCGCTTGTACGCGGTTTTGACCGTGCCGACCGACACCTCGAACTCGTCGGCGATCTCCTGGTGCGGCGGGAGTTTGGCGCCCACCGGGTAGGTCCCGTCGGCAACGCGAGACTCAATAGCGTCTGCGACCAGCTGGTATGCGGCGCGGGGGTTATCCGGGTCGAAGGCATCCACGCCCGGCAGTCTACGCAGGCAGCCAAGTTAGGCCATTCAGGTGGTAACAGACATGCCTGACTTGCCTATGTATAGCTATGTCTCTAACGTCTCCTATGTCGCACAGAACGCAAGCGGCCCCGGCGGTGCTGGCACACCGGCCGGGGCCTACATCGAAACTTCGGGAGCAACGATGCGGGTTGAGGATAGCCGGATGTTCCGGGTCAAGGAGCTGGCGGAGCTGCTGGATGTGCACCGGTCGACGGTGTACCGGGCGATCGAGTCCGGCCAGCTGGACGCGCTGAAGATCGGCACCGGTAAGGGCGCCCTGCGCATCCCGGGCGCGTCGGTGAACACCTGGCTCAACACCTGTGCTGAGGCTGCGTACAGCCCGGCCGCTGATGACGTGACTGGTGACGATGCGGCGGAGGTGGCGTGATCATGGTGCAGGCACAGCAGGAGACCGGGTATGCCCAGGTCGGCGGGTTGGACACCGAGTTCGTAGCGTCGCACCGGCAGGGCAACGATTCCCCGGCGGTGATGACGTTCGCGCTCGCGGTGCCGGTGTCAGTGGAGGACCTGACCGTGGTGCTGTGGGCGGCCACCAACGGTGATGGCCGTGACGCTGTGCTCGACACGCTGGCCGATGAGGCCTACGTGCGGCGGCTGCTCGCGGAGATGTTGTTCGGCATCGGCGGTGACGGCATCGAAGACGCTCGCCTGGCCCTGGCCGACGCGGCCCCGGGTAGCTGGGACGCGGAGCGCGCCGACCTGGTCCGGCCGGTGGTGAGGCGCCTGATCGCCGCGCAGAACACCGCTCGCCGTGCCCGCCGGGCCCGCACCGCGCGGCAGGTCCCCACCCCGCGCACCGCGCGGGAGGCGTGATGAGCACCGGGTTTGTCACGTGCGTGCACGGGCACCGGGTGGCTCCGGCCGATCCGATCGTCGCCGCGGATGGCACGTCGGTGGATCGGCTGGGGCTGTGGCCGGCCGATGCGGCCGGGCCGTGGGTGCTGACCGTGGACGAGGTCGCGTGCGCGCTCGCGCTCAGCGGTGAGGAGATCGGCCGGTACGGGCTGCTGGCCCATGACGCGGCGGACATGGCCGCCCGGGGTGTGCGGGTATGCGGACGCGGCCCGCTGGCCGCGCTGGCGGCCCGGTGGCGCGAGGGCAACGAGCGCGACGGGCTTCCGCCCGCGGCCAACCCGGCCCGGTGCCGCAAAGCCGCACACGAACTGTGCCGCAAAGCCCACCGCGACCGGACCTGACCCCAGTCCCACCCCCCCGGCCGGCCACCGCAGTTTCCGGCGTTCCGGCCTTCCCCGTGAGTCCTGTCCCGGGCATCTCTGTGCCCTTCATCAGCCCTGGAGGCATTCCGATGGCATCCGCACCTCGTGACCCCTACCGCCGCACCGGGCACATCCCGCCCGTCCCGCTGCCCACGCCGCGCGGCGAGCTGCGCGAAGACCTGTCGCTGATCGTCACCGACGGCACCCGCTTCTACGTGCCGGTGTTCGACGTCGACCCGGCCACTGGCCGTGCCGAGTTCCTCGGTATCGCCCTCTACGAACCCACCGACCCGGAAGGACGCGCCGCGCTCGCGGAGACCGTCGCCCAGGCCCGTTGCGACGGGACCGACACGGTTCCCGTCCCGTTCCCGGTCCACGCCGACGTGGACCCGGACGGGTGCCCGGCCCCGGTCCCCCGGCCCCGGACCGGGGCCTGAGTCCGATGGACCCGAGCTGGACCGGACCGGTCCCGACACCCCTCGGGACCAGCAGGAGTCCACGCCGCACCGCACTGCCCAGCACGACCCGGGAGGTTGCACCGTGAACACCCCAGACGCCTCCGGGCGCCGCCTGCGCGCCGTCACCGCTGCGCCCACCCAGCCCAGCACCACGACCGCGCCCAGTACCACGACCCCGGCCGGGACGGACCCGGCCGCCGCCGAAGCGGCCACGGTCGCCGAGATCAGCCGCGCCCGCTCCGCCCTCCCGGCCCTGGACCCGGTCGTGTTCGACTGCTACCTCGGCGGCCTGGTCCACGCGGTGGCCGACTACACCGAAGGCGACCCGGTGAACGTGCTCGCGTCCCTGCTGTGTCTGTGCGGGGTCCACCTCGGGCAGGGCCCGCACGTGCGGGCCGGGGACGACTTCCACCCGCTGCTGGTCTGGCCGCTGGTGATCGGGCGGACCAACTCCGGGCGCAAGGGCGCGGGCTGGTCCAGCGCGAAACGCCTCGCCACCGCCGCCGCACCCGACTTCATGGTCGCCAACGTCCGCTCCGGACTGACCTCCGGCGAAGGCCTGGCCGCGATGTTCACCGACGACCCCGACGAGGCCCCCGACGACGGGGACACGCCCGCGAAGCCGCGCCGGCGGGGCGGTCGGCTCCCGGCCGGGGACCGGCGACTGGTGGTGTTCGAGGCCGAGTGGGCCGGGGTGATGGAACGCATGAAACGCGAGGGCAACAGCCTGTCCGCGACGCTGCGCGCGGCGTGGGAGGGCGGGGACCTGTCCACCATGGCCGTCACGGCGCGGATCGCGCCCGAGTCGCACATCGGGATCCTCGGGCACATCACCCCGGACGAGTTCCGGTCCAAGGTGTCCCGCTCGGACATGGCAGGCGGCACCTACAACCGGTTCCTGCCGCTCATGGTGTCCCGCACCCGATTCCTGCCCGGCGGACAGGGCGCACCGGACGCGATCGTGAAAGGCCTCGGTGCCGAACTGGCCGAACGCCTCGACGCGGCCGGGGAGCTGGACTCGATCGGGTTCACCACGGCCGGAGACGCGCTGTGGCGGCAGCTCTACGTCGAGTTCGGCACCGACACCGGCGACCGGCCCGAAGTCGAGCAGTTCATCTCCCGCGCCGCCCCCTACTGCCTGCGCATCGCCGCCATCCACGCGGCGCTCGACCTGGCCGACGCGATCGACACCCGCCACCTGCTACCCGCCGCCGCATTGGTCCGCTACTCCATCGCCTCTGCCCGCACCGCCCTCACCGACGACCAGGCCGCCGCGAAGCTGCTCGCGTGGATCGCGGCCGCCGGGGTCGACGGGCGCACCCGCAACGAGATCCGGGAGGACTACTGCCACAAGCACAAACGCGCCACCGAAGAGGCCCGCAAGGTGCTGGCCGACCTGATCGACTCCGGTCAGGTCGCGGTCGGCAAACGGCCCGGCAAGGGCCGACCGACAGAGGTGGTGACCGCCGTGGAGATACCGCGCGCGTCCTGACCCCTGCGCGGTAAGCGCGGTAGCGCGGTAACTCGCTGACCAGCACAAACACCCACCGACTTCCCGGACTTACCGCGCAGGGCGCGCGGTAAGTCCGGAAACCCCCACCACAAAACCGCAGGTCACAGCACATACCGCGCTACCGCGCTTACCGCGCACACCCGCAGAGCACACCCGAGACCACCACCGGACCCCGAGTGAGCTCGGACCGGGCCGCGCGACACCCCCAAAACCGGGGGTTTCGAGCACCCCCAGGACCCCGACTCACCCGCCTCACCCAGCTCACCCGAACTCACTTCCGCAGGTCACAGCCCTGAAAACCCAACTCACCCGCGAGTGCGTCAACTCACCCGCCCACCGGCGAACTCACCCCTCAACTCACCCGCAACTCACCCCGGCACAACCGACACCCAACGGCAGGAAGGCAGCCCACGATGACCGCCACCGACGTTCTCGACCGCTACGGCACGGCCGCGCTGCTGCGCTTCGCCAGCCTCATCCTGGTCTTCACCGGGCTGCACCTGACCCGGCTCCCGTTCCTCGCCCTCGCCCACCTCGTCGGCCAGGTCATGACCGCCGTGGACGGCCAACTGGGCACCCCACCCCGGCCCCGCACCGCCCGGCCACGGCACGGAGACCGGTGGGGCGAGGCCATCCCGCACACCCGCCGGCGCGGCCGGGCACGCCCCGGCCACCGCCCGGATTACAGCGCCGCGCACTACCCCGGACCCCGCAATCCGAGGGTCCCGCGGCCCGATCCGGCGGCGCCGTAATCCCGTACTTCCGTAATTTTCCGCAGGTCAGCGGCCAGAACCGGGCCGTAACCCGCCGAATGACGAACGTAATCCGCCTCGGCGGCCGTAATCCAGCCCGTAACCAGCGGGTTAGCCCAGCGGCCGACCCCCGCGCGGACCCGCAGTTCCGGCCACCTACGACCGGCAACCTAACCCCGATCCGAACCTCACCCGCCTAACTTCCCGCAGGTCAACACCCAGATCCGGCACCTAACCCGACGGGTTACGGAACTAACCCGCGCCAGCAGTCCCTAACCCCGGCCCCTCACCCGCCCGGACAGCACAACGGCCCGCGCCACAAGGGAGGAGGGCACGGGCCGTCGCACCACCCACGCTACCCGCCGCCCATCACCGCCCGAACCCCAGAAGGAGGCTCCGCCCATGACCCGCGCGTCGACCACCGCCCGCCTCACCGACCGCAGCGCCGTCCGGCTGCACCGGTGGGCCGGCCACGCCATCGCACGGCTCGAGCGCATCATCACCCGGCTCGACCACGCCGCCGCACACGTCGCCACCCCCAGTGGATCCCTCAGTGGATCGCCAGTGGATCGACGCGCGGCCAGTGGATCCCCACTGACCACCCACTTACCCGCATCCACTGGACCCGACCAGGCCAAACCCGGGCCCAGTGGATCAGTGGACACCCCCACCACAACCGCTGAAACAGCGCCGTAGACCGCCACCAACCGAGCAGGCACCAACCCACTCACTGCCCACCCCCCACCTGCCAGCACTCCCAACCCAACCCACTCACCAACGCTGGCAGGAGGGGGCAGCCGACCCAGCGACCGAGCCCGGAACCCGGCCGGCCACCCCAGGAAGGACCCACCCATGACCGCACGCGCGCTCCGCTTCCCGTCCCGTGCCACCGCCGACACCGGGCCGAGCCAGGACCAGCCCTACACCGGCCCCACACCTGAAATCGACCCCTACGCCACCACCTACACCATCACCCAAGCCGCCTACCTCATCAGCGTCTCCACCGAACAAACCCGCCAGTGGGCCGAAAACGGCACCATCCCCGCCATCCACACCGACAACGGCTGGGAAATCCCCCGCACCCGCTTAACCGACTGGATCGGCAACCTCCCCGAAGCCTGAATCCGCCGAGTATGGAGGTGAAAGTCATGCACGCCGCCAATTCCGATACGTACACGCTCTTCTCCATTGAAGCTGCCGCACAACGACTCAGCATCGGCCGCACCACAATGTACGGCCTGATCCGGGCAGGTGACATCGAAACCATCCGAATCGGACGTCTTCGGCGGGTGTCAGCTTCGGCAATCGCCGAATACATCGCCAAGATCACCGCTGCGCAGACGGCAGCCTGACCTACCGAAAGGGGGCATGACATGCCACGGAAAAAGCGAGAAGAAGGCACCCGCGCACCGAACGGCGCGAGCTCGATTTACCTCGGCAAGGACGGAAAGTGGCACGGCCGGGTCACCATGGGGATTCGCGACGACGGCAAGCCGGACCGGCGCCACGTCGAACGCAAAACCGAACCGGAGGTTATCGAGGCCGTACGCGCGCTCGAAAAACAGCGCGACTCGGGCAAGGTCAAAAAGGCCGGGCGCTCGTGGACGGTCGAGAAATGGCTGACGCATTGGCTCAACAACATCGCGCTTCCGTCGGTTCGCTATAAGGCGGGCAATGCGTACCGCACCGCCGTGAATAGGCACCTCATTCCGAATCTCGGAGCCCATCGCGTTGACAAGATCGAGCCCGAGCACTTCGAAAAGCTGTACGCGAAGATGCTCAAAGCCGGGCTCAAGTCGGCGACAGCGCATCAGGTGCATCGCACGGCGCGGACCGCATTCGGCGAGGCGTGGCGTCGAGGACACATCGTGCGGAACCCGGTGGAACTCGCGAAGCCGCCTCGCGTCGAGGAAACGGAGATCGAGCCGTTCGCGGCCAACGAGATCGGCCGCCTTCTGGTGGCCGCGCTCTCGCGGCGAAACGGTGCCCGGTTCGTGCTTGCCCTCGCGCTCGGTACCAGGCAAGGGGAAACCATCGGGCTGAAGTGGTCACGGCTCGACCGGGAAAACCGAGCGCTGCGGATCGCGAAACAGCTGCAACGTCAGACCTGGCAGCACGGCTGCGACAACCCGCACAAGTGCGGAGCGAAGTACCACAAAGTGAAGTCGTGTCCGGAGGACTGCAAACGTCATCGCCGGAAGCCGTGCCCACCGCCGTGCCCACCGGACTGCACGAGTCATGCACGGTGGTGTCCGCAGCGTCACGGTGGCGGGTTGGTCGAAGTCGAGGTGAAGTCATCGGCCGGCCGCCGTGGGATCGTGCTGCCGGACCGGCTCTACGAGCTGCTGATCACGCACGAGGAACAGCAGGCCAAGGAGCGGGAGCACGCTGGGTCCGAGTGGTGCGAGGGCGGGTGGATGTTCACTCAGCCGACCGGGAAGCCGCTCGACCCACGTCGGGACCTGGACGACTGGAAGGCGCTGTTGGAAGAGGCCGGTGTCCGGGAGGCCCGGTTGCACGACGCGCGGCACACCGCGGCCACCGTGCTGCTGGTACTCGGGGTGCCGGAGCGGGCCGTGATGGAGTTCATGGGCTGGTCGAATGGAGCGATGGCGAAGCGGTATCAGCACATGACCGGCGGGCTCCGGCGGGACATCGCCGACCAGCTGAACGCGTACTTGTGGAAGCCCGAGCGCAAGGGCAAGGGCAAGAAACAGAAGGGCCGCAAGAAGGGCAATCGAGACGGAGACTGAGACGGAGCACGAACGAAACAGGCCCCGCCGGGGGTTGGCGGGGCCTGTTTTCGCAGGTAGATGGCTGTGGCCAGGGCCGGGGTCGAACCGGCGACCTTCCGCTTTTCAGGCGGACGCTCGTACCAACTGAGCTACCTGGCCGGGAACGCCGGCAAGGAGCCGAACGATCTTGCGACCCTGACGGGACTCGAACCCGCGACCTTCGCCGTGACAGGGCGACGCGCTAACCAACTGCGCCACAGGGCCAAACTTGGTACTGCGTACTCCCAACGGGATTCGAACCCGCGTTGCCGCCTTGAAAGGGCGGAGTCCTAGGCCACTGAACGATGGGAGCCCGGTCAGGTTTCGGCTAACCGGCCGACCGCGCTCTCAGGGTTCCCCTGGGAGCGATTACCAGCATAGGGCACGTCCACCCCGCCACACACCGGGGGTTCCTTAACTCTCCCGCACGTCCCGGACCTGCGACAACGATCTCCGCGAAGTCCCGGCAACCCGGCGTCGGCCAAAACGGCACCGGACGGCACCGACGGCCGGAGCGACCAACGACGTCGACCCGGCACGGCCAGTCCCACTCCCGACCCAGCCGTCCGTCCTGCCCCAGGGAACCCGCCTCGGCGACCGCGGACGCCGAGGCGCACAGCTCGGACCGACTACGGCCGGCGCGGTCAACGCTGGACCGGCGCCTGCCCGTCGTCGTCCTGGGACAGGCCCAGCATGTCCAGCAGGTTGGCACAGTCCTCGGCGTCCAGTGCTCCGTGCGCGACTGCCAGACGGGCGCGCCGCACCTGGTCGTCGGAGACGCGCTGGCCGTCCGACGAGCCACGTTGCGCCGGCACTCCGCCGGACAGCGATGTACTTCCTCCGTCGGCACCTTCGTACCGAAGGAGGAACTGACGAACTTCGACCGATCCGCTCATGGCTCCTCCACCGGTTCGCAACAACTGGGCGCGAGGTTAATCAGCGGCAAGCCGGACCGGCAGCCCCCCGGAGAGTGAACCTGGGGCCACTCTCCGCAGCTTCGCCTCGGTATTCCCGGCTACCCCGGCACAACGGATTTTCTTCGCTCCCCCTCGCCGAACCCCGCAACTCGTGCAAGAATCGGAGGCGCTGACACACCCCCGGTCAGCGCCTGTGGAGATCCCCTCCGACCCCCGCGTTCCTCCCCCTGGCGCGGGGGTCTCTCCATTTCTGCACCCGTCGCCACCTGCGGATGTTCGCCTTGACCGATAGTGGTGGAATGCGTTCGCGTACTGGGCTGATCAGGTGATCGAATAGGCTTAACGGGCAGCGAAATAGCTGTGTTGTGGCTCACAGTGGTTTGTTTGCCGAGACCGAACCGTTATCGTGTCTGCGTGCCCCTACCCTCCCTAGGCCGCCTGAGCAGCCGTACGAACCTCAAGGCCGTCTCGACCGGACGGCACCGCACCGTCGCCAGGACTCCCGAAGACGAGATCGTCGAGGACAAAGAGCTCACCAGCTACCTCGCCGCACTCGCCCCGGACGCCGACCCGGAGAGCACCGGGACCGGCGGCCGCTTCGGCGAGGCGCAGGTTTACCAGCTGCGCCTGAACCTGATCGCGAGCCAGCAGCTCAAGGACCTCGCGAACGAGCGCGACCTGTCCCCGCAGGCCCTCGCGCAGGAGTGGCTGCTGGAACGCCTCTCGTGGGAGGGCCAGGCCGCCTCGGCCCAGGACCGCCGCGAGTCCGACGCACACACCCAGGAACTGACCTTCCCCCCGGACACGTTCGACCAGCCCCTGGTCGGCCGCTGACCGATCCCCCGAACGAAAACCCCCGGCTTCCCCCGACGGCCGGGGGTTTTCTTTTGCCCACCTGCGCCGGAGACCCGACGGCGGGCCGGCCCGAGAAGGCACCGGAACGGCGTCGCACGCCGAGCAGACGCGACCGCTGCCGGTGACCACGGATGGACCAACCCGGCAAGCACCGACCAGTCCCGCGACCACGGACGGCAATCATCCGGCCGGGCGAGCGCAAACTGCGATCACCGGGGGACCGCGGGAGCAGCCAACCCCGCCGCGGCCATCCAGCCCGCCCCTGACGAATCCCGCCCGGTCGTCCCGAGCCGCGCACGCTCCGCGTACAAGACACGGACCGACCGGAAACCCGCCTGTCCGGCAGCAGCCGCGGCGCGAGCGCCGGACCGACCCGGACACAGGAAGAGGCCCCGGCGAACGAGTCGCCGGGGCCTCTTCACTCAGGCCTGAGAAAACGCGCAGGGCCTGTCTCAGATCGCGCGGACCTTCTGGGCCTGGGGACCTTTCTGCCCCTGACCGACTTCGAACTCCACTCGCTGATTCTCCTCGAGGGTGCGGAAACCACGACCCTCGATCTCCGAGTAGTGCACGAAAACGTCGCCTTCTCCGCCGTCCTGCGCGATGAAGCCGAAGCCCTTCTCCGCGTTGAACCACTTCACAGTGCCTTGCGCCACCGCTGTACTCCTCGTAACAGATCCGCTTCGAATGCCCCCGGAGCGGCACCCCGGCCGTCCCGGGCGGTTCCAACGAGTCGAGCGAAGAGCTATACGGCCCCACGGCTCGCGTCAGAAGTTCCGCGAGTGTGAAGCCACGAACACGCAAAACGACGGCCTGCTGCGCAGCCTACCGGGATCTGGCCAAATCTGAACCCCGTTGATCGACGCGATCGGTTCCGCCTGCCGCACGTCACCGGAACGTCGTATCGCTGCCTACGCTATGCAGTCAGTCCCGCGGGATACGCTGGTCCAGTGCGTCCAGCGCGAGTCCGCTGTGCACGGGGTGCGATCGGACGAGCCGGATCCGTCAGGGTCACCGTCAGCGATGTGATGCTGGTCACTAGCCAACCGGTCAACGCCGCGCCGGTACGGGACGTCTGGATGATCGGGGAATCCAGGGGAGATTGGGGATCAGGGTGACTTTTCGACACTTGGCCCGTCGCCGGGCCGGCGTCGCGGTGCTGGGCGTGGTCGCGGCGCTCACGCTCGGTGCGTGCAGCAGCGAGCCGACCGTCAATGCGAGTGGGACCGACGGTGGCGGGCCTACCGCCGAGGAACCGGCCGCCAAGCCGCCGACCGTCTCGTTCACCCCGGCAGCCGGGGCCAAGGACGTCGCACCGGGTGACCCGGCGAAGGTGTCGGTCGCGGACGGAACGCTGTCCTCGGTCACGCTGACCAACCCGGACGGCAAGCAGGTCAAGGGGCAGCCGTCGGCGGACAAGAAGACCTGGAGCACCAGCGAGGACCTCGGTTACGGCAAGACCTACACCTGGTCCGGCCAGGCCACCGGCGCGGACGGCAAGCAGGTGCCGGTCGGCGGATCGTTCAGCACCGTCAAGCCGAGCCGGCAGGTGACCGGCAGCCTCAACGTGGGAGACGGGCAGACCTACGGCATCGCGATGCCGATCGCACTCAGCTTCCCCAGCGCGGTGAAGGACAAGGCCGCGGTGGAGCGGGCGCTGTCGGTGAAGACCGAGCCGAAGACCGAGGGCTCGTGGGCCTGGCTCGACGGCGACACCTCGGTGCACTGGCGGCCGAAGGAGTACTTCGAGCCCGGCACCAAGGTCACCGTCGACGCGCAGCTCTACGGCGCCTCGATGGGCGGCGGTTCCTACGGGCGCCAGGACGTGTCCGCGAGCTTCACCATCGGCCGTTCCCAGATCGTGAAGGGCAACACCAAGGACCACACCATGCAGGTGGTCCGCGACGGGAAGGAGATCATGGACTTCCCGGTCAGCTACGGCCTCGACTCCGATCCGGGCCGGGTCACCCACAGCGGGGTGCACGTGGTGATGTCCAAGCACTCCACCTACTCGATGAGCAATCCGCGCTACCACTACACCGACGTGAACGTGCCGTGGGCGGTGCGCATCTCCAACAACGGGGAGTTCATCCACGGCCTTGCCGGTTCGGTGTGGGCGCAGGGCAAGAAGAACATCTCGCACGGCTGTCTGAACCTCTCGCCTGCCAATGCGAAGCGGTACTACGACAGCGTGCTGCCCGGCGATCCGGTGGAGATCACCGGCAGCACCCAGAAACTGTCCTCGAAGGACGGCGACTACAACGACTGGACCTACGACTGGACCGCGTGGAGCAAACTTTCCGCGCTGGCCGGCTGACGACGTATCCGCAGGACCGATACGGCCGGGAGACCCGATGGGCTCCCGGCCGTATCGGCATCCGGGAAAATCCGATGCAACCCGGTGGCTGCCCGACCGCATGACCAACGCAGAGAAGCGCCGCCGATCCCGGACGGCGCTCAGCAACGAGGAGGAAGTTGTGCGTATTCGCTTCGCCCTTGGCATCGGTGCCCTGCTGCTGGCCGGTGGTGCGGTGACCGGTGGGGCAGTCGCCTTCGCCGCACCGGACGCGCCGCCGACCACGCAGGCCCCCGCGGGCGCGCCGGCGCAGTCGCCCACCGACGCGCCCCCGGCACCGTCCCGCACCGGCACACCGCCGGCGCAGGCACCCACTGACGCACCGTCGGCTCGTCCGTCCGAGCCCGGCCGCCAGGCGCCCGCGCCGCGGTCGAACGGCAATCGGGTGCCGAGTGCGGTGCCCGCCGGCCCGACCGGCGATCTGCACCTGCCGGCCGTCTGGGGCTGATCGCCAGGTGGTTTCGCGCTCTCGTCCGAGGTCCGGGCAGGGCTCGCCGTGGGACGGCGAGTTCGCCCGGTACTTCGGCGAGCGCGCGCACAGCCTGCGGGCCACCGCCTACCTGCTGTGCGGGGACTGGCACCGCGCCGAGGACCTCACCCAGTCAGCGCTGCTCAAGCTGTACCTCGCGTGGCCACGGCTGGCCCGCCACGACGCGCTCGACGCCTACGCCCGCAAGGTGGTGCTGCGCACCTTCCTCGCGGAGAATCGGCGCAGCCGGTGGAAACGGGAGCGGCTCACCGACGCCCCACCCGAGGTCGCGGCACCCGCGGCCGCGGACGAACCCGATCCACTGATCAGCCGTGCGCTGTCCGTGCTGGCTCCGCGGCAGCGCGCCGTGCTCGTGCTGCGGTATTTCGAGGACCTGTCCGTCGAGGAGACGGCGGAGGCGCTCGGCTGCAGCACCGGCACGGTGAAAAGCCAGGCCGCACGAGGCCTGGCGACCTTGCGCACCCGGCTCGGCCCGCACCTCGGTGCGTTACCCGTTCCCGAAGGGAGGTGACGAGATGGATCCCGATGACGACATCCGCGCGCTGTTCTCCCAGGCCCCGGACGGCCCTCCACTGGAACTGGACCCGGATGACGTGATCGCCCGCGGCTCGGTCGTGCGACGACGGCGCAAGCGCTGGGCGGTCGCAGGCAGCTCGGCGGCGACGGTCGCGGTGCTCGTGGTGGCCGGTCTCGCGGTCGGCCACCGCGGTGGCCCGCCTCCCCCGGTCGAACCGGCCGGACCCGGTCTCGCCACCGTCTCGTCCAGCCCGGCTCCGCATCCGCCGAACCAACGGCCGAGCACCGCAACACCGTCGGATGCCCCGCGTTCGCCGGCGTCCCAGCGCGGCACTTCCGCGGTCCCGCCGCCGCGGGTCTCCCAGAGCAGAACGGCAGGCCCCCCGCGCGAGACACCCTCGACGACGACCCAGCGAACGCCCGAACCGCCGCGTGGGAAAGGCAATCCGACGCCGACGACGGCGCCCGGCTGAGTTACCCCCGCCACACCCACTCGGACCAGCGGAAACCCGCCGTTACCCAGAAACTGCACCGGCCGAAACGTGCCGGTAACAAGAGTGGCTGACGTCACCCGTTCAAGTGGGATTTCGGCGAAATATCCCGGGCTCTCAGTGCGATGTTCCCAGTGGCGGTCGCGGTGACCGCCGAAACCGATCGCTCAGCCGGCACAGTACTGGCCGGCCCGAGAACTCGAGGAGGAAGCACCATGGTGCTCGTTGCACTGATGATCGAAACCGTTGTTGCCGTCGTGGTCGCCGGTGGCCTGGCTGCGTGGGCCCGCAAGCGCTTCACTCCTCGCCCGGTCGAGGCGGCCGAAGCCCGCTGACCCGGGGTCCCGGCAGGTTCGGCGACCCGCAACGGAACCGCCCCCGTCCACAGTGGACAGGGGCGGTTTTTCCGTGCCGGGTACGGGAGCTCACTTCGTGGCGGCGAGCTTCCCTCCGCTGTCGGCGGTGTCGATCTGCTCGATCGGCACCTTCGACGTCTCCGGGATCTTGATGATCGGGACCAACGCGATGAGTGCGGCCACGATCAGGTAGTACGCCGGCCAGTCCGCGTTGCCGGTGCTGTCGATCAAGGCCGTGACGACCACCCCGCAGGTACCGCCGAACAGCGACGTCGAGATGTTGTACCCGATCGCGAACGAGCCGTAGCGCACGCGCGTCGGGAACATCGCCGGGAACGTCGAGCCGATCACCGCGAGCATCAGCGCCAGCAGGATCGCCACGACCAGGAAGCCGATGATCAGCCACGCCAGGCTGCCGGTCTGCATCAGCTTGATACTGGGCCAGCTCAGCACGATGAACCCGATCGCCGCGGTGAGCAACAAGGGTTTCCGGCCGATCCGGTCGGACAGCGCGCCCAGCGGGATCAGCAGCGCGAACTGCACCAGTTCCACGCCGATGATGATCAAACTGGACTCGGTGTCGCCGATGTGCAGTGTGTCGGTGAAGTACGACGGCATCGTGGTCAACAGCATGTAGTCCGCGATGTTCACCAGCAGCACGATCCCGATCAGGTTCAGGATCATCCGCCAGTTGCGTTGCAGGGTCTCTCGCAGCGGTGCCTTCTTCGCCTTCTCGCCTGCCGCCTCGAGCCGCCGGAACTCCGGGGTGTCCTCGAGCTTCGACCGCAGGTAGAGCCCGACCGCACCGATCGGCAGCGCGATGAAGAACGGGATCCGCCAGCCCCAGCTGTCGAACTGCTCGCTCGAGAGCGACAGCGAGGTGATCAGCACCACCGAGTTGCCGAGCACGTAGCCGGCCAGCGTGCCCATCTCCAGGAACGAACCGAAGAAGCCCCGGCGTTTGGTCGGTGCGTACTCGGCGATGAAGGTGGCCGCGCCGCCGTACTCCCCACCGGTGGAGAAGCCCTGGATCAGCCGCAGCAGCAGGATCGCGATCGGCGCCGCGATACCCATGCTGTAGCCACCGGAGTAGGTCGGCAGCACACCGACCAGGAAGGTGCAGCCGGACATCAGCAGAATGGTGAGCGCAAGAACCCGCTGCCTGCCGAGTTTGTCCCCCAGTGGACCGAAGAACGCTCCGCCGAACGGCCGCACGATGAAACCGACCGCCAGCAGGGCGAGCGATTTCAGCACCGCGTTGCCCTCACCGGGGAAGAACACCGTGCCGATGGTCGCGGAGATCGCCCCGGACGTGAAAACGCCGTAGTCGTACCACTCGGTAGCGTTACCCATCGCGGACGCGATTACAGCGCGTTTGACGGTCCTTTGATCGACCTCGGGTTTCCCCGTCGTTGTGTCACTCATCCCCGCGGCGACCTCCTCGTACGCGTCCAATGAATCGGGTAGAGCTCATCCGCCCAGTCTTGTCCTCTGGAGATTAATCGGCAGAACGAGCCGGAAACTTCTACCGTACGGAATTCACCGACTACTGTGTGCTGAGGAAATCGGCCGTCCCAGGTCAGGGTGGCTCCCCCGGGGTCCTTCCCGCGGGTTAACGTCCCTCTCATGAGTCGTGTTTCCCCACCGTGGCCGCCGGTCGACGTCGAACCGCCTGCCGTCCATCCGAAGGCCCCCTCCCCCGGCACCGAACTGGGCGTGCACTTCGACGAGTGCTTCGGCTGCGGGGACGACATCGAGGCGGGGCTGCACCTGCGTTCGACGATCGGCGAAGAGCACACGGTGCACTCGAAGTTCACCGTCACCCCGGCTCACCAGGGCGCGCCCGGCCTCGCCCACGGCGGGCTGCTGGCCTGCGCGTTCGACGAGGCACTCGGCTCGACGGTGGGGAACCTGCTGCGCCGTCCTGCGGTGACCGGCAAGCTGGAGACCGACTTCCGCCGTCCGGTACCGGTGGGCTCGACGCTGTACATCGAGGCTCGGCTCGACGGCACGGCCGGACGCAAGATCTACGTGAGCGCGGACGGCAGGCTCGACGCACCGGACGGGCCGGTCGCGGTGCGCGCACGCGGCCTGTTCGTCGAGGTCGGGTTCGAGCACTTCAGCACGCACGGCGATCCGCAGGCGATGGAGAAGCTCGCCGAGGCGCAACGGAACAACCGTCGCACCCGCGGCGAGGAATGGGAGATCAACCCCTGACGGCTCAGGTGAACGTGCGCGGGCGGATCGCGTTGGCCCGGTCGACCAGTGCCACGCGGTCGGCCGCGGTGCCGGCGAGCCGGGCCAGCGCGCGGTAACAGCGCTCCAGCCCGAATCGCACGTCGCGTTCCTCCAGCGCGCAACCGAGCACCTTCGAGGACGACGTGGACTTCGGCTGCCCTGGCACCTGCAGCCACTCGTAGGCGGCTTCGAGCACCTCGGCGCTGAGCCGGGTGTGCCGTTCGGCGTCGAGGTTGAGGCGTTCCAGCCGGCCGGACGCGTCCACCAGATCGCCCTCGGTGACCTGCGCCTGTTCGGTGCCGGCGCCCTGCGCACGGGCCTTGATCTTGATCGCGGCGACCTGCGCGTCGACGTAGTGCGTCGACGTCGCGGGCACTCCCTCCAGCACCTCCACCGCGCTCGCCCGCGCGCCTTGGGCCAGGTACACGCGGGCGAGGCCGAAGGCCGCGCTCACGTACGTGGGGTCGGTACGCCACACCAGCTCGTAGAACCTCGCGGCGCCGAAGTAGTCGCCGACGCCCTCCGCGCTCACCGCGAGTGCGAGCTTCGGCGCGATCTCGCCGGGCAGATCGTCGTAGACCGCGTCGAACGCCACGTGCGCGACCCGCGGCCTGCCGCCGGCCAGCTCGATCAGGCCGCGGTACCAGTCGATGCGCCAGTCGTGCGGGAAGCCGTGCCGGATCGCGAGGTACTGCGCGGCCTGCAGCTGGCGTTGCGCCTCCACGAACTCGCCGAGTTCGATCCGGGCACGCACGATCCGCAGCCGCACCTCGATCGACTCCCGCGGTGCCCCGGCCAGCGCCTCGATCGCCTCACGCGGGTCGAGCGCAGTGGTCGTGGCCAGCACCCCCGCCGCCGGGTCGTCGGTGTCCACCTGCGGGATGGGCAGCCCGGCGACCACCTCGGCGGCCTCGGGCAGCGGCACGCTCTCGCCGTGCTCCGGCACCACGAGGTGCACGCCGAAAGTACGGCTCTCCGGCCCGAACACGGTCGACGCGGCCGGGCGCGCGGCCCCGGTGCCCAGCGCCATGATCTCGCGCAGCACCCCGGTCAGCTGGTCGGCCATCTCGTCGGCGGCGATGAACCGACGGTCCGGGTCGGCGTGCGTGGCGCGCTTGAGGAAGCGGTAGTACGAACCGAACAACGCGAACAGCGGCACCGCGTCCGGACCGGGCAGCGAATTCTTGTACTTCGTGGTGTAGCCGGAGAATTCGAAGCTCAGCACGGCAAGGGTGCGACCGACCGTGTAGAGGTCCGACGAGATGGTGGCGCCCTGCTTGGCCAGTTCGGGCGCGCTGTAGCCGCTGGTGAAGAAGAGCGGGCTCTCGTAGTCGTCGACCCGCCGCACCGCGCCGAGGTCGATCAGCTTGAGCTGTTCGCGGGTCTGGATCACGTTGTCCGGCTTGAGGTCGCAGTACAACAGACCCTGGCTGTGCAGGTAGCCGAGCGCGGGCAGGATCTCCAGGCCGTAGGCGATCACCTGGCCGATCGGCAGCGGTTCCGGGCGCTTGCTCTCGCGGTGGTGCTGGAGCGCGAGCTGCCGCAGCGACTGGCCGCCGACGTACTCCATCACGATGTAACCCACGGAGTTGCCGGTCTGCGGGTCCGGATGCTGCACGAAGTTGTGGATCTTGACGATGTTCGGGTGTTCCACCTCGGCGAGGAACCGCTGCTCGTTGGCGGCGGCGGCCATCGCGGTGGAGTCCCCGGTGTCGATCAGGCCCTTGAGCACGACCCAGCGGTCGGACACGTTGTGGTCCTGGGCGAGGTAGATCCAGCCGAGCCCGCCGTAGGCGAGTGCGCCGAGCACCTCGTACTGGCCACCGACGAGCTCGTTCGGCTGCAGTTTCGGCAGGAACGAGAAGTGGGTACCGCACTTTTCGCAGGTGCCCTCGGGTTCACCGCGCTGCCCGTCCTTGCTGCGGCCGACCTTCGCCCCGCAGTTGCCGCAGTACCGCTTCTCCTCGGAGACGACGGGGTTCGCGAGCACCGCGGTCGACGGATCGCGATACGGCACCGGCGGCACCTCGATGAGACCCGCACCGAGCCGTCCTCGCCGGGAACGCCGTGAGCCGGTGCGCCGCGACGTGCCGGAGCGTCCGGTGCCGGTACCCGTGCCCGTGCCGGTGCTCCCGGAACCGGTTCCGCTGCCGGTGCCACGGCTGCCCGATCCAGTACCACGGCCCTCACTGCCACGGCCCTCACTGCCACGGCCTTCGCTGCCACGGCCTTCGCTGCCGCCGGCGGCGACGACGCTGTCGGTGCCCGGATCGGGCAGCGCCGCCCCTTCCCCTTCGGCCGGCTCCACCCGGGGTGTCGGCGGCATGATGCTCTGGGTCGCGGGCGCGGGGTTGGCAAGCACGCTCGTCGGCATCGGCGCGGCCGGATTGACCGGCGCGACCGGCTGCTGGGACTGCGGCAGGATCACCGGCGCCAGATCACCCGGCGGCCGGGTGGGATCCTCGGCCCCGCGCACGGCCGACTCGGCCTGCCCGGAACCCCCGGACACCGGCCGGCTCGGCGACGCGCCCCCGGAACCGGTTTCGGCGCCCGGCCTGCCCGCGTCCTGCTGTCCACCGGCCACTTCGGACGCAGACCGTTCCCCGGCCCGCCCCGGCACCTGCGGACGACCGGCCGAACCTGACCGCGAAGCAGGCTGTCCCTGCCCCGGCTGGCCCGCTTGTCCCGGCGGATACGGCCTGCCCTGCCCCGCACGCGGATACGGCTGCCCGGCAGAGGAAGGGTGCGGCTGCTGGCCTGGAGCGCCCGGCTGACCCTGCGCATTGGAAGGCTGCGGGCCTTGCGTACCGGAGGGCGGCTGGCCTGGAGCACCCGGCTGGCTTTGGGCACCCGGGTGCGGCTGGCCCTGCGTACCTGGGCGTTGCTGCCCTTGGCCTCCGGAAGGCGGCTGGCCCTGCGGTCCCGGGCGCTGCTGCCCTTGGCCTCCGCCCGGCGGCTGTCCCTGGGAACCCGGATACGACTGACCCTGGCCACCGGCGGGTGGCTGTCCCTGCGTCCCCGGGTACGGCTGGCCCTGGGTGCCCGGACCGGGCCGGCCGGGGGCGCCCTGCGGACGACCGGGGCTGCCCGGCTGGGGCCTGCCGGCCGGCGGGGTCCCCGGTCCGGGCGTCCGGCCGGGTGCCCGCGGGGCTTGCCTGCCGTAGGGCTGCTGCGGGCGACCGGACTGCTGCGGACGCTGGATGGGTGCGTTGACCAGCGTCTCGGCGTCCGGGTTCTCCGAGGAGCCGGAGTCGGCATCGGAGTCGAGGCGGCCGGACACCGACGGTTCCGGTGTGTCCCAGCGAACCGGGGGCGGCGGGGTCCACGACGAGTCCGGTGAACCACCGGCGCCCGGCGCACCCTGGCCCGACGGCTCCCCCGCCGATGACTCCGGGTTGCCCGAAGCCGGCGGACCGGATGCGGCCGCCTGGTCCGGGGCCGGGCCGGTGCCCTCGTCCGGTGCTGCGTGCCGAGGACGGCGCGCCTCCTCCGACACAACTACCTCCCGAGCTCCCCGCGGCACTGTCCGCAGCTAAACGTATCGCGTAGCGAAGCTACCCCGTTGAGGGCGGCGGCGGGGTGGCTTCCCCGTCGCCACGCGCTGGTCACTGGTACTGCGGTTCCGGCGGGGCCGCCGGGCCCAGCCGGGTACCGACCCACTTCTGGTAACTCGCCGCCCACGAGCCGTCGCCGCGGATCTTCTCCAGCACCGCGTTCACGAAGCGCACCATGTCGTCCTGGTCCTTCGGGATGCCGACGCCGTAGTTCTCCCGCGTCATCGGCTCACCGACGACCTTGACCCTGGGGTCCTGTGCGGCCATCCCGGCGAGGATGGTGTCGTCCGTGGACACCGCGTCGACCTGGTTCTGCTGGAGCATCACCAGACAGTCCGACCAGTTGGCCACCGACACCGCGACCGGTTTGGCCGGATCGGTCGCGATCTTCGCCAGCGACGTGGACTTCTTCGCCGCGCACACCCGTTTGCCCGCCAGATCGGACAACGACTGCGCCTTCGACGCCTTCGGCACGAGGATCTCCTGCCCGGCCACGTAGTACACCGCGGAGAACTGCACGGCCTTCCGCCTGGCGCAGGTCACGCTGTAGGTCCGCACCACCACGTCCACCTGGTGGTCTTCGAGTACCTGTTCCCGCTGCGACGACGGGATCGCGCGGAACTGCACGTGCCCGTCGGCGGTGCCGAACAACGCCGCGGCGATCTGGTTCACCACGTCGATGTCGAAGCCTTCGAGCAGGCCGGTCTTGGGGTTTCGGAAGCCGAACAGGTACGTGGTCTGGTCAACGCCTGCGATCAGCTTCCCGCGTTCCTTGATCTTCGCCATCGTGGAACCGGCCGAGACCGACAGTCCATCCGTCGGCCGGATGCTGGCCAGCGGGTTGCAGCCGGTGTCGGTGTCCTCGCCCGCGCTGGCATCGGGGCCGCCGACGTCGGCGGGCATCGGCCACGCCGCATCACTCACCGTGATCGAATCGGCGGGCCCTTCCGCGGCCCCGCAGGCGGCGGTGAGCGCGGCGACGACCACCAGCACAGCTGCCCGGACGAAGTGCCGCGACCGCATCACCGGTACTCCCTCAGCCTCTCCCGTACCCCGACGGTGACCCCGCCCGCAGCGAGCAGGGCCAGCACCCCGACCCCCGGCGCAAGCGCGGTGAGCGCCCGATCACCCGCGTTGGTGTCGTCGAGGAATTCCTGACGGCAGACGTCGATCGCGGCCTGCAGGTTCGTGTCGAGCCGGCTGAACGCCGCGGCCGCGCTGTTCGGGCTCACGCTCGTCGCGAAGTCCACCGCTTCCTGATACTGCCCGCCGTCGTCGAGCCGGCGTACCTGCAGATGGGCCAACGACCATTCGCGTGCGGCCTGTTCGGCGGCCTCGATCTTCTGCTCACCGGACGTGCCTGCGGCCAGATCACGGGCCTGGCCGAGCAGCCCGCCCTTGCCGTCCGCACCGACGAGATGCTCGGCCAGCTTGATGAACTGCTGCTCGTAGGTCGCGCCGTCACCGCGCGCGACCAGGGTGAGGGTTTCGTCCGCGCGGGCCTGCAGTGCGAAGATCCGGGCGCGCACCAGCACGTCGACCTGCGACGTGCCGTCCGTCCGGCCGGTCGCGACGAAGCTGCCCTGCACGACCAGCGCGACCGCGCCCCACAGCAGGGACAGCACGATGCAACCGGTGGCCACCAGCAGGCCGATGTTCACCACCCGGTTCGTCCGCCGGGTCAGGTAGATCTGGGTGGCCACCAGCGCCGCGATCAGCACCACGATCAGCGCCACCGCCGCCCACGGCACGCCGGCGCTGTCGTCCTGCTCGTCGAAGAGCTTCTTGGTGTGCGCGTCGTAGAGCGCCTGCGCCGCGGGCAGGATCGTCGAGCGCATCAGCTGCGAGGCCTCGCGCAGGTAGGACGCGCCGGACGGGAAGCCCTGCCGGTTGTTCGCCCGTGCCGTCTCGACGATCCCGGTGTACACCGGGACCTTCTGGTTCAGGATGTCCACCTGGCGCGCGGCGTCACCGACGTCGGTGACGTCCGAACCGGCCTTGGCCAGTGCGGAACCCGCTTCCGCAATGTCCTGTTCGTACTTCTTCCGCAGCGCGGGCGGCTCGGAGCCGACGGAAAGGAACGCGCTTGCCGCTGTCGCGTCGGCGTCGGAAAGTGAACGGAAGACCTGCTGCGCGGCCGAGGCCATCGGCTCGCGGTGGTCCATCAGACCCTCGACGGTGTTGTCCTTGCCCTGTACGGACAACGTGCCGACGAGGCCCGCGACCAGCGAGAGCAGCACGAGCGCCACGGCGATCACGGACAGTCGGCCCGGGGTCGTCGCCGCGGATCTGACCACCGCACGCACCGCCTGGCCGGGCAGCTCCAGCAGCCCGGCGATCCCGCTGCGGCCCTCCGGTTCCTCCGGCGCGGGCGCAGTCGTTTCCGGCCGCGTCGCAGTGCTGGTCATCCCCGATCCTCCCCGTACGCCACCCGCAGAAGGTAGCCGGTCGCGGATCAGGCGGGCCAACGACACCCGGAAGGTGTCACCAGCACGTGATCTCAGGTTCCGCAACCCGCCCGCACGATCACTTCCGGGTGATCGGCGAACCGACGGGGCCGGCCCGGCACGATCCCGCCGACCGTCCGGTGCAGCCGCGACGCCTCCGCGCGCACCGTGACCAGGCTTGTCGATCGGTCACCGAGGCGCGCCGGGAGACCTTGGCCGGCACCGGGACCGTACGTGCCGCAGCCGTTCCGGATCCGCGAGGTGCGTGGTGCGCAACTGAGATTCGGCCAGTCGGGTGATCTGGGGAAGGCCGTCGGTGCACCGTCGAGATCGGACAGGTCCACGACGCCGCACAGCCGGCCGTCCCGATCGGCAAGGCTGCCTCGAGGTGCTGCTGGCGCAGTTCCCGTACCGGGCTGGACGGCGGCACCGGCGGTTTGCCCGGAATTTGGCTCCCTGGTTGGAGATCCGGCCGAAGCGAGAGGTCCGTCATCGTCGACGTTCGTTCCTCGGTCCGCTCGCATCGCGCAGCAGTCCCTGGGTGGCGGCTTCGGCCATCACCGCACGGACGTCGACGCACCACGGCCCGTCGGACCGCAGCTCCACGTAGGCGCCTTCGCCGTTCTTCAACTCCAGCTCACGCGCACCGTCCACGGCGATCACCCCACCGTCCGCGGCGAGGTCCACCCGCACGCCCGGCCGCAGCACACTCCAGCCGCGAACCCCGATCGGCCGCACCAGCTTCGGCGCGATGAGGGCGTGCACCACGTTTGCGCATTCGTCGGCCGGGCCGAGCTGGAGTGCCACACCGTCCGGGCTGGAACGCGGACTCGGGCACAGCTGCCCGGCGACGCTGGAGAGGCCGATGCCGTCGGGTTCGGCGAACGTGCAGTACAGCTCGGTCAGCGCAGCCGGCTCCCCCGACGCTTCCGCCCCGACGTGTTTGCTCATCGTGACGGCGACGTCGACGAGCGCGATCGCCCTGCGGTTCTTGGTGACGACTTCGAGCACGCTGACGCGCTCAGCGACCAGATCCACGTCGACCTTGCCGGTCGCAACAAGCCCGGCCGCAAGCCCGGCGACGGTCGCCTCGCGCATCTGCGGGAAGGCGTTGTCGGTGCCGGTGAACAAGGCGAGCAACGGCACGTCACCACACACCGAGGCGGCCACCCGCGCGGTGCCGTCGCCCCCGAGGCAGACGATGACCGAAGCCCCGGCGTCGACCATCCACCGGACGGCGTCGACCGTGTCCTGCGCGCAACCGGTGAACGGATCCTGCTCGCAGAACTCCACCTCGGGCCGAGCCGCGGACTCCCGCCCGAGCGCCCGCAGCACGGCTGCGGAAATCCCCCCGCGGTCGGTGGAGACCAGCACCCGCCGCACCCCCGCGACGGCGAACGCGGACAGCAACCGCTGCACCAGGCCGGCCCTCCCGTCGGCCGGAAAGACCGACGCCCAGGCCCCGAGCCGCCGAATGTCCCGCCCCGACACCGGGTTCGCGACGATCCCCGCCACGGCTCCACCCACGACCACATCTCCCCTCCCACGGTCCTGCCCGTACCCAGCAGACACCCCGAACACGACTGAGGGACAGAGGTGCACCGGGTTGCACCCGACGATCTCGCCCAGATGGCCCACCGCGCGTTGTGACCTCGTGGCGCGAACCAGGTCACGCGAGCCAGCGGACGCAGGCTGGGTGACGTGAGCCGGATCGTGCAGGACTAGGTGCGGTGACCCCGGTGGCTTTGGCCGCACGGCACGGGCCCATCGGTGCGACACTGGCCCATCGGCGCGGGCCAGGCCAATCAGTGCGGCACTGGCCCATCGGCGCGGGCCAGGCCAATCAGTGCGGCACTGGCCTATCGGCGCGGGCCGGGCCAATCAGTGCGGCACTGGCCCATCGGTGCGGGCCGGGCAGTCCGAGCCCGATGACGCGGGCCAGCTGCCACCCGCCCGATAGCAGGAACCCGCCGGCGAACCGATCCACACCCGCACCGTTCCGGCAGCCGTGCGAACTCACCCAGCCTCCCGCCGGACCAATTCCGAACACAGCACAGAACTCCCCGACGGCAAGTCAGGCGCACCCGCACATCTCACCACCAGCCAGACCAGTCCCGCACTCACGCATGATCCGAGTACCACGGCCGAACCGTCCACCATGGACACTCTCGCACCCTGAACCCAATCCGCCGCAACGCAAGTCCAGCCACCACGCCGCGAACCACGCCAGAACCCCCGCTGCCGGCGCCCGACAGCCACACCGCAATGCAAGACCAGCCAACCACAACACGAGCCCCGCCCACCCGCGATCCGCCACCGGGCCAGACTGGCTCAACCACAGTCCAGCATCAGCCAACCGCGACACGGAGCTGGACCAACCGCAGTCAAGACCAGTCGGCCGCAATCCAGAGCCAGACCGGTAGACGCATGGCATCAAGCCAACCGCGAGACGGGATGGGTCACGACGCGAAAGTCAAGTCGCAGCACGCGAGCAGCTCACCGCGCCAAGCCAGCTCACCGCACGCGGGCGACTCACGGTGCGGGGT
Organism: Amycolatopsis ultiminotia; assembly: GCF_039536925.1. Lineage (NCBI taxonomy): Bacteria > Bacillati > Actinomycetota > Actinomycetes > Pseudonocardiales > Pseudonocardiaceae > Amycolatopsis > Amycolatopsis ultiminotia. The sequence continues at coordinate 68,478 of NZ_BAAAZN010000008.1, read as the reverse complement.
CAGGTCACGGCTCGCGGGCAACTCGCGACGCGAAGTCAGGCCACGGCTCGCAGGCAACTCGCGACGCGAAGTCAGGCCACGGCTCGCGGGCAGGTCATGACGCGGGGACAGATCACAGTGCGGGGTCAGACGGTTGTCGCGCTGCCGGCGTAGGTGTAGCCCGCTTCCTCCACCGCGGCGCGGATCGCCGGCTCGGGCAGCACTTCGGTGCTCCGGACTGTCACCTGTCCGGTTTCCACGTCGACGGTCACGACTTCGACGCCGGACAACGCGGTGAGTTCCTCGGTCACCGACTGGGCGCAGTGGCCGCAGGACATGCCGAAAACCAGGTATCCGTTCTCGATCATGGTGCGCAGCCTACGAGTGCAGGGCAAGCCACGATCGGGTAGCGCCCGCGAAAAGGGCCGCCACCCACGATCGGGGTGACGGCCCTCATTCGGAAGGACGTGGGTCAGATAACGCTGACCGACGTGGCCTGCGGGCCCTTCGCGCCCTGACCGATCTCGAACTGCACGCGAGCGTTCTCCTCGAGGGTACGGAAACCGTTACCCTGGATCTCGCTGTAGTGCACGAAGACGTCGCCGCCACCATTGTCGGGAGTGATGAAGCCGAACCCCTTCTCGGAGTTGAACCACTTCACAATGCCCTCAGTCATCTAAACAATCTCCATACATAAAACTAAACAGGAGGCCACATCGGCACCCTGGGCCCATCCCCGGGCGAAGCGTACCTCGATGCTGAGGAAACCCTACGCCCGCTGGATTCTGCGAGCGCGACTCATCACGAACACAAAAATCAAGACCACCTAAAGTAAAGCACAGTCCACCGGGAACAGACAACCCGGGCTCACCCGCACGGGTCCAGTCGAGGCCCACACCCCCTGTGACTCTTGACACCCGGACGCTCGCTACCCCAAGACCAGCAGGTCACGCCCGCCCCAGCCGTCCCACGCCACGAAATGCCGCGTCCCAGGTCGAGCAGGTAGACCGGAATCCAAGTAACTCGATCGGGGAACATCCCGGCGAACAACAGGCCCGCTCCGGTAGACTGAAGGTAAGAGCAAAAACCTTTGTTGCAGAACATATCACCCGAAGAGGACCCAGTCGGCATCCGCGCTCGACCACGCGGGACCAGGGCAGCCAAATCACGCAGGACCAGGGCGACCAAATAACGTCACCGACGACCCTGTCCGCGGCGTCTGGCATCCGGCAAATCGCATGAATATCGCGCTACGAAGAACCATGCACATGCCGCTTCCCGGGAAGACTTAGCCAGTTTTCCGCGCCACTCCTGCGCTTTAACCTGTCCGACAGGCAGCCGGGACACACCCCGTGCCTGCACACAACCGTGCCCTGACAGGGCGACGGGAACTGGTCCTCAGGTCAGTTACCAAGTGGGAGGCTCATCTCTGTACTCCGTTACCCAGGCGGCGGGCGCACCTCTGTACTCCGTATTCCGTGGTGGCAAGTGCTGGAGACCTGCGCCCAGGCTGACGAGTGAGCCGGACGCCGGTACAGCTCGTCGTCGAATTCAGGCTTATCCCTTGGTTGACAACGGGTTTGGCGTCGATGAGGGGGCGGTCTGCGATCTGGACCGTCAGTTGGGTGCCGCGGTCGCTGCGGCAGAGCCGAGGTGACCGAGCACGCTCCGCGGACAAGAAGGCGCACGCCTCGTCAGCGGCACCGTCGGGGAGCATCACGGCAACGTGCGGGTGGCGACGTGGAACGTGTGTACATGGCACCCGTCTGTGGGAGCGATTGCCTTGCTGCCTGCAGCAAACCACAGCGTTGCTTCGTGATGCGTGCGCCGCAGTGATCCAGTTGCTCGTCAGACCGAATGATCCAGCTGCTCGTCAACACACGTGATCCAGTTTCTGGTCAAGCGGTGTCCATTCTGGACCACCGTAACCGACAGCCGGCTCGCCCCTTCGCCGTTCGCTGGCGCGACCGCACCATCGCTACACCCCACCGATGGGCGGGCAAACGCGCTGTCACCCGGGCACAACCACGCTCTCGTCGGGCATCCGTCTGCAAAGCAATCGAGCGCCGTCCGTGGTCAGTTGGCCGCTGGTCTCCGGTCGCCACGGTTGACGTGCCATCAACAGGTCCGGCACAGCTAACCGCCATGGTCGTCGTCGCAAAAGGTGCTGTCACCACGGCAACCGCACCGCTGCAGGTCGCCGGGCGAAGATCGCGAAGGCAGTCGACCGACCGTCAGCCACCAACGCGACCACGTCATCACCAGAAACGGGACAACCCACCGCCAGCCACCGGCACAGCCACGCCATCACCAGGCGTGGGGCAACCAACCCACCGCCAGTCACCAGCACAACCACGCCATCACCAGGCGTGGGGCAACCAACCCACCGCCAGCCACCAGCACAACCACGCCATCACCAGGCGTGGGGCAACCAACCCACCGCCAGCCACCAGCACAACCGACGCGATCGCCCAGTCGCGGGCGACCGAACCACCGTCAGTCACCACAGTAAGCACGCCAATGCCGGTCGACGGGTGCCGTCATTGCGCTTTGCGCGGGCGGGCCGGGGCGGGCTGTCTCGACTGCCTCGGGGCGTTGTCCCGCTGGAGCACCAGACGGACCGGTCGCCACGACGCCGGTATTGCCCGCTGTGGCTGGGGTTTGGCTCGTGCATGCCGGCAACGGCCGGACGGCGAAGTGGTATCCGCATGGCCAGTGCACGTGAGCCGTAGGCAGGCATGCTTCGCGTACAAGAGGTCGGCACGCTCCGCGGACAAGAAGGTCGGCACGTTCCGCGGATAGAGGTCGGCACGTTCCGCGGACAAGAAGGTCGCCGGACCTGCCCGAGCACCGTCCGGGCCGTCGCGGAGGCCGACCGAGCCATCGCCCGCGGGCCGGAATAGACCAACCGGGCGCACGCTCTGCGTCCAAGACAGCGTTCGGACCGCCATCGAGCCAACCAGGCGACTGTCCGTGGCCGCCGCAAACGTAACCGAACCACCGCACGGGCCCCGCCACGGAGCTAGCCGAACCGCCGCCAGACTGCCACAAACTCCAGCCGGGCCACCGTTCAGGCCGCTGCAGTCCCCAACCGGGCCACCGTTCACACTCCGACCGGGTCACCGTTCAGTGTCCGACCGGGCCACCGTTCACACGCCGACCGGGTCACTGCTCAGTGTCCGACCGGGTCACCGTTCACACGCCGACCGGGTCACTGCTCAGTGTCCGACCGGGTCACCGTTCACACGCCGACCGGGTCACCGTTCAGTGTCCAACCGGGCCACTGCTCAGGCCACCACCGACCCGACCCGCCTGCCGTTCAGGTCGCATCGGCCCGACCAGGCGACCGGTCAACCCGCCACAAACCCCTGCCGGGCGTGTGTGGCAGGGGCAAGGGCCGGCAAAGTCGGACTGTCGGGTTATTCCCCGCTCGCCGGGCGCAGTGGCTCGCCGAAGGGGGAGCGCCAGTCGGTGCCGTGGTCGGGGGCCGCCACGGCGGTGTCGTGTGCTTCTGCGCTGGCGCTGAACAGCACCGGCACCACGCCCGATTCGGCCGCGTCGCGTCCGGGGGTGCCGGAACCGGTCGCTGCGCGGGCGGCGCGCCCGGCTGCCAGCGAGTCAACCCCAGTCGCACCCCGTACTCCCGTGACTGTCCCACGCGCGGACCGAGTTGCCCTGGTCCGCGTCGTGGCAGGCCGGTTGTGCTCGTCCTTTTCGTCGGTCACGGCGAAACTCCCCTCGTTCCTCCCCCGCAGCGGTGGCGGGGTGATGACCGCGATGATGCCATCGGGCACCGACAGAAACCGTCCGGAACTGCAGGTGCCGTTCCGGGAATCCGGTTGTCCCACGGGGATTCCACAACAGCCACGGCCGGTGGACCACACCCCGGGAACACCGCCAAGGCTACCCGAGCACACCCCCGTAGGCCACCGAACGTCTCCGGCGTTTCCCCCTGTTCTCAGGAAGATTTCAGGACACCGGCGGCCGAGCCGCGCCGAGCAGGGCACTCAGCCGAAGATCGGGGGTCACCACGTCCGGATCGGTCCGCACATCGAGCACACACGGACGTTGCCGCACCAGCGCGCTCGCGACGATCGGCTCCAGCTGGTCCCGATCGTCCACCGTGTACCCGGCCGCGCCGAGGCCGCGCGCCCACGACGCGAAGTCCACGAGAGGGACAGTCGCCCCGGACAGCCGCCCGTATGTCCGAGCCTGATGCACAGCGAGCGGGCCGTGCATACCGTTCTGAAAAACCACGACCATCACCGGCGCGCGGTACCGTACGGCGGTTTCGATCTCCTGCCCGGTCATCAGCGTGCCCGCGTCACCAACCATTGCCACCACGGCCCGGCGTGGTTCGGCCAGCTTCGCCGCGACCGCTGCGGGCACCGCGTACCCCATCGCGGCGTTACTGGGGCCGAGCTGGCTTCGAGGCTCGGTGAAGCACCAGTACCGGTGCATGAACTGCGCGAAGTTCCCGGCGTCACTCGTGACGATGGTGTCCTCCGGCGCGAGCTTCCGCAGCACGCGGACCACGTCTGCCGGGTGTACGCGCGCTTCGCCGCTTGTGTCCGGTGGCGTCATAAATGTGTGCACAGCGGCATTGGCAGCCGACGCCCGGCGCGTACGCGGCGAAGCGATCGACCGCAGCTCCCGCAAGAACGGCTCCACCTCCGAGTCGACACGGAAGGTCAGACCGCGCCGACGCTGCTCCTCCATACCCGTGCCGACGAGCACGAGCGTCTGCTGCGAGGTCGGATACCGGTAGCCCTGTGTGGTGACCTCGTCCAGCTGGGTCCCGAGGGCGAGCACGAGGTCGGCCCGCTCGAGCGCGTCGAGCTGCCGGGCCGGGATGCCGAGCCCGAGGTGCCCGGCGTAGCGCTCGTGGTTCTCCGGGAACGCGTCCTGCCGACGGAACGCGTTGTACACCGGCAACGACAGCTCGTCGGCCACCGCGATCAGCTCGTCGCGCGCCGAACGCGCCCGTCCGCCGACGATCACCACCGGATAGCGGGCCTCGTCGACCAGCGCGGCCACCGCCTCCGCCGAACGGCCGAGCGTGCCGGTCGCAGGCGGCCGCACCGTCGCCGCCGGCTTGGCCGAGTCGTAGGGCACTCCCCACGCATCGCTCGGCACCCCGATGACCACCGGTCCCGGCCGCCCCTCCCGGCAGCGGGCCAGCGCTTCGGCGACGAGGTGCGGTACGTCGTCCGGGCCCTCTGCCCGCACGATCCACTTGGCGATCGGCTCGAACGTGCTGGTCAGATCGGTCGCCGGAACGTCACCGGAGAGCACCGGATCGAGCGCCGGGGTCTCGAGCAGCACCACCATCGGGGTCTCGTCCTGGTACGCGGTCTGCACGCCGAGCACCAGACCGTTCGCGCTCGGACCACGGCTGGCGAGCAGTACGGCCGGGCGGTCGGTGAGCTTGCCCTCCGCCTCGGCCATGAACGCGGCGCCCGAATCGTGCCGGGCCGCAACGAGCGTCACCTCGCGTTCGCGGCGCAGCGCGTCGAGCAGCTCCAGGAACGACTCGCCGACGACCGCGTACACCCGGCGGACCCGGGCCTCGATCAGGATGCGCACGGCCGTCTGCGCGACGGTGGTTCCCACTTGGTATCTAATGAGGAGAGCTTAGGGCGGCACCGTTCACCGCCGTCAAGTGATCTTGAACAACTGGGTACCAGACTGAGCAGAATGTCCGCTTTGCCCGCCCGCGCCGGAAGCGAGGTCACCACCGTGCCGCCCACCGAACATGAAACCGTATTCACCTATGGTGCGCCGGCCCTCAAGTACGGCACCGGCGCGAGCGAGGAGATCGGGTACGACCTGACCCAGTACGGCGCACGCCGGGTCCTGGTGGTCACGGATCCGGTCGTCGCCGCCACCGGCTGGCCGGAGCGGATCGCCGAGGGCATCCGCGGGTACGGCATCACGACCGAGACCTTCGACGGGGTGCACGTCGAACCCACCGACGTCAGCCTGCAGAAGGCGGTGGACTTCGCCCGCGGCTCCGGCCCGTACGACGCGTTCGTGGCCGTCGGCGGTGGCTCCAGCATCGACACCGCGAAGGCGGCCAACCTGCTGACCAGCAACGACGGTGAACTGATGGACTACGTCAACGCGCCGGTCGGTGCCGGCAAGGCCCCGGCGAACCCGCTCAAGCCGCTGGTCGCGGTACCGACGACCACCGGAACCGGTTCCGAGAGCACCACGGTGTGCGTGCTCGACGTGCTGTCGCTGCGGGTCAAGAGCGGGATCAGCCACCTGCGGTTGCGGCCGTCGCTGGCCGTGGTCGACCCGCGGCTCACGGTCAGCCAGCCTGCCGGGGTCACCGCGGCGAGCGGCATGGACATCCTGTGCCACGCCGCGGAGAGCTACACGGCCAAGCCGTACACCGAATTCGCCCGCAAACAACCCGAGCAACGCGTGCCCTACTGCGGTGCGAACCCGCTGGCGGACATGTTCGCGGAGAAGTCGCTGCAGTTGCTGTCCTGGGCACTGCCCGCCGCGGTGCGCGACGGCGAGAACCTGGCCGCGCGCGAGGCGATGGCGCTGGCCGCGACCTTCGCCGGACTCGGTTTCGGCAACGCCGGCGTGCACATCCCGCACGCCAACGCGTATCCGATCGCCGGGCAGGTCCGGGATTTCCACCCCGACGGCTATCCCGGCGACGAGGCGATGGTGCCGCACGGCATGGCCGTCTCGCTCACCGCACCCGCGGCGTTCCGGTTCACCTTCTCCGCGGCGCCGGAACGGCACCTGCAGGTCGCCCGGCTGCTCGCACCGGACTTCGAATGGCCCGGCGATCTCGCCGACCACCTGCCGGCCGTGCTGACGAACCTGATGCGCGAGATCGGCATTCCGGCCGGAATCGGTTCCGTGGGATATTCGGAGTCCGATGTGGACTCACTGGTGTCCGGTACGCTCAAGCAGCAGCGGCTGCTGGCGACCGCACCGCGCAGTGCGTCCGAAGAGGACCTCGCGGACATCCTGCTCGCCTCGGTGAACCTGTGGTGAGCTATCCGCACTGGCATACGGTTCCGTTGCGCTGGAAGGACAACGACGTCTACGGCCACGTGAACAACGTGGTGCACTACGCGCTGATGGACACCGTGATCAACACCTGGCTCGTCGAACGCGGCGGACTGGACATCGCCACCGGGCCGGTGATCGGACTGTGTGTGGAATCGCACTGCGCGTACCACGCATCGGTGTCCTTTCCCGACTCGCTGCGGATCGGACTGCGGGTGGCGCACCTCGGCCGGTCGAGCGTGCGGTACGAGATCGGGATGTACTCCACCGCGGACGTGCTGGTGGCCGAGGGCCATTTCGTGCACGTGTTCGTGGACCGCGAAACCCGGCGTCCGGTATCGGTTTCCGGGAAGCTGCGCGAGTCGCTGGCGGAGCTGCTGCTCCCGGCCTGAGGGCGCGGGGTCACACGAAGATCGACAGCACCCCCAGTACCGCCAGGCCCAGCACGCTGACCAGCGTCTGCACCGTGGTGTGCAGCTTCGTCGCCTGCCCCATGCTCATCCCGAACGACTCCTTGACCAGCCAGAACCCGGCGTGGTTCACGTAGTTGAGGCCGATCGAACCGGCCCCGATCGCGACCACGACCATCGCGGTGTACCAGCTGTCGCCGTGCACGAGCAGCGGTGCGACGATCCCGGTGGAAGACACGATGCCGACCGTCGCCGAACCGGTGGACGCCGAAAGCAGCAGGGCCAGCAGCCAGCCGAGCACGAGCACGCTGATCCGCAGGCTGCCCGCGGCCGAACCCACCGCGTCGCTGATCCCGGAATCCTGCAGCACCTCGTTGAACGCGCCGCCGCCACCGATGATCAGCAGGATGCCGACGACCGGCTTGAGGCTGTCCGAAAGGGACCGTCGCACGGACTCACCGGCGCGGCCACGCACCAGCGCGAGGGCGAACAGTGCGAACAGGAACCCGGCCAGCATCGCGATCACCGGCTCGCCGAGCAGCGTCGCGGCGGACCGCACACCGTTTCCGTCCGGCAGCACGATTTCGGCGAGCGTGCGCAACAGCATCAGCACGACCGGCACGAGGATGGAAACGATTGCGGTTCCGGTGGGCACGGCGGTGCGCGCCCGGCCGGGCCCATCGCCACCGCGGGCGGGGACACCCGCCCCCGCCATCCCACCGGCGTCCGCGCGGTCCTCGATGCGGCCGCGCTGGGTGAACTGGTCCACGAGTGCCTGTTCCGGCTGCACGCTCAGCCGCGCGGCGAGCCAGCGGCCGAAAACCGGACCGGCGAGGATCACCGTCGGGATGGCGCACACGAAGCCGATCAGGATCGTCTTGCCGAGGTCGGCGTGCAGCCCGGACACCGCGATCAGCGGGCCGGGATGCGGCGGGACCATACCGTGCAGGGTGGCGAGCGCGGCAATGGTCGGGGTGGCCAGCAGCGTGTAGGACGACGTCGTGGCGGCACCGGCCCGCTTCAGCCGCTCCGCGACGCTGAACACCAGCGGCAGCAACACGATGAGCCCGACCTCGAAGAACATCGGGATCCCGATGATGAACGCGGCCAGCGTTATCAGCCACGGCAGCGTACGCGGGGTGGACCGCTCGACCACCGCGGTGGCGATCCGGTCGGTGGCCCCGGAATCGGCCAGCAGCCTGCCGAGCATCGTGCCGAGCGCGAGTGTGACACCGACGTTGCCGAGGATGTCGCCGGCACCGGTTTCGATCGACTTGGCCAGCTTCGTCACCGGCTCGCCCGCCACCAGGCCCGCGGCCAGCGCGACGACCAGCAGGGCCACGAACGGATGCAGCCGCAGCCGCGAGTTGATCAGCGTGACCAGCAATGCGATCGCCGCGACCAGCACCACCAGCAGGAACCACGTGTGCCCGGTCACCGGCAGCCTCCTCTCGGCGGCGCCCGACCGTGCGGCACCGCACTACTGGAATCGATTCCGGAAGTGTGCCAGTCAGGTTACCCCTGGTCAACCCCGGGGTGCCCGAGTCAGTCGCGGGCGACCGCGCGCCGTCGTTCCGGAACGCTGGAGCCGCGCACCACGAGTTCCGCCACGAGCTCCAGGCCCGCCGGTACCACGGCGCCGTCCTCGATCGCGTCCACCAGCAGATCCACCGCACGTGCGCCGAGTGCCTGCCACGGCGGGGAGACGACGGTCAGCGGCGGGTCGAAATGCTGCGCCAGGTCCCCGTCCCCGAGGGCCACCACGGACACGTCCTCCGGCACGGTCAGCCCGATCCGGCGGAAGCCCGCCACGGAATGCGCGGCCAACGCCGGGGTGGTGGCGAAGAACCCGTCCACCGGCGCATCGGTGACCACCCGCTCGACGGCGACCTCTCCCGGCGCCGAGATGTGCACTTCCGGCGCAGACAGCCCGGCGTCCGTGCAAGCGGCGAGGAAACCGTCGACCACCGGGCCGGATGATTCGGCCAATACCGCGAGCCGGAACCGGTCCTGATCGGCCAGGTGCCGCCCGGCGGTACGGCCTGCCTGCCACAACGCGGTGCGCAGCAAGGCACCGTCACCGTGCTCGACGGTGTCGTCCACGACTGCGGTCGGCAGCGGTACGCCGTCCTCACCGACCGGCGGGCGCAATGTGCGGCCAGGGGCGATCAGCAACAGGCCGTCCGCCGAAAGACCCTCGGCCAGCTGCTCGTCTTCACTCGCCGAGTCCAGGTAGTGCAGCACGAGGTGATAGCCACGCCGCCGGGCCTGCCCGGCGGCGCCGGCCAGAATCGGTTCCCACCCGCGCAAGTCCGCGGGCACTGCGACGGCCAGCAGCCGCAGCCGCCCGGTGCGCAGGCTCTGCGCCGCGCGATTGGGCTGGTAGCCGAGGTCCGCGGCCACTTCGAGAATGCGCGCCCGAGTGGCCGCGCCGACGTCCTGCTGCCGGGACGAAAGCGCACGCGAAGCCGTCGCCTTGGCCACTCCTGCGGCCTTCGCGACGTCTGCGAGCGACACCCGACGCATGGCACCCTCCCGGACCGGAACCGATTCCGACAGCATCCCACAGCGCGCCGGGTCCGGGCAGTGGAAACCCGCCGCACGACCGAAGCCGTACGACGGGTGGCGCGGGGAGCGTCAGTTCTGGTTGGCGCCGGGGCTGAGCACCTTGTCGATCACGAACACGGTGGCGTTCTTCGTCGGGATGTTGCCGCACAGCACCTTGGCGCCGTTGACCGTCATGTTGTCGCCGGAGCCCTCGATCTTGACCGGGCCGCCCCCGGCGTTGAGCGAGGTCACGCTGCCTGCGGCGGAGAGCCCCTTGGCGTCGTAGCGCTTGCCGAGCACGTGGTACTGCAGGATCGGCGTGAGCTGGCTCGGGTTCTTCGCCAGTTCGTTGAACTTCGCGTCGCCAAGCTCCTGGAACGCGGTGTCCGCCGGGGCGAACACGGTGATCGCGGGCTGGCTGTTGAGCGTGTCGACCAGATTGCTCGCCTTCACCGCGGCAACCAGCTTGGTCAGCAACGGGTTCGTCGACGCGGCACTCGCGACCGGCTGCGGGCCCATCGAGTCCAGCGAGCCCGCCTCGTTGCCCTGCGGCAGCTTCGAACAGGCCGAGCCGAACACATCGGCATTGGTGGTCACGCCGTCCGCGGAAGCACCGCCCGAGGCAGGCGCCGACGACGAGGGTGCCGGCGCGCTGCTGGAATCCCCACCAGACGAAGCCTGATCGTTACTGCTGCACGCGGTCAGCACGAGCGCGGCGGAGGCGGTCAGGCCGATTCCGGCCACACGAAGCTTGTTCACGATCATCACTCCAGGGTCTGGGTAGGACGGTCCTTGTTCGAACCGCTTTCACTGGTGATTCGGATCTGCCCCCGAACCGGATTGGTGTGAATTCGGATCAGTTCGCGATGAACGTCGTCGAGTGCCGGCCGGTCGCCCCGTCCGGCACCGTGCCGGCACGGTCGGCGGTCTGGATGTAGCCGGTCCGGTCGGTGGCACGGCAGAGAATTTGGTGGGTGCCGGGTTTCACCGAGATCTGCGTCCACCACATCCGCCAGGTGTCCACATTGACCTCTGTGGACAGTGTGGCCGGTGTCCACGGTCCGTTGTCGACACTGATCTCGACCTTCTCGATCCCCTTGTGCTGGGCCCAGGCGATCCCGGACAACCGGACCGCACCTGCGGACACCGTGGCGAACCCCTTCGGCTGATCGATGCGGGATTCGGTCTTGATCGGTGCCTCCTGCCCCCAGCCGCGGCGCAGCCAGTACGACTGCCGCGCGGCCCAGGTGGTCACTTCGAGATCGACCACCCACTTGGTCGCGGACACGTAGCCGAACAACCCCGGGGTGACCAGCCGAGCCGGAAACCCGTGTTCCAACGGCAGCGGTTCGCCGTTCATCCCGATCGCGAGCATCGCTCCCCTGCCCCGGTCGAGCGCGGCCGCCACCGGGGTGCCCGAGGTCCAACCGTCCACACTGGTCGCGAACAGCTGCTCGGCACCCGGCCGGACACCGCACTCGGCAAGCAGGTCTGCGAGATCGACGCCGATGAAGTTCGAAGTGGACACGTAGTCGCCACCGACCTCATTGGACACGCAGGTCATCGTGATCGTGCGCTCGATCAGCGCCCGGTCACGGATGTCGGAGTACCGGTAGGTGCGCTCCCGTTCGACCATGCCGTGGATGCGCAACGTCCATTCCTCCGCACGGACCTGAGGTACCGACAGCGCGGTGTCGACTCGGTAGAAGCGCGCGTTCGGGGTGATGAACGGTGGTGTGCCGAGCTTTTCGAAGTCCGCGTCGGCGGGGATGGCCGGTGCGCGACGGGCCGGGACCAGCTTCCCGACCGCAGCACGGGAAGCAGCCGCGTCCCGCGCCGAGCCGATCAACTGTCCCGCCCCGCCGACGAGTCCGGTGCCGACCACGACACCTGCGCCACCCAGTAAGAATGCCCGCCGCGGCGTACCGCGGCGGTGGCCGTCCGTGCCACGCTGCGCGACCCGCGACGAAATCCGGTGCAACAGCAGGAAAATCCCGACGCCGACGAATGTGCTCGCAACCGGTGCCAGTACCGCGACCACGGGGAGGCTCGGCCGGCTGAGAACTGCGGCGATACCGACCACTCCGAACGCGCTGACCAGCGCAGCCCCGGGCCAGGCACGCCGCACCGAAACCAGGCCGGCGACCGCGGCGACGACGACCATGACCACCGCCATGCCGCCGAGCAGCACTTCCTTGTCGTGGGTGCCGAACGTGCGCACCGCGAAATCCTTGAGCGACGTCGGGGTCAGGTCGATCGCCGCACTGCCGACCGCCAGATAAGGCGAGGCGTCCACCGCGATGAACGACGCGACCAGGTGTCCCGCGGCGAGTGCGGCCAGCAACGCCAGCACACCGCACACCGCAGCGCTGGGACGTCGCAACCGCAGGTCGTCCTTCGTCATATCCGGGGATTCGAGACTGCGTCCACGATGGATTGGTGGCCGTCCCGAACCGGTGAAAACGGTGGGAGGCGGCGAGGTTGCGTCCGGGTGCCAAACCGCACAGCGGGCGCACCCCCGCCGGAAGCAGGCGTCTTACCGGGTAGAAGCAGGATCGGTCAAACGATCACCGAATGACACCGGGAGGAAGTCACCATGATCGCCACCACTGTCCGCCGCGCCCTCGCCGCAGCCGCCGTTTTCGCGACCGTCGGGGGTGCCGCGGCGCTGACCGCCTCCGCCGCCAACGCTGCCCCGGCCGAAGTGCCGCTGTGCACCGACGCCGACGTCACCGTGACCGCAACGCCCGCCCCGGACCACGCTTCCGGGCACCACGCGGACATCCTGCACTACTCCGCGGCCACTCCGACCACGAACTGCACCCTGAGCGGCGCACCCTACGGCACGGTGTTCTACGACGGTGGCAACGCTCCGCTCGGTGTGCCGAGCTCGTCGGACGACAGCGCCGGCGCGCCGCAGGTGACCATCGACGCGACGCACACCGCCAGCTCCTACGTGATCATCCCGAACGACACCGCGGCCGGCCCGACCGTGGCCAAGCTCGGCCTGCACCTGCCCTCGGACGCCTCGCGCACCGCGATCGCGGTGGGCTGGCCCGGCCAGGACCTCACCACGTCCGCGCACTTCAGCGTGATCACCCAGGACTGAGCCGCCACCGCCGCAGCGGCCGGCCGGGTGCGTATCCGCGCTCGGCCGGCCGCGCTCAGCTTCCCCAGCTCTGCACGGCCACCGCGACGAAGCTGCGCACCAGCGGGCTGCCCCCGGACTTCGGCCACGCCACCACGACTTCACTCGGTGCCCGGCCGTCGACCGGCACCACGACGAGTCCGTCCGGCAACGGCTGGTCGGCCGGGGCCAGCGCGCACACTCCGTTCCACAGCACCGCCTGCAGGCATTCCTGGATCGTCCGGCGCACCGGTTGCGCGGGATCCGCCGGACCGGTCCAGTACTCCGTCCACACCGGATCGATGCCGTCCGGGAGACGAACCCAGCGACGCTCGGCCAGTGCATCCGGCGAAACCGAAGCGCACTTCGCGAGCGGATCGTCGGCACGCAGCACCACGCCGACCGGGACCGAACGCAACCCGCGGATGCTGATCCCGTTGTCGTCGAACGGGGTCCGGGTCAGCGCCACGTCGACGAGGCCGGTGCGCAACCCTGCGGTCGGATCGCTGAGATCTGCTTCGTGGATGCTGACCTGCACGTGCGGATGCCGGGATCGGAATCGCGAAACCAGCCTGCCGCCGACCTGTTCGGCCGCGTCCGCCAGTGTGCCGACGGTGAGCGTCGCCGTTCCGCCGGCCGCGACCACCCGGCTGCGCAGCCGATCGGCCCTGCCGAGCAGCTCGGCCGCCTCTTCGTGCAGGACCGCGCCGGCCGCGGTGAGCGTGACCCCTCTCGGGGTGCGTTCGAACAGGGCGACCCCCAGCTCGTCCTCCAGCTGCCGGATCGCGCGGCTCAGCGGCGGCTGCGTCATGTGCAGCCGCGCCGCCGCCCTGCCGACATGACCTTCCCCGGCCACGGCCAGGAAGTACCGGAGAATGCGCAGGTCCACCCCGCCACGGTACCGCCGGCGCTCAGTCCTGGATCAGGTCCAGATCGCGGAACATCTGCCGCGCCCAGGACAACGCCGTGGCCAGGTCGTCCCACTGCCGGTCCTCTGTGGTCAGATACGGGAACACGTACGGATCGTGGATCTCCGAAGGCAGGTCGCCGGCCCGGCAGGTGTACGGCGGGCCGCCGTAGGAATCCGCGTTCATCGCCGAGGCGACCGCTTTCGGCTGGGCATCCCACACGCCCAGCCACATCCGGCGCAGCATCGCCGGATGCGCGACCGCGAAGATCAACCTGCCGACGTCCAGCGGCTCCCCGGCGGCGATCACCCTGGCCACGCCGGAAAATCGCTGTTCGGCCTTGCGCAGGTGCAGGACTCCGGCCAGCCCGGACCAGATCTCCACACTGTGCCCGGCGTCGATGATCGCAGTGCACAGCGCGGCCAGCGCCAGGCCACGGTTGATGATCACGTCGTGCCCGATCGTGTTCGCGTAACCGCCGGGGACGAGGAAGGTGATCACCTTGCCTCGCCGGGAAACCTGCCGGGGCACTGCGTCCACCATGCATTCGGGCACACCGGAGAGGTAGGCGCCGACGTCGACCTCGCTCCCGGTCACGTCCCAGCTCGGCTCGAGCAGGGTGACCGAATGGGAAAGCCCGGCGCTCTCCCGCAGCTCCCCGACCGTGACGTCGGTTTCCTCCAGTGGCACCGACCATCCGTCGACGGCCAGCCGGTTCGCCTCTTCCCAGGAGGCACCGTGCCAGCCGTGTTCCTCTCGACGGCTCGACGGGTTCGAAATGGAAGGCAGGGCCGAAGCAGCATCCAGGAATTCACGCCAGGATCGCAGTGGCGGCAAGGTGACCGGCAGCATGGCTCAGTCCAGCTCGAGCGCTTTGCGGTGCGCGTCGGACAGACCACGCACCACCCGCCACTGCAGCACCTGCTCCACGGTGGCGCCCGCCTCCAGCAGTTTGGCCCCGTCGATGCTCGCCCGCGGCGAGAAGATCACCGGCAGTTTCTTGGTCAAGGCCATCTCCCGCAGGTCCCGCACCTCGTCGAGGAGCTCCTCGACCTCGTCCTGGTGCGACGGCGCGTGCCGCAGTGCGATCCGTTCCTCCAGTCCTTCGTCGATCGGCACGTCGATCACCACGAACCGGTCCAGCGTCGCGGAATCCAGCGTCTGCCTTCCCACGTACTGGCGGTCGCCGCCGGTGCCGTAGGTGTTGCCGGTGGCGACCAGCCGGAAGTTCTCGTGTGCGTCGACCATCCGGTCGGCGAACGCGCAGGTGCCCAGCGCGAGTGCCTGGTTCAGCTCGGCGAGCAGCCCGGGATGGCCGTTGTCGAGTTCGTCCAGCAACATCACGCCGCCGTGCTCGAACGCCCGGCGGAACGGGGTGTCGTGGTAGTTGCCGTTGGCGTCGTAGTAACCGAACACCTTGCTCATCGGCGTGGTCGGGCCCAGCGAAAGCGCCTGGAAATCCAGGTCGAGCGCGCCGGCGGCGTGCTTGGCGAGCATGGACTTGCCGGTGCCCGCCGGGCCGACCAGCAGCACGTGGCAACGGGCGTGCAGTGCCACCAGCAGCTCCGGCAGCACCTCGTGCGTGTCCGAACCGAGTTCGACCTTCTTGCCCTGCGGGAGCACCACGGTGACCACGTTCGGCGCGTACTCCGCGATGGCCTTCTCGGCTTCTTCCCGGACCGTGCCCCGCAGCGTCTTCAGCGTCTCCTCGGACGCCTTGGTCACCATCTCCGGCACGGCCGAGAGCGTTGCCTCGCGGGCGGTTTCGGTGACCGTGGCCAGTACCTTGGCGACCAGTTCGTCGTGCAGCACCTGCTGATCCGGCGTCGCTCCCGCCACCGCCTCGCGAGCCAGCTCCGGCAGCACGTCGCCTGCCGCGCGCATGGCCGTGTCGACCAGCGAACCACGGATCTGCCCGACCGCGGCCTGCACCGCGTCGGGTGCCGCTTCGTGCACTGCCGAACGCACGTTCTTCAGCAGCTCGGCCGTGCCCTCGCGGACCAGTTCGTCGCGGACCTCGGAACGGTCCGGGGTCGCGTCGGCGACCGCCGCGCGGGCCAGCGCGGAGATCGTCTCCTCGGACTGCTTTTCCAGCGAACCGGCCACCTCGTCCCGAACCTGCTCGACCGCGGTGCGGACCACGTCTGCCAGCACGGCCGCAGTCTGCCCGCGCACCTCAGCGTCGACGTCCGCATGCACCGCGGTGACCAGCTCCTCGCGCAGCTTCGCGGCGTCCGGCGTCGCTTTCCGCACCGCCGCCTCCGCCAGCCCCGGCAGCAGGCCGTCGGCGGTGCGGTTCACCAGGTCCGGCAGGTGACCTTCCAGCTGGTGCCACGCCGCTCCTTCGAGGGTGCGCTGCATTTCCGCGCGGTCCGGTGTGGCGTTGGCGATCGCCAGCGCGGCGAGGTTGGGCAACAGGGCCTGTGCGTGCTGGTAGATGGTCTCCGGCAGGCGAGCCCGGATTTCGCATTCCGCCATCCAGAGCAGGTTGCTCTGGGTGAACACACCGCGAGCGACCTCCTCGGCGATCGAGGTGAATTCCGTCTTCGTGCTGTCCCGCACGGTTCCTCCGCATGACGTGTGTGCTCGTCAAGCCAACCTAGGGTTCGGCGGGCGAGCCCTCCAGAAGGTCGGCACGTTGCTGCCATCACCGATGGTTGCCTCGCCGACGCCGGGACCGGTCCCGTCGGCAACGCGCATACTCACCCTGCGGAGGATCACCGGAAGGGAGTTCGTCCTGATGAGCGGTCCCACCTACCAGGCAGGCCCATGGCCTGCCGCGCTGCCGCCCCGGCGACGGCGGTCCGTGCCGGCGTGGCTGCCCGCGGCGCTGTTGGTGGTGGCAGGTGCGCTCACCATCGTCAGCACGTTCCTCGTGCTCACCTCGACGACCGACCGGCTGCTGGCCGAAGGCAGCTACTTCGACGCCGAGGCACACACCAAGGTCGACGTCACCACGATCACCGCGTGGTCGATGACCTTCTCGGTACCGACCAAGCAAGCGGGACATCCGCTCGACGGCTGGGGTCTGGTGACCGCCGCCGCGTTCGCCGTGCTGGTGGCCATCCTGCTGCTGGCCGGACGGGGCCGGTGGACCTGGACGAAACCGCTCGCAACACTGGCTTCCGGCCTGCTGATCGGCGCAATCCTGATGTCCGCGGTCGGCTTCGCGGAACTGCTGGCCGTGGCGCACGAGGACAGCGACGAGTCCGTGACGGTGTCGGCAGGCCCGGCCATCTGGCTGCAGATCCCGGCAGCCCTGCTGGCCATCGCGGCCGCGGTGACGGCCCTGCTGCCACCGCGAACGGACCAGCCGCCACCGGCCTTCGCCGCGCCGTTCCCCGGCAGCTACGCGCGGGCCCCTGGTCCTCCCGCGCCGTTCCCCGGCACGCACACCCCTCCCCCGGGCACGCCCGCGCCGCTGCCCGGCACCCACGCACCGCCACCACCGACTGGCATCCGCACACCACCGTCCGGGACGCCCCCGGCGCCGCCCGGTGCGCCAGGAGCGTTTCCCGGGGCGTGAATGCGGTTCCTGCCGGTCTCCGGCTCAGGGCTGCTGCGCCGGGCAGAAGGTGTCGTGCACCGGGCGCTTGCCGGTGACCAGGTAGCCGGTGACCGCGTCGTTGCCGCACTTGTTCGGGGCGAAGAGATAGGCCCCGTGCCCGCCTTGGTCGATGGTGACCATCCGGGCCCGGTCTCCGAACGCCGACCGCAGGCGCGCCGCACCGGACAGCGGGGTCGCCGGATCGCGGAGGTTCTGCACCAGCAGGACGTCCGAGGGCCCCCGGTCGCCGATCCGCACTGCCGGCTCCACCGGGGACGGCCAGAACGCGCAGGGCCGGATGTTCGCCGTGAAGGCGCCGAACATGGGGTAGCGAATCCGGTCGACCGCGACGGCACGCTGGTAGGTCGCGACCGAACCGGCCCACTGGGAATCGCCGCAGGCCACCGCGAGGTAACCGTCGGCGAAATTGCCGTCGCCCGCCTCGGCGGGCACCGGCGGCATCGGCTGGTCGGTGTCGAGGTCGTGCCAGAGTTCGGCGAGGTCGCCAAGCAGGCTTTCCGAACGCAGGTAGGCGGAGGTGACCGTGCGGAAGCTCGTGCCGTCGATCCCCTGCGCCGGTTTCTTGTCCAGCCGCTCGGCGAGTTCGAAGTACTTCGCGGTGACCTCCGCCGGGGTGCGGCCGAGGCCGTACTTCTCCGGATCGGCCGCGGCGAGCTTCGCGAAGTCCGGGAACCGGGTCTGGAAGCCTTCGGCCTGGCTCCGCAGCGCCGCCCGGTCGTACCCTTCCGGGCCGAGATTGCTGTCGAGCACGATCCGGTCGCTGCGATCCGGGAACAGCGTGGTGTACACCGCGCCGAGGTACGTACCGTAGGAATCGCCGTAGTACGAGAGTTTCGGCTCATCCAGCGCAGTCCGGATCCGGTCCATGTCGCGGGCGGTGTTCGCGGTGGTGATGAACGGCAGGATGGCCGCGGTTTTCGAGGTGGCGCACTGCTTGGCGACGGTCTTCGCGGTTTCCGCCGCCTTCCCCACATCAGCCGCGCCGTGCGGGTAGGGCGGGTTCACGGCCGTATCGCGTTGCTCCGGCGTCAGGTCACACGTCACCGGGGTGCTGTGGCCGATGCCACGGGGGTCGAACCCGATCAGGTCGTAGCTGTCCCGAACCTGCTGTGGCAGTCCCGCTTTCACCAACGTGGCGGAAAAGTTCAGCCCGGTCAGTCCGGGGCCGCCCTGGTTGAGCAGCAGGACGCCGCGGCGCTGCGCCGGCTTCGCACTGGCCAGCCGGGACACCGCGACGTCGATCTGCTGCCCGTCCGGATGGCGGTAGTCGAGCGGAACCCGCAGAGTCGAACACTGCAGTCCGGGCGCGGCGGCATCGGCCGGGCACGGGCCCCACGACAACGCTTCCGGTGTGGCAGCTGCCGGCACCCCCGAGGTCGCGGCCGCCGCCGCAGCGACGACGAGCCCCGCGAACAGAATTCTCCGCATTCGATTTCCCTCCCTGTCCGGCCACGGGATGAGGTGGCCGCCGCGCCTTCGCGGCAGTCTCGACCAGAACACGCCGGCGTCGTACCGACCCCTGCCATTTGTCATAGCGCGATCGCGCACCGGGAACCGTAATATGCTCGGTGTGGGCAGGCGCGATTCCGACGGATTCTCCATGTGGCAGTGGCCGGACTGGAGCTTTTGGGAGGACCGCCGTGGCGGGAAGGTCAACCGGGCCCGGGTCGCCGCGCTCGTCGTCAACGGCACCGCCGTGCTCTTCCTGTTCTTTCACGGTATGGCGATCGCCGATGGCGACAACGGTGCGCTGCGCACCGGTGTCGCACTCGGCCTGCTCGGCGGTTACGGCCTCAGCTGCGTGCTCGCCCTGTGGTACGGACCGGTGTCACCGCCGCGGACGCGGATTGCTTTCGTGGCGGTGCTGTTCACGCTCGGTTCGGCGCCGACGTTCGTACTGGGCGCACCGCACGACCTGACCGACCTGACCTACGCCATCGCGATCGGGCTCACGCTGCTGCCGCTGCGCTACTCGTTGCTGCTCGGCCCTGCCACGGTGCTCGGTCAGATCGGCTGGAGCCTGCTCGGCGACGGCACCGTGCACTGGGCTGCGGTGCTCACCCTCGTCCTCGTCACGGTCTTCCTCGGTAGCATCCTCGCGCTGAACTTCACGATCGGCCACCTGAGAGTGGCCCGTGAGCAGGTCAAACGGATGGCCGTGACCGAGGAACGCGAGCGGGTCGCCAGAGACCTGCACGACATCCTCGGGCACAGCCTCTCGACGATGACCGTCAAACTGGGGCTGGCGCGGCGGATACTGGAGTCCGCCGACGACATCGGCCCCGCGGTCAGTGAGATCCGCGAACTCGAAGGCCTTTCGCGGCAAGCACTTTCCGACGTCCGGGCGACTGTTTCAGGCTATCGCACGGTGACGCTGGCCACCGAGATCGCCGGCGCCAGGATCGCCCTGCGCGCCGCCGGCGTGCGGGCCGAGCTGCCCACCGTGGCCGACGACGTGCCGTCCGAACTGCAACCGGTGTTCGGCTACGTGGTCCGAGAGGCGGTCACCAACGTGCTGCGGCATTCCGACGCGCAGAGCTGCACCATCCGGCTCGGGCACGACTGGGTGGAGATCAGCGACAACGGCACCGACGTTCCCGAGACGACGGCCGGGCACGGCCTGACCGGCCTCGCCGAACGGCTCGCCGCCGTCTCCGGCACCGTCGAGCACGGCCGGTGCCCAGGCGGCGGTTTCCGGGTGCTGGCTCGCGGACCGGCATCGCCGGCCGAGGCAGGCCCGCGGTGATCCGCGTCCTGCTCGCCGACGACCAGGCCCTCATCCGCGGTGCGCTGGCCTCGATGCTGCGCCTCGAATCCGACCTGGAGGTGGTCGCCGAACTCGGCTCCGGCACCGAGGTGCTGGCGGCCGCCCGGCGGACCACGCCCGACATCGCACTGCTGGACGTGCAGATGCCCGGCCGGGACGGACTGGCCGTCACCGCCGAACTCCACCACGCGCTGCCCGCCTGCCGCGTGATCATCTGCACCACCTTCAGCAGGCCCGGCTACCTTTCCCGGGCGATGTCCGCGGGCGCCGCCGGGTTCGTGGTCAAGGACTCCCCACCCGAACAGCTGGTCAACGCGATCCGCCGAGTCCACACCGGACTGCGCTTCGTCGATCCCGCGCTGGCGGCCGAATCGCTCGTACAGGGCGCCAGCCCGCTGACCGACCGGGAAGCCGACGTTCTGCGCACCACGGCCGACGGCGGCACCGTCGCGGACATCGCCAGTACGCTGGGCCTGTCCGAGGGCACCGTACGCAACCACCTGTCCTCGGCGATCGGCAAAACCCAGGCCCGCACCCGCGCCGAAGCCGCCCGGCTCGCGGATGCCAAGGGCTGGCTTTGAGGATCGTGGCCGCGGTCAGTCGAGTTTCCGGAGCAGGCCGGCGAGTTCGGCCGGTTTGGTGATCATGCAGTCGTGGCCGGTCGGCAGTTCCCACACGCGCGCCGGACTTCCGTTGGGCTGCACGGGCGGGACCGGCCGTACCGGCAACGCGTCGGTCAACGCGTTGGCCGTGCAGTGGATGTGCGTCCGGGGGATCGTCGCCAGGGCCGGATTGTCCATCCGGACCGGTTGCCGGAACGTGCGCACCGGCGCCCGGCTCGCCGAGGTAGTCGCGCACGCCGTCGACGTCCCAGTCCGCCCAGCGCAGCAGCCGCGGCATCCCATCCGGCGACATCTCACCGACCGCACGAACCGGCCCCGATCCGCTCATGCACCCGAGACAGCTGGCCCATCACCAGATCGACCACCACCAAGATGATCTACCACAACACCGCCAACTGTCGTTGCAGTACTGGCCGCCACTATGCAGGACGCGTCGTTCCTCGCTCCGCCAGTTCTCGCCGCGAACAGGCCGGCACTCTACGTGATCGTATCGATTACCTGAGGTGTTCACCCGGCCTTCGGCACCGACGCGGTCTCGCCCGTTAGTCCGCCTCGACCGTCGGGGTGGTGAGGACGAGGTCCCGGATGTCGGTGCCACCCAGGTCCGCGGTGATCGCGGAGGCGGTGTGCAGCAGCGCGTCCTCCATCGCGGGCGCCTTCGCCGGCAGCGACGACGTGGTGCCCACCAGCGCCACCGTGGCCGCCACGTCGTGCTCGTCGAAGACTGCCGCTGCCAGCACCACACCGTCTATCGGTGGGACCGGGGTCCGGCTCAGCCCTCGCGAGCGGCAGGGCGGCAGCAGGCCTTCGAGCTGCTTTCGCTCGTCGGCCGCCAGCCGGCCCAGGTACCGCTCGGCCCGGTCGGCGTTGCGCGACAGGGCCACGAACAACCGGGTCTGCGCCGAGTCCCAGCCGAGCAGCGAACCGATCCGGACGGTGATCAGGATCGGGTGGGTGCCGGTCTCCGAGACCAGCGACACCACCGGCCCGGACGCGCCCCACAGCGACAGCACCACGGTCAGCCCGGTACCGACCGAGAGGTCACCCATGTGCCGCGGGGCGACGTCGAGCACCCGCCGCTGGCCCTGCGCGACGGCACCGACCTGCAACAGCAGGCGTCCGGGCATGTATGTCGTCGCGTCGTCCGGTGCGCGCTCCAGGATTTCGTCCAGTACCAGGGAACTGAAGTAGCGGTGCACCGTCGTGCGGTTCAGGCCGATGGTGGCGGCGGCTTCGGCGACGGTGACCCGCGGGCTGGTCAGCGTGAACAGCCGCAGGATCTCCGCGACGCGGTGCACCGCCTGGATATCGCCGGTGCCGCCGTTCACCACTGGTCCGCTCCTCGTTTCGCTCCGCCGATCCGAACTATACCCAGCAAGGGTGCCCGGCTCAGACGGACAGCAGCCCGCCCGCGTTACCACCCGTCATCTGCTTGATGTCCTCGGGCGCGACTCCCCCGTCCACCAGCACGCGCACCATCCGGCGGTAGGCGGTGACGGGCAGCGGATTTCCCTTCTGCCCGAGGTCGGAGGAGAAGATCGTCTGGCCGGGCCCGGCCGCCCGGTAGAACTCGGCGATCTTCGCGAACGGGTCGGGCTTCGGCTCCCGGCCGGTCAGCATCGCCAGACAGTGCTCCACGAACACGCCTTGGCGGGCCCACCGCCCGATCCGCTCCGGCTCGGCGCCGAGGACGAACTCGGGGTGGCTGACCACGATCCGCGTCACGCCCGCTTCGAGCGCGCCCGGGATCAGCACGTCGATCTCCGCCGCGGGCAGGTGCCCGCAGTTCAGGATCGCCGATTCCGCGGCGATCACGTCGAGGATGTCCCGCGTGGCAGCGTTCAGCTTGCCGGACTCGTCGAGCACGCTGATCGGCTCGTTCGGCCGCAGCGGTACCCCGGCGACCGGGAACCCGCTGTGGTTGTGCGCGTGGAACTCCAGGTGGGCGATCGAGGAGATGGTCGGGAACCAGACGATCCGCCCGCCCATCCGCAGCGCCAGCTCGACGGCGTACGGGTTGAGCCCGCCGACCGTGCGGTTGAGCGCGACGCCGCCGTAGACCTTCACCCCGGTCTCGCGCAGCCCGGCCTGTTCGAGTGCCAGGATGTCGGTCTGCATGCTGTGGTGGTGCGATTTCGCCACCAGGGCCCGGAATCCGACCGTCGCCGCGTCCGTCGCCGCGTCCAAAATGGACATCCGGCGGGGGAACGGGCTCGGCCCGGGGTGGGTGTGCAGGTCCACCGCACCGCGCAGCAGCTCGTCGACCTCCGGGTCGGCCTGCTGCCGGTCGGCGTCCAGTTCCGGGTCCCACAGTTCACTGATCGTCTGTGTCACGAGGGGGTCCAATCTTTCGGTTGCGTGCGGTCGGCTACTTGACGGCCATGGCGTTGGGCGGGGAGCCGACCCCGCCCGCCAGGTTGAGCGGCTTGGCAGTGAGCAGGAATTCGTAGACCCCGTCGGCAGCACAGTCCTCGGCGAGCTCGTCGAGCTTCCACAGCTCGCCGATGATGAGTCCGAGCAGGGCGATCAGCGGACGGTGCATCATCCCGTTGTGGGAGGGCCCGCGCGGGGGTGGCGGCTCGTCCGGATCGACCCAGCCGGAGCCGGGGTCGACCGGGAACGACTCCAGGCCGCCGTTGTCCGCCGCCGCGATGGAGATCCGGTGGTCCCACAGCCAGGCGAGCATCTCCTCGGACTGGTGCAGTCCGGGACCACCGGTGCGGGCCGAGCGGCGCTGCGGGGTGGCGTGAATCCAGTGCTCGGCGAACCCGGTGTGCAGCAGCAGGATGTCGCCCGGACGCACTTCGACACCGAAGCGTGCGGCCATCGCGTCGAGGTCGGCCGGGGTGATGCCACGGGGCGCGTCCGGCTTCAGCGGCTCGCCGAGCTCGGCGAAGTGACGAACGGCGTCGAACAGGATGCCCCGGCCGACCAGTCCCTTCTCGGCGAGCAGCTGGATGCCCAGGGCCGGCATGCCGACCGCCACCTCGGCGTCCTCGACACCACCGTAGAAACCGTGCCGGGGATGGCGAATGTGCCGCAGTCCGTCCACTTGGGACGTCGACTGGAGGTAGAACGAGTCCAGCCAGTCGTCGCGGTGGTTGGAGTTGTTGGAGAAGATGTGGTGTTCGGTCGGTGGACGGGTCCCGGCGAGACTGGGCACGAACGTGTTCAGCGGGTAGTCCAGGTTGAACGCCCGGCCGCGGCGGACCAGCGCCGCGCCGTCGCGCGCCGTGGCCGGCGTCAGGAAGTTCAGCGTGCCGAGCTGGTCGTCGGGCCCGAAGAGGTACCAGGACGAGCCGGGCGGGGCGTCGGTGCGGCGGAGCAGTTCCTCATAGCGCGGGACTGTCGGTGCGCTGGGGTTCATCGGCCTTCCTCTCGTGCTGTGCCCGGAGCTGGCGCATCCACGGCCGCAGGAACGGCACGGCCACCACGTTGAGCACGAACAGCGCCAGATAGGCGAGCAGATAGTCGTGCGACAGCGCGAACAGCTGCCCCAGTACCAGCGGGCCGGCCGCGGAGCCCAGCGAGGTCCAGGTCTGGAACCGGGCGAACTTCCCGGCGAAGCCGTCGATCCCGAACAGGTCCACGACGACCTGCGAGCGGATCAGGATGGTGTTGCCGAGGCTCTGGCCGATCAGCGCGGCGCCGAGGAACAGCACCCAGCCGGCCGGCGCCAGCCCGACCAGTGCGACCCCGGCCGCCTGAGCGCTGAAACTGGTCATCGTCCACCGGCTCAGGCCGAGGCGCCGGATCCCGGCGCTGCCGAGCCACCGCGAGCCGACCGCCGTCGCGGTGGCGACCGAGACGGCCAGGCTGGCGCCCGTGAAGTTCCGGGAGAGCGCGGTCGCCACGATGTAGGAGGTCGCCCCCAGCTGCGAGGCACTGACCAGGCTGAACGCGAGGACGAGCGGCCAGTGCGCGGACAGCCGTCCCGCCGCCGTCGCCGGGACGGCCGGGGTGCCTGCCACGCCCGGCGACGCGGCGGCCCGCCTGCCGAGCAGCAGCGCCAGCCCGCTGATCACCAGGAATCCCGTCGCCACCACCAGGAACGATCGGCCCGTGGCCGCCTGCGCGGTGAGCAGCAGGGCCAGCAGCGGGGAGACCAGGATGCCGCCCGCCGACGAACCGGAGGTCGCCAGCGCCATCCCGGAGGTCGGCCTGCCGTCGAAGACCCGGACCAGCACCGTGGTCCCCACGACGACGAGCCCGCCGTTGAAGATCGCGCCCAGTACCGCGAACGAGCCGACGACGACCGGGCCCGAGGGGTGCACGGCCATCGCCGTGAGAGCCGCCGCGCCACCGAGTACCGCACCGGACATGACTGCGTTCGGGCGACGCTGGCCCACCGCGCTGAACGCGGGCCCGGACAGCGCACCCACCAGGAAGAACGCCGTGCTCGCCAGGGAAAGCTCGGCCGGCGCCACCGTGCCCGAGCGCAGGAATGCCGCGATGTAGATCGGGATGCCGTACACCGCCACCCCGCTGCCCGCGGTCTGCAGGACGAAGATGGCGACGGCGGTGCGCGTGGTCTTGCGGTCCGGCTGCATACCTGGCCTTCGGAGGAAGTGTCATGACGCGACCTTGCCGCCCACGGTGTTCAGGTCGGCCCCGCGGGTCTCCGGACCGGACATGGCGGCGAACAGGATGAGCACCCCGCCGAGCGCGGCCAGGATCCCCGCGGTGTAGGCGAAGGGCACGAGGTGGGAAAGCCACAGCTGGTAGTAGGAGAAGAACGCCGGGATGATGACGGCGGTGCTGTAGGCGACACCCCAGCCCGAGGACCGGACGGCCGTGGCGAAGCGCTCGTTGATGTAGGCGGGCAGCACGCCCAGCGCGCCGAGCGAGAACACGTTGGTCAGGGCGGCGAGCAGGGTGAGGCTGCCCCAGCCGTGCACGGATCCGTTGCCCAGCAAGGTGTAGGTGATCGGAGTCGCCACGATGGCGATCGTCGCGGCGAGATACAGCGCGCGTTTGCGGCCGATGCGATCGCTGAGCCAGCCGAAGAACAGGTAGGTGGCGATGCCGGGCCACGCGTTGATCAGCTGGGTGTGCGCCAGGTCGGAAGCCGTGTAACCCTTGTTGGCCAGCAACAACTGGGGCATGACGCTGCCGAGCATGTTCACCGCGAAGAAGACGCCGGTCATGATGATGTAGGACTGGACGAACGCACGTCCGGAAGCCCCCTTGAGCATCGCCCGCAGCGGGGACTTGGCCCTGGTCGTCTCCTTCCACGTATCGGAGTCCTCGACCCGGCGCCGCAGGAACCAGGCCACGAACGCGGCCAGCACGGCGCCGATCAGGAACGGGATCCGCCAGCCCCACTGGACGTACGGCGAGTGCAGCCCTGCGTTCGGGGAGAACAGCAGCACCAGCGAGGTGAGCACGGCGACGACGAACGGGCCCCCGCTGGCCGAGCACTGGATCAGCGCACCGGTGAACCCGCGGCGGCCGGGCGTGGCGTATTCCATGGCCATCGGCGTGGCGGCGGTGTACTCGCCGCCGAGGAAGATGCCCTCCACCAACCGCAGCCCGATCAGCAGTGCGCTGGCGAGCCCGGCGCCGACCTGCTCGGCGCCCGGCAGCACGGCGATCAGCAAGGAGATCGCACCGAAGCCGTAGATGGTGATGGAGCCGACCCTGCGCCGGCCGATCCGGTCGGCGAAGTGGCCGAACAGCAGCGCGCCGACCGGCCTGCCGAGCAGGGTCGCGGCGAAGGTCATGCCGACGAACACCGACAGCTGCGCGGTGGACAGGTCGGCCTGGAAGTAGGCCATCGCGGGCAGCAGCGAGGTCGACGCCACGTAGATGGAATAGGAGTCGATGGCGAAGCCGGCCCAGGCGCTGGTGATCGCCCGGCGTCTGCGCACCCGGAAGACGGGATCGAGCGAAGTGGCCGGGACTTCGCCGGTGGTGGAGGACATGGACGTTCCCTTCGACACTGAAGGTCAGACACAGCAGGGGGTCAATCGCGTGGTGCCGGGTATTCGTCTGCGTTGAGCACCCAACCGGGCTGGGCGGAGAAATCGTGGCGGGGACCGGAGAAGATGTCGATCAGGTGGTTGACGCCGGACCCGATGGCCTGGGAGGTGTGCACCGTCGGCGGCGGGATGACGGTCGCCGACGGGCTGCCGACGCGGGCGTGGTCCTCGGGCCGCCACTGGTCGGCGTCGGTGCCCCACGGCGTCTGGATGTGGTGCACGTACGTGCCGGCGACGATCAGGCTGCACTGCTCGAAATCGTCGTGGAAGTGCGGGGACAGCTTGTGCGGGTTGCGCGGCCCGTTGTTCGGCCGGATGAAGTTGACCATGAACGCACGGGTGCGGAAGATGCGGCCGAAGCGTTTCGGGTCGTCGGGCACGTCGGCCATCCGGTAGGTGCGCCAGCGGTACCCGCCGACCGGCTCTGGCCAGGGTTGCAGCGGTGCGACGTGGGGATGCGGCTGGGCGTAACTGCCCGCATTGGACGCACGGGCGGCCCAGTCGAGCTCGTCGGACTGGATCAGCTGGGTGATCTGGCCGCTGCCGGTGCTGACGAGCTCGCTGGCGCCGGGCGGGACGACCACGAGGGCGGGCCCGTTCACGGTGTGTGCGTCGGCCGAATCCGGCGAAGAGCCGCGGATGCCGCTGCTCTCGTCGATCACCAGCACGACCTGCTCGGAAGCCAGCTCGCCCGAGAAGATCAGGTCGCCGGGCACGGGTTCGGTGTGGATGAGCACGAAGTTCTGGCCCCGTACGATCCACTGCCTGCTGCCACCCGGCGTGACCACGTCGGGTGCGGTGATGGAGAAGTCGAGGAACTCCGGCGCGGCGGCCGGCCCGGTGGCGCGCGGGGCCGGGGCGCTGGTCGTGGTCAGCGCCGACCGGAGGTCGTCCTTGGCGTAGGTCATCGGATCTCCTTCGCGTGCGGGTCTCGCTCGAACCTCAGCTGTAGCTCTCCGTCCTCGTCCAGTCCGTGGACGAACCGGACGGGCAGGCCGATCCACGGAGTCCCCTCGATGTCCACATGGGACAGCACACGGGGGCCCTCGGTCAGCTGGACGTAGGCGATCACGAACGGATCCGCTCCGGCGTACTTTCCCTGACCGCGCCGGTTGACCGTGTAGGAGTACACGGTGCCGGTGCCGGAAAGTGCTTCCCAGCCGAGGTTTTCCGACATGCAGTGCGGGCAGCGGGCCCGGGGGTACCAGATCAGCGCCGCACAGCCGGTGCAGCGCGGCAGGTCCAGCCTGCCCGCGGCCAGCCCTTCCTGAAAGCGGGTGAGTACCGGGTCTTCGACGCTCATGCGTCCTCCGTTCCGAGCAGCATGGTCGCCGCGGCGGTGCGGAAGCCGAGGCTGCCGCCGTGCGCCTGGACCAGCCCGATCCGGCAGCCCGGCACCTGGACCTCCGGCGCGGCCTCGCCGCGGAGCTGGCGGACCGCCTCGATCGTGCGGACCATGCCGCCGCGGAAGTCCGGGTGGTTGTTGCACAGGCCACCGCCGTCGGTGTTGAACGGCAGCAATCCGTCCGGCCCGCGCAGTGTGCCGTCGGTGACGAACGCCCCGCCCTTGCCCTTCTCGCAGAAGCCGAGGTCCTCCAGGCTCATCAGCACGGTGATGGTGAACGAGTCGTAGCAGGACAGGTAATCGACGTCACGCGGGGTCAGGCCCGCCTCGGCGAACGCGCGCGGGCCGGAGATCGCGGCACCGGTGTAGGTCAGGTCGATCCCGCCGGCCGCGCTGTGCTTGATGGTCTCCCCATGGCCGAGGATCTTGACCGTGCGGCCGGGCAGCGTGCGGGCGACGTCCTCGGCGACGATCACCAGCGCACCGCCGCCGTCGGTGGTGACGCAGCAGTCCAGCCGGTGCAGCGGGTCGGAGATCAGCGGCGAGCCGACCACGTCGGCGATCGTGACGGGCTTGCGCAGCACCGCGTTCGGGTTGTACTGCGCGTGGTGCGCGGCCGCGACCTTGACCTCCGCGAGCTGCTCGGAGGTGGTGCCGTACTCGTACATGTGCCGCTGCGCCGCCAATGCGTACCCGGCCGGGACGGTGACGCCGTAGTGCGACTCGTAAGGATGCTCCGGACCGCGCTCGGCGCCGCCCGAGCGGCCCGCCGACAACGGCAGCCCGGCCATCGCGACCAGCGCCACCCGGCACTTGCCCGCCGCCACCGCCGCCACTGCGTGCCCGGCGTGCATCACGTAGGACGCGCCGCCGCCTTCGGTCACGTCCACATAGGACAGATCGGTCAGCCCGAGGTAGTCGGCCATCCCGATCGAGCCGAGGCCGGGGACTTCGGCGCAGAAGAAACCGTCCACATCGGCCAGTCCCAGCCCGGCGTCGGCGAGTGCGCCGTAGGCGACCTCGGCGACCACCTGGGGCACGGTCTTGCCGGGGATCTTGCGCTGCGGATGTTCGAAGGCCCCGGCTATCCGCGCGGACACCTGTCTGGTCATTCGAGTTCTCCTCGGGTCCACAGATCGACGGTGAAAGTGGCTTCGGTCAGCGTGGCGAGCTGGTCCGGGGTGACGGCGGGGGCGCATTCGCGCAGGGTCAGCACCCCGCCGGCGAACTCGAACACAGCCAGGTCCGTGTAGACGCGGTCGACCACCTCGGCCCCGGTGAGCGGGAACGTGCAGTGCTTGCGCAGCTTGGCGTTTCCCTGCTTGTCGAGGTGCGTCATCATGACCCAGAGTCGGCGCGCGCCCACGGCCAGATCCATCGCGCCGCCCACCCCCGGATTGCCGCCGGGGACCAGCCAGTTCGCCAGATCGCCGTTCTCGGCGACCTGCAGCGCGCCGAGCACGCACAGGTCCAGCCGGCCGCCCCTGGCGATGGCGAAGGACAGGGACGAATCGAACGCCGCCGCTCCCTCGAGCAGGGTGACGGGGTTCTTGCCGGCGTCGGTGATGTCCGGGTCCGGCTCGCCTTCGGGCGGCGGGCCGACGCCGAGCAGTCCGTGTTCGCAGTGGTAGATGATTTCCTTGCCGGGCGTGGCCTGTGCCGGCAACTGCAGCGGTGCGCCGATGCCGACGTTCACGCACCAGCCGTCGCGCAGGTCGTCGGCCACGCGCCGGGCGAGCTGCGCCCGGCTCAGCCCGGCGGGCGGCAGGACAGTGGTCACCTCGCAACCTCCGGTTCGGTCGCCACCAGGTGGTCGACGAACACACCCGGCAGGTGGATGTCGTCGGGCGGCAGGGATCCGGCGCGCTCGAGCAGGTCGGCCTGCACGACGGTCGTCCCCGCGGCCATCGCGGCCAGCGGGTTGAAGTTGCGGGCGCCGAGCCGGAACCGGAGGTTGCCGTACCGGTCCGCCCGGTGGGCTTTGACCAACGCGAAATCGGGCCGCAGCGGGGATTCGAGCACGTAGGTACGGCCGTCGATGACCCGTTTCTCCTTCGTCGGCAGGGTTTGGGCCGGCGCACCGGAGGCGTCGTGGCGCATCACGAACCCACCGTCGGCGAGGATGGTGCCGGCCGCGGTGGGGGTGTAGAAGCCGCCGATGCCCGAACCCCCCGCCCGCAGCCGCTCGGCGAGCGTGCCCTGCGGCACCAGCTCGATCTCGACCTCGCCGTCGAAGTACCGCCGGAAGAAGGCCGGGTTCACCGGGAAGGAGCAGGAAAACCGGGCGACCCGGTTCTCGGCGAGCAGCCGTCCGATGCCGCGCTCACCGGACAGGCCCTGGCCGCCGTTGTTGGCGATGATGTGCAACTGCCGCACGTCCCGCTCGCAGAGTGCGTCGATCAGGTCGACCGGCACCCCGGTCTGGCCGAACCCGCCGATCGCAATCGAAGCTCCACTGTGGACGTCCGTGAGCGCGGCCACCGCGCCGGAGCGCACCTTGTCGATCACGGCACGCTCACCGGCCGGGCACCGGCCTGCCGCGCTTGGGCCAGCGCGCGGCGCGCGGCACCGGAGATCATGCCGGTGTCGTTGCCGACCAGGATGAACCGGCAGCCCTGCTCGGCCCGCAACCGGATCTGGTCCTCGCCTGCCACCACGGTGCCGACCGGAACACCGGCGCGGACCGCGGCTTCGATCGCCCCGGTGACGGCATCGTGCACGGCGGGCGAACCACCGGGCACGCCCATGCTGAGCGACAGGTCGCCAGGCCCGATGAACACGGCGTCGAGCCCCGGCGCGGCCAGGATGCCCTCGATGTCCTCGACCGCCCCCTGCTCCTCGATCATCGCGATGCGGGCGACGTCTTCCTGGCCGGCGCGCACGTACTCGGCCACACCGCCTTCGAGGGCGCCCCACTGTGCGGCGCGTGCCGCGTAGCCCATCCCGCGGCTGCCCTCGGGCGGGAACAGGAACTGCCGCATGACCGTCTTCGCCTGCGTGGCATCGGAAACGTGCGGTACGAGGATGCCTGCCGCGCCCGCGTCGAGGTAACGCTGGGCGTCGCCGTAGCCGTGGTCGGTGATCCGGACCAGCGGGGCCACGCCCATCCGGGAGTACACGACGATCAGCGAGTAGACGTCGCGGACCGAAAGCAGGGCGTGTTCGGTGTCGATCACGACGAAGTCGAAGCCCGCACCACCGATGATCTCGGCGATCTCCAACGCGGGGATCTTGACGAACGTCCCGATCACGGGCGGGCCTGGGGACCTCAGCAACTTCTGGAACATACGCGCTCTCCGGTGGTGAGTTCGAAGCCGAGCGAGTTCGTTATACGAACAGCCTGTTCGCGATATGTAGCATCGCACGCATGTGCCGGCCAGGCAAGAGGCAACCGCAAAGACGGGAACGGCCGGCCGCGAACCGGGCAGCCTGAACTCAGAGAGCTCTTTTCCTGTGGTGGCACGGGATTGCGAGCGACAGGCGACGCGAGCCAGTCCCGGCGCTAACCACAGATCCCGGGAACCTGCCGGAACCGCTGATCACCACGCAGTGCGCCGCAAGGCGGCACCGGGGTCCACCGCATGGTGGAGCCGCCGTCGACGACCAGGACGCGCTTCCGTGCCGTCAGAAGCGAGGAAAGCGACGGCGTGAGCTGCGTCGTCCGGCTTCATTGCTTGGGTGGCGACAACCGCTTCGATCTGACCAGCATCGTTGACACTTCGCGCGATCGGCATGTCGGTGAGACCCGGCGGCACCGCGGTCACGGCGATTCCGCCGGTGCCCAGGTCCACGACCAGCGTGCGGACGACGCCCAGCATCGCGCCCTTACTCCCGACGTAAGGCAGGAACTCGCCACCGGGCGGGGACCACAGCGTGTCGGAAGCGACGAACACGATGCGGCCGAACCGCCGTACCGCCATCCCCGGCGCGAATGCCTTCGCAGTAATAACGAGGCCTCCACATTGACCGCGTGAACGGCCCGCCGGCGCAGTGGACCAGGACATCGACCCGGCCGTATCGATCCAGGACCTCGGCCGCGGCACGCCTGGACTCGGACGCCAGGTCCGCGGCGACGTCGCCCGCGGCCCGGAGCCGACGGCGAGGGAGAGCCGGAACGGTCCAGCCACGACACCTGCCGGGGTTCACCGGTCGCGTGCGGGAGTGCCTGTGCTGGTCACGAGAAGCCCTCCAGAAATAGCTCGCCCGCAGCACGTATTCATCCGGCAAGAAATGCCGGCGCGAACACGCGGTCCGGAAAAACGAAAACGGATTCAGTTGGGAAAGGGCAGTCCGGCCTATCCGGTGCCCAGCGCTTGGGCCTCGGCGACCCGGAAGGACGCCGCGGCGCTGGTGGTCATGTCCGGGAAGGCGCCCGAGGCCCCGGCACCAGCCCAGGTGATCCGCCACGACACCGTCGCCGTGGCCAGGAACCGCTCGCCCGGGGATCGTTGGTAGGTGTGGCCGCAATCGGGCGAGGCCGCCTGCGGATCACCATGAACGGGGAATGGGGTGCCGGGCCCGATGCAGGTCACGGTGCTGCCATCACCCATCGCCCAAGCCGCTGAGACCGGGTCGCGGTAGCGGTCACCGATATCGCCGACACGGACGCCGTCGCCGACTGCGGCTGCCACACCGCGCGGTCCAGCCACAGCCAGGTCGGCAGCCCCACCAGCTGCGTCCCCGCCGGACTCGACACGATCACCGGACTCGGCAACCGAAGCTGCGACCGCACCTGCTCCGCCAACTCCTCCAGCGAGGGCAACGGCGCCGCACCCGGCGCCCTGCCCTGGAGGGCGATCACGCGAGGCCAGGAGGGTACGTCCAGCTCACGACCAACAACTGGCAACGCAGCGGCGGTGCCACCGTCGCCAAGCTGGTGCCCGGCACGCCAGCACACAGGCCCACACGCCGATACCCCCGACCGACACGGCCAGCGGCCAGCGGCCAGCGGCCAGCGGCCAGCGGCCAGCGGCCAGACCATGCTCGCTCGGCGCGATACTCACCGCCACCCCGAAATCGCCCAGCCGGCGAGCCGGAGCCCACACCGACCCCACCATCCACAGATCCGTAGTACCGCCGACGATGAAGGCCCCCTGGTACGGCCACCGTCCCGCCCTTCCGAGGCCGAACAGCAGCAAGACCGGAAACCCAGTCAACGAGCCAACCAGCACACCAAGCCCGCAATCCCCCGCCATCTCCACATCCAGGCGCGAACACAACCTCTGCAACCATGACCCCACCCTGAACCCCCACACGACCCCAACGAACCCCCACAGCACGCACAAACCAGTGCTGCTTCTGTGCCACACCCACACATCCCAGGACACCCAGCAACGATTATCACTACCGACACCCCGAACACGCCCCCACCCCGACACCTCACCCGACCACCACGCACCAAGCAAGAACCCAGCCGGTAAGCTGCACACGAGGGCCGCTAGCTCAGCTGGTAGAGCAGAGGACTTTTAATCCTCGGGTCCAGGGTTCGAGCCCCTGGCGGCCCACTCACTTTAGCGGGTTGACCTGCGGGAACGTTGGATTTGATGATCATCGGAGAAGTCCGCGGGTCACGTGTGTCCAGCAGCGTGACCGGGTTGAGATCTCCGCGTCCGAGCCGTGACAAATCGACCGCGGCCCGGACGATTTCCCAGCGCCACCCGGCGCCGTGCCACTAGGCCTGTTTTTGCAGGTAGACAGCCTGATGACAATAGGTCGCGGCAATCGGCAGCACGTGGCCAATTGCCGCGGCCGACCGCTGGCACGCCGTGACGTTATGTGCCCTGAGGTGTGTCCGAACCGGCACTGCGCGTAGAGCCAGTGAGCACGGCTTGAGCAACCGAGCCCAATCGGAGACACCGATACGACGGTATTTCAGCGTTTTCGCTGGTCAAACCGGCAGTCAACTAGTGATTCCCGGTTTTTCCCGCGGATTTGTGATCCGTTGCCGACCCTCGGCGCTGGTTGTGTGGCGGGCACGGGACGTCCCGGCTAGACGCCGGCAGCAGCGGACCTGGCGACTGGCCCGGCCGAGCCGGTTGGGTTTCGTGGCGAACAAGAAGCTTCCGATCCGTTCGGCCGTACCGTGCCTCCGGCTGGGATAGACCGAGACGTAGTAGTCGGCCGTGAAAGACAGTGAGGCGTGCCCGAGCATCTCCTGGATGTCCTTGAGGTCGTTGCCCGCAGCCAAGGCCAGCGACGCAGCGCCGTGCCGGAGGTCATGCAGCCGGATCGGCGGAAGACTCGTGCATCCATAAAGTAACTCTTTGAACTCGTGCGAGAACAAACTCAGCCCACGAGGCCCCCCGTCCGGAGCGCTGAACAAGTAGCGGTTCCCGTCCTCGGCGGAGGGAACGTCACCACGGACAGCGATGTAGCGCCTGAGCAAACCGACGGTAACGTGGTCGAGCGCCAACGTCCGAGCACTGGTCGGACTCTTGAGCTCGCCGTCGTCGTTCGCCTGCCGACCTGGTCGCGGCGCCACAAACACCTCGCTGCCACGAAGATCCACATCGGTCTCGCGTAACGCCGCCGCCTCAGCACGACGCAAACCCGTCACCGCAATCAAGTGGTAATAGAGATAGCGCTTCTCCCCAGCAATGGCACGCAGAAACTCAACAGTTTGCTCCCGGGTCCACACGCACACCGGCCCAGGCGTATGGCCAGTCTCACGCCAATGCGCCACGCGCGCATCAGTCCACACCAGAGGCCGCGGCTTGCGCGCCTTCGGAAGCTCGATCTCCCTTCCTCTGGCCGGATTGTGCGCAATAACCTGCTTTCGGACGGCGGTGGTCAATGCTGAACTCAGCGTCGAACGGATGCGGGCCACCGATGCCGGAGCAAGCCGCCTGCCGCCAATCCCTGCCTCACCGGCTATCGCGGTGAAGGCTGTTTGGACGTCGGCAATACTCAGCGCCGCCACCGGCACATCCCCCAGCCGCGGCTTCAAATAGCCCACCACATGCCCTCGGTAAGCACGCACTGTACTCGGCCGCAGTCGACTGCCCGCAAGCCAACGATCCAGCCATTGACCGGTCGTCAACCCGATTCCCTTCGCCGCCGCCAACGTGCGATTCCGCGCCTCACCCGCCGCTTCCTCGGTCGCATACCCGCCACGACGCACCCGCGAACGCGCACCGTCATCCGTGACGGGCCCCTCAGCCGTGAACCACCACGATCCGTGCCCTTGCTCATCCAGGCGAGGACACTCCGCTCCCCACTGCTTCCCGGTTTCCGGCACCCACACCTCTTGAATACTCCACGCGTCGACATGCTCGTCCTCGATTCCCGACCACTCCACTCGATCGTCTATGCCAGCGACTGGACACCCGTGGAGCCCGACCACGCAACCCCGGCCAGGCCCTACCGAGATGCCGACGCCATGGCCAACCGTCGCGGGTGAGGGGCCGTCCAACGCCTGTGCGGCGGTACCTCTGCCGGCTCTCGGCCGGGCAGACTCCAGATCCAGAGAACAAGATCAACGCTTTCGGGCACTGGGCGGCGCGGAGGGTGCAACGCGGCGACGGAGAGAACCATCTTCGCCAGGTCCGGAACCGACGAGGGGAGACGCGGGTGTTCGGTGGTCGCAAACGGCAGGAAGAACTCGACGCGGCGCTGCGGGAAAACGCTGCGCTGCGCCTAGAACTGCAGCGTCTGGGCGCTCTCGACGCAGTCCAGCGGCAGCAGGAGATCACCGCGCTGACCCAGCAGCTGCAAACCGAGCAGGACCGCTACCGGCAGGAAACCGCGGCTATGACCAGCGACCTCGCCCGGTTCCAGACACAGCTGGCCGGGCTACGCGCCGAAGTGGTCGAGACCGACGACGCCCGGCTGCTACAGCAAGTCGGCATCTACCAATACCGGCACGTGCTCGCCGACGCCGAGGCATACAAGGCTGAGCTCGACCGGCTCAAGACCGTGGTGAAGGACATGACCAAGGCGAAGACCGCCGTCGAGTCCTCCGACACGTTCCAGTACAACAACTCCGTGGCCAAGGGCCGCAAGTTCGTCGGCGACCTGTCGAAGCTGATGCTGCGCGCCTACAACGCCGAAGCGGAGAATTGTGTCCGCGTGCTCAAAGCCGGCAACCTCCCATCGGCGATCAAACGCCTGGAGACCGCGGTCCGCACCATCGAGAAACTCGGTGCCATGGCCTCGATCCGGATCAGCCCCGCCTACCACCAGACCCGGCTCAGGGAGCTCGAACTGACCGCCGACTACCTGGCGAAAAAGCAACAAGAGAAGGAGGAAGAGCGTGAGCACCGCGCCGCGCTGCGCGAGGAAGCGAAAGCCCTGGCCGAGTATCGCCGTGAGCACGAGCGGCTGCTCAAGGAGCAAAATCACTACGTCAACGCCATCGCCGCCCTCCGCGACAGCGGCGATCTGCAGGGCATCGCCGACCTCGAGGCCAAGCTGGCCGACATCACAGCCGCCCTCGACGGCATCGAGCAGCGCGAGGCGAACATTCGCGCCGGCTACGTCTACGTGATCAGCAACATCGGCTCGTTCGGGCCTGGCGTCGTGAAGATCGGCATGACCCGCCGCCTCGAACCGATGGAGCGGGTACGCGAGCTCGGCTCCGCCTCCGTGCCGTTCCGCTTCGACGTGCATGCCTTGTTCTTCTCTTCCGACGCCGTCGGCATCGAGCACCAGCTGCACGCCCAGCTCGAGGACCGACGTCTCAACCGGGTCAACCGGCGCCGGGAGTACTTCCGCGCCACCCGGCAGAGGTCAAAACTCTGCTGGTCAACCTCACCGGCAATCTCCTGGACTACCGCGACGACCCCGAAGCCATGGAATACCGCCAGAGTCTCGGAGCAAGCGCCGCCCCTGCCGCGTGACACAGGCCTGCATTCCTGCAGCACCCGGATCGCCGCTGACGGCTCTGCTGATCTGGTGATGAACCAGCCACGCATTGGGACGTCTACTGGGCTGCACCGTCTGCCGGGAGCGCTATGGTCGAATACAGTGCTTACTCGCGGAGGGAGGTGCGGTCGTGGCCACGGCTGACCAGGTAAAAGCCATGCGGAAGGCGACGACACCCGCTTCTACTCGGTAGCTCTACAGGTCGCCGCCGGTGCGGCGCGGCAAGGACAGAACCGGTTCGCCCAGGATCTGCGAGACCTTGTCGACGCTCTGCGGATCCAGCAAGGCCGCAACGCGACGGCGGCGCGTCCGGTCCCGGTGGTCCAGCCGCGCGGCGAACTGGCGCAGTTGCTGACGGTCACCTACCCGCAGAACCTCCTCACTGACCTGGCGCTGGACGAGGGTGTCCGGCAACGCCTCGAACGCGTGCTGTTGGAGCAACGCCAAAGCGACCGCCTGAGGTCGCACGGGCTTCCAACGTCTGCGGCGATTGCTGCTCACCGGCCCACCGGGAACCGGAAAGACCATGTCGGCACATGTACTGGCCGACGAGCTGCGGCTTCCCCTTTTCATGATCCGGCTCGACGGGCTCATCACCAAGTTCATGGGAGAGACGGCCGCGAAGCTACGGCTGATTTTCGACGCGTTGTCGCAGACCCGCGGCGTCTACCTGTTCGACGAGGTCGACGCCCTCGCGGGTGACCGCGCCGCCGGCAACGACGTGGGCGAGATCCGACGGGTGCTGAACTCGTTCCTGCAGTTCCTTGCAGTCGACACCTCGGACAGCCTGCTGGTGGCCACGAGCAACCACCCGCAACTACTGGACCGAGCGATGTTCCGCCGGTTCGACGCCGTGAACGACTATCCGCTGCCCGCCGGCGAGGTCGTGCGCGACGTGATCCGGACCCGCTTGGCCAACGTCCCCACCGACCAGCTGAGCTGGTCGAAGGTCGACGCTGCTGCCGACGGCCTCAGCCACGGCGAGATCACCATCGCCGCGGATCTGGCGGCCAAGGAAGCGATCCTGACCGACGACGGACGTGTCACCACGACGAGCATTTGCGCGGCGCTGCAGGAGCGGCACCGGCACCTGCTCGGCTGACCCGCGGAAAATCATGCCCGAACCTCGCGATCGCCCGCACCTGTTCATCCCGGTCCCGGCGCAGGCCGCTGACTACTCACCGCCACCGCGTGCAATCAACGGCCCAGCCACACCCGTGCCGGCGGACCGGCGCCAACACGGCGAGCAGTTGTACGACGCCCTGCGCCAGGTCGATGCTGACGCCGAAGTGCGCCGGCGTCAGCGTGAGGTGCAGGTCGAGGGCGCGATCGACGGCGCCTACGTCAGCTTCGAGAGCTTCCCCGGGGGTGCAGCTCGCGCTGGAGAAACTCGATCCCCGACAAGGCACCCTCCATCCGGAGCTGCGTGCGGTGCAGGAGGTCGATCTCGGCGACGGCGTCACCGTGGAACGGGCCACCGTGTTCGTCCCGCAAGGCAAGCTCACCCACTTCCTGGACCGGATCACGCAATACGTCGAAACCGCGGATGCCGCGAAGCCCCGCAACCGGGATCTCGTGGATCGTGTCCGGGCCGCGCGGACGGCGTCGATCGCGGCGTTGTGGACCGATCCGCCGGCTGAGTTCCCGGCGCCAGGGCAGCTGTTCTGGTGGGAGGCATGGCTACGTCGCCGCGACGGGAACGAGGTGAGCCGGTTTCGTGCGTTCGCATCAGCCACCGAGCTGCGCACCGGTTCTCGAGCCGACCTGACCGGGGTCTGCTCGCTCTTTCACCGTAACCGATCACTCACAGCCAAGTGAGCAAAACAGGTCAACGGACCTGTTCGGCCTGGCAATCCGGCTACGGTGGGACCGGGGGTCCGGCGCCCACCCTCCCCCTAATGAGAGCCGACTCGCTCCTCTGTCCCGGTTCCATCCCGAATCCGAGTCTTCAAACGCTAGCCAACCTGCCCATCCCCGACTGAATGCGCTCTTCCGAGCAGAACTAGCTGGTGACCGGACTGTGCGGCGGTGACGGGCTGGCGCCGATGCGGCCTTAAGGCGCGGCGAGAGCGACTCGGTTGCGTCCGGCGGTCTTGCCGGCATAGAGGGCGGCATCGGCGGCGCGGAGCAGTCCTTCGATGCTGTGTTCGGGGATATCGAGGTATACGGCGCCGCCGATGGTGGCGGTGAGGGGCACAGGTTGGTCGCTGGGGTCCCTGAGGTGCAAGGCGTGGATCCGGGTGCGGATGCGTTCGGCGATGTCGCGGGCTTCGGCTTCATCGACCCCGGGCAGCAGCACGGCGAACTCTTCGCCGCCGTAGTGGCCGGCGCTGTCGCCTCGCCGTACTAGGTGGTGAGCACTTTCGCGACTTTGAGCAGGGCTTCGTCGCCGACGAGGTGACCGTGGGTGTCGTTGATGGTCTTGAACCAGTCGAGATCGATCATCAGGATCGCGACCCGCGCGTGTTCCGCGCGGACGCGGGCGAGTTCCGCTTTGGCTTGCTCTTGCCAGGCGACGGCGTGCAATAGGCCGGTGCGGTGATCGATCCGAGCGTCCGGGCGCAGCTGGTCGAGCAGAACACACTGGCGCAGGGCCAGCATCGGGATGATCATGAGGAAGGCGGTCGGTGGCCACCACAGCAGCGCGAGGGCGACGAACACGCACCGGCGCGCCGCGTGGCCTCGAGCAGACTGTCCGACTGGCTGCCCAAGAATTCGCGGACGTGCTTGATGGCCGTGATGCAGTGGATGATCGCGACGGCATCACCGCACCCTGCGCCGCCGAGAACGGTGCCTCCGCCAGCTGCACCAGCACCACCGCCGGCAGCGGCAACGGCGCCATCGGCACCGCGATCACTGTGACCAGCCCCTCCCGGACAGATCGCACACCACCATCACCCGCCGCCACGGGAACCGGTCAGCCACGACAGCAACGCACCCGACAACATTGACAACGCGCGACCGGCAGATCCACCTGATCCTCCTGCCCGCACCGCTTGACGACCCCCGTCCCGCCTCCACACCCCGGGCGAGCAGACCCCCAGCCCCGCCGACGCCGACCTCGTCCACGCCGACACAGCTCTTCCCCCAGTTCCAGCACGCACAAGGGACTTGAGGCAGGTCGAGAGTCTTTGTGACGCCAGACTTGCCATGATCGCTCTGGCAAGCGGTCAGCGGTCCTCCGCGCCGGGCGGGGCAACATGTTTCGCCAGCCAGAAAAGCACGGGTTCCAACTCCCGGCACGCGAGCCATACCCGGTTCAACGCCTCAGCGGAATGCAACCAGTCGTCACAGCCGAGTTCCCTGACCGCCAGCAACGACCGGTGGCGCAGGAGCTCTGCCCGCGGGTGGTCAGCCGAGAAGCCCTGGGGGACTCGCTTGAGTTTTTCGCCGGTGATCTCGTAGCCGCCGTCCACCAGTTCCCCGACACCGTTCGCGAGAACGGAGCCAGACGCTTCGTCTGCCACAGAGGCCCGGTAGCGCTCCACCTGTCCCGGGGTCGCATACCACCAGGCTCCCTGCAGGCGTAGACCATCGAGGTCGAAGCGCAGCCCGATCTCCACGTTCTTGGCGAGGCGCACGACCGCGCACTGATGTTGCCACCACCATGGCGTACTGCGAAAACCCGAGACCGAGTGATCCTCGAACAATTCGGAGCGGAAGGCGAGCGCGTCCATGAGCGCGACCATCGGCTGCCGGACCAACCGCTCACGGTCCTTCCGCAGCGACTCTCGCGCCGCCGTCGAAGGATCGCCTTCGAGCCGCAGGAGCACGTCGAAGGCCGCCTCCGGCCATCCGAAAAAGTCACGGTGCATACGAGTCAGTATCCCCGACCACGTCGCGCTCCGCAGCCGCGGGCCACCGCTGGAGCGTCGCTGAAAACCGTTCCACAGTTGCACACTGGTTCACCACGCTTGAGCCCTGTTAGCTTGTGGTAAACCGGTGACCGAAGGGCGCTACTATCGTGACTCAGACGACGGCTCGAATAGACCGCAATCGACCACTGGACCTTCTCGATCGGGAAGACGAAGAAACCAGGCGCCGGACCACCGAATCGGCGAAAATGCTCGACCGCGCTACGTAATCACTTTCCGGAGGAGCCTCCTCATCTTATCAGTTTCGCGCCCCGTGGCCCATATATCTCGATCGCGGGAAAGGCCCGAAGGCCTGGGATGTCGATGGCAACGCCCTGTGGGACTTCCACAACGGATTCGGCTCGATGATCCAGGGGCA
Organism: Amycolatopsis ultiminotia; assembly: GCF_039536925.1. Lineage (NCBI taxonomy): Bacteria > Bacillati > Actinomycetota > Actinomycetes > Pseudonocardiales > Pseudonocardiaceae > Amycolatopsis > Amycolatopsis ultiminotia. The sequence continues at coordinate 27,093 of NZ_BAAAZN010000008.1, read as the reverse complement.
TGCGCACCCGGTGATCGGTGCTGCGATACGGGAGCGTTACGAGAAGGGGACCCATTTCGCGGCGCCTACCGAGGATTCTGTCGTCGTGGCCGAGGAACTCAAACGCCGGTGGCAGATCCCGCAGTGGCGGTACACTAACTCCGGCTCCGAAGCGACGATGGATGCGATCAGGATCGCTCGCGCCTACACTGGCCGGGAACCGGTCATGAAGATCTTCGGCTCCTACCACGGTCATCATGATTCGGTGATGGTCTCTATCGCGGGGGAATACGAAGAAATCGGCGAGCCCGACGCTCTCGTTTCGGTTCCCTACGGCGCCGGCATTCCCCGGAGTACCGTCGATCTTACCTTCGCCGTGCCGTACAACGACGCTCGATCGATGGAACACAGGATCGAAAAGCCGACCAAGGAGGGGAGCAAGCCAGCCTGCGTGATCATGGAGGCCTCCCCCATGAACATGCGGCTAATCCTCCCCGAGCCTGGCTATCTCGAAGCGGTACGGGAAATCACCGAACGCCACGGCGTCATCCTGATCTTCGACGAAGTGAAGACCGGCCTCACCTTGGCGGCCGGTGGCGCCGTGGAACGGTTCGGGGTTCGGCCGGACATGGTGACCCTGGCGAAGACACTGGGTGGCGGTTTCCCGCTCGGCGCGGTCGGCGGCAGCGAAGACGTCATGTCCGTGGTGAAGGACGGGAGCGTCTATCAGGTCGGGACGTACAACGGAAATCCACTCGGCATGGCCGCGGCGCGGTCCAGCCTGACGGACGTGCTGACCCCCGACGCGTACCGGCATGTCGAACGGCTCAACGACCGCCTAATCGGAGCCTGCAACAAGGTCCTCGACGAGTTCGGCTTGCCGGGGTATTCGTTGGGGCTGGGAGCGAAGGGCTGCGTCACTTTCGCCGCGGAGAAGGTGACCGACTACCGCAGCTTCCAAGCCAACCGGGACACCGACCTGAGCCGGCTGTTCTGGCTGTACTGCTTCAACCGCGGGGTCTTCACGGCACCGAACCGCGACCAGGAGTGGACCCTTTCGGTGACGCACACCGAGCAAGCCGTGGACGCGTACGCGAGCGCTCTGCACGACCTTGCGGCAGACCTCGCGCCGGCCTGATCCAGGCAGGTTCGGCGGATGCGGAAGCTGCCCCAGGGAAGGAAGCGTCAAGCCGCCTCCTCCGGCAGCTCCCGCATCCGCCGGATCGAGGAAGGCACTACCAACAGCACACAGACGAGGCCGCCGAGCACTGCGACGAGGAAGGTCGTCCGGAGCCCGAGCCAGGTGCCGAGCACCCCGGCGAGAAGCGCGCCTAGGGGGCGGGAACCGTTGTTGAAAACCATGAAGACCCCTTGGACTCGACCGCGGACCCGATCCGGGGTCAGCGCCTGCTGAATCGAGCTACCCGCGATGTCGCAGACCATCAGGCCGATCCCGGACAGCAGCTCCGCGACGACCAGGAACCCGGTGGCGAGCCAGACGGGCCCGTGCGCGATCGGCGCGAGCACCAACGCGCCGAGGTAGAGGAATCCTCCGCCGAGGAACGCCCACCCGACGCCGATCCGGCTGGTCACCCGCGTCGTCACCATCGCCCCAATCAAGGCACCCACTGCTCCCGCGGCCAGCATGAAACCGGTCGCGACCGCGGGCAGGTGCAACTCGTCGATCGCGAACAGCAGCAGCAGCGTGAAGTAGATGGTGTAGAAGAAGTTCAGTCCTGCGTCGACGAGGAACTTCGCCAGCAGGGCGGGTACTCGGCGGATGAACGCGAAGCCCTCCCGAAGATGGTCGCGCCCCGTCTTCGCCCGCGGCGGCTCCTCCGGCGTGATGCTCCGGAGCAGCAAAGCCGACCCCAGGAAGGAAACCACGTCCGCGAGCAGGGCGATCGGCCCGGACAGCGCCTGCACCAGCGCCCCGCCCGCCGACGGGCCCGCCGCCCACGAGAAGTAGTAACTGCCTTTCACCAGGGAATTCGCCGAAACGAAATCCCGGCGGTCGACCAGCGCGGTGAACAAGCTGTTGGCACAGATCCCGAACACGACTGCCAGCGCCCCGGTCAGGAATGCCACTACATACAGGTGCGCCATCGACAGCAGCCCCGCCCAGTAGGCCACCGGAACCGTCACCAACAGACAGGCGCGCAGCAGATCGGTCGCGATCATCAGCTTCCGCCGTCGTCCGAACCGGTCCACGAAGACACCCGCATGCAGGGCAAACAGCAGATTTGGCAGCGTTCCGGCCGCCGAGAGGATCGACACTTCCCCGGCGCTTGCGTCCAACGCGAGCACGGCGATCAGCGGTAACGCCACAAAAGTGACCTGGTCACCGAGGTAGGAGATCGTCTGCGCCGTCCAGTAGCGCCGGAATGGAATGCGAAGCAACAGCGGCGGGACGATCTTCGCCAAGCGAGAGACGGAACCTTTCGGAGCCTCGTCGGAGTGCACCAATCCCCTAGCTCCCGTCACCAGTCCAGTTCGTCCAGCTGCCGCGCGGGCTCCCGCACCAAGAACGTGAGCAGACTTCGCAGCTCTTGCACTATGCATTCAGCCATGTTCTGGTCAAACAGATCCGCTGCGAACTCCAGATGGCCGGTAATCCCGTCCGGTTCCGACGACTCTGTGGAACACTCGGTCAACTCGAACGTGAGGGCGAACTTGGCGATCCCCACGTCGAGTTGCTGTGCTTCGGCGACGACGCCGGGAAGCCGGGGCGGTACGAGTTCACCCACCTGAAAGGCGAGCAATACTTGAATGCCTGGGTTGTACGACATCGAGCGCGTCGGATTCACCAGCTCGATTACCTTGTCGAAGGGATACGCGTGATGTTCCAAAGCCGCCAGGTCGGTCTTCCGAATCCGCCGCAGCAACTGCTCCACCGTCGGGTCACCAGACAGATCAGCTCGCAGGATCCACCACGCCGGGAGCGTCGTAGCCAGTGCGAAACGGGAACGTCGCCGGCCGGATCTCCTGCATCACGCCGGACCGGACTCGCACCTCGCCAGGCGAAACCCCAGACGCGCGAGCCGCGATGCGGATTTCACCCGGATCCACATGTGGTTCCGCTACCTCGACGACCTGCAGGACGCTGGGCCCGCCTGACCAGCCTGCGGTGCACGGTCTGGCGATCGCCGCCGAGCTGGCCGAGCACGGCCGAGTGCGGATGTCGCTCGTGGGGACGTTCCCGCTCGCCGAAGTCGCTGCCGCGCACGCGCTGAGCGAGGGCGGCCACGCGCGCGGCAAAGTCGCGCTGGTGCACTGAAGACCGGCGTAGCCGGTCCAGGCGCGGCTCAGAGCAGTTTATGGGAGGCGTTGTTGACGAACGTCTTGTGCAGCGGGACCGACTGGCCTGGTTTGATGGTGTCGTAGGCGCCCCGGTAGTTGCTGTTGAAGTAGACGCGCACGGTCTTATGGGTCAGGTTCCGCGCTGACACCGCGTTGTTCTTGACGCATTGCCCGTGACCGGGAGCCTTGGGCGTTTTGAACTCGTAGCAGCCTGGCTGGCTCGACCCGTAGCTGGACACCGACCCGCGGAAGTCCGACACCGCCCCCCGCTGAGCCGCGCCCCAGTAAAGACAGAACTCACCCGCCTCACACTTCCCATTCCGCGCCTTCCCCGTCGGCGCATCCGCGCCCGACGCCGAAGGCGCGATGAAACACATCGCCACCACCGCCACCGCCGCAGCCAGGACCTTCCGCATGCTATCCCCCAGTATGAGACAGATTGGATCGATATGTCACATACGGTCGCACAGGTCGGCGCGATCGGCAAGGGCAGGGGTATTCGTGTTGCGAGCACTGCTCCGCGCACCCGGTACGCGCCATGGTTGCGCTGCCATGACACTCGAATTAGCCCACCCTTAGTTATAGCCAGGGAGTCAGGTGGCGCGAAGAGGGGCCGTCCCCCCGGATCGAGGCGGGGGACATTGTGCGGGTCGGGCGCGAGCTGGGACTGCCGCAGCCGAGCATGAACGCCGTAGCCGTCCGTCTGGCGTATCGTCCGCGGCTCTGTATCGACATGTCGATGGGCGGTGGGGGGTTGGAGCGCCTCGTCGGCGAGAGCATCCTGGCCGACCTCGTTCTGGTCGACGACCCGGTCCACGACACGGTGCAGCACTTGCTCTCCGTCGGACCGCAGCTGCAGTCCTTCGTCCTGCGTCATCCAGGTCTGGCGGTCTACCTGGGTAGCCAGAACAAGTCGTTCAGAAATCAATATACATCCATCAATAAAGCTCCGCATTAATCATGCATTAAATGAATCATGGGCACCGTACTTCTCTTAGCCAGAAGGAAGCTGAGTAGATACCTCAAACTTGACTGTCCGCTACTACCTCCACCGCCAGCAGTCGTACTAAATCAATATCCGGTTGCAATGCGTACGCCTCTCGGCTGCTTGGAAGCAGAACCCTGACATCGGAGTACTTGGGATCATCTTTCGCGTGAACGATCCGATTCCGAATCTTGTAGACCTTTCGGCCACCTGTTCCGCTAGCTGCATGAGGCCATGACGTTGGTTACGCCGACGAGCTCACGCGAAGCTGGCGGTCTACCGTCGGCGGTGCCGTGAGGTCGGTGATAGTTATAAGTGCACATTCCACACGGCAACTGCCGCTGACCGTCCTGCCTCGCTGTTCCAGGTGCGCGAGTAGAGCAGCTCTCCGGCCAGTATCCGGTTGTAGCGCTCGAATTTGCCGTTGTGCTTGGGCGTGTAGGGCTTGGTCCGCTTGTGCTTCACGCCCAGCAACGCACGAGCGAAGGCATCGGCGCGGCAGCAGGCACCGTTGTCGGTGATGATCTACTCGACGTGCGTGATGCCGTGCGCAGCGAACCAGGCACGGGCTCGGTGCAAGAAGGCAACGGCTGTCGCAGCCTTCTCGTCTGGCAAAGGTTCGGTGTATGCCATCCGGGTGTGACCGTCGACGGCGGAGTGCAGATAGACATAGCCGCGCTTGCCCGTCTTCTTCTTTGATCGTGCCGCGGCGCGGGCCTGCTCGGAGTCACGGCCGTGTGCCCGCCATCCTCCACCTCCGGGGATACGTCCAACCTTCTTGACGTCGACATGGATCATGTGCCCAGGCCGTTTGGTCACTATGGTGCGGGGTTTGCGGTTGGAGTCGTCGTCAGGATCGAGGAGTCGTCGCCTGTTCAGCCCGAGCTGCAGGAGGAGCCGGCTCACCGTTCTGTCGCTGATCGTGACTCCGCGTTCGTTGAGCTCGAAGGCGATCCGGGACGCTGACCACTTGCACTCCCGCCGCATCATCTCGACCTGACGGACAGTCTCGACCGGCGTTGCGGTCGGCTGGCGGCGCACCGGGTTATCGACACCATCGGACCGCTGCTGGCGCTCGCACCGGTCCGCAAACGCCGGATCGACGCGATGGCGATCGTCGGCGGGACCTTGGCCCTGCCGCACACCTCGTGACGGCGGCGATCTGCCGGACTGGCAGAAAGGCCTCAACACCGGCCACCGCACGATCCGCGCCCGCGTCGAACACGCGCTCGCTCGGATGAAGTGCTGGAAGATCCTGCGCGACTACCGCCGCGCCGCCGGCACCCTGAACGACACGGTGTCCGGAATCGCGCACCTGCACAACATCTTCCTCACGGACTGAACCGCAACACCAGCACCACCAAACACAAGATCAGCTACGAGACATCCCTCAGTAAAGTGTGTTGCCCCCTGAGACGTTGATCGTCGCGCCCGACACGAACGAGGCGCGGTCGGCGCACAGGTACACGGTCGTGTCCGCGATCTCCTCCGGACGTCCGAAACGGCGCAACGGCGTCGCGGCCTCCATCGCGGCCCGCTGTTCTGACGACAGGCCCTCTCTCATCATGGCGGTATCGATGAGTCCGGGCGCGATGCAGTTGACGCAGATGCCCGCGGGCCCATACTCCTTGGCCAGACTGCGTGCCATGGTGGTCACCGCGCCCTTGGAGGTGGCGTAGGGCAAGCGGGTCGACATGCCGCCGGACAGCCACGAACCCGACGACATGATGAGGATGCGCCCCTGAACACCGTCGGTCCTCATCGCCTCAGCTGCCGCCCGTGTAAGGAAGAACGTCGCACGGACGTTGACGTTCATGTGCTGGTCCCACTGCTCCTCGCTCACCTCGGGCACCGGGATCGCGTCGAGCATCGCGGCGAGATGGGCGACCACGTCCACGCGGCCGTGCTCTCGTAGCACCTGCCCGATGACCGCCTCGGCAGTTGCCTGACCCGTCAGTGTCGCCGCGATGTGGGTGTGACCGGCGCCGGGGAGCTTCGAGACGAGCCCCTCCAGTACCGCCTCGTCCCGATCGACGGCCACCACTGTGGCGCCCTCCTCGGCCAACCTGACCGCCGTGTGACGTCCGATCCCGCCAGAGGCTCCCGTCAGCACGACGACCTTGCCTGTGAGTCCAAGATCCATGAGTCAGCTCACCTTCCCGCTCGCGTTGATCAGCTGCCGGATGAAGGCTTGAAGGTCTTGACGGCCACCGAGAAGCCAGCCGCTTCAGGCGAGCCGTACGCGTCATGCGAGGCCGTCGTAGATGGCGCTGATGTAGGTGTTGGCGACGTCGGACGAAATGATGGTGCCGTCGGACATCTTGTTCATCATGTACGAGATCGTGAGCCCACGATCGGGGTGCATGATGATCATGGAGCCACCCCAGCCGCCCCAGAAGCAAATCCTTCCGTCGTCGGGGATCGAAGGTACCGTCTCGGGCTGCGGCAGGCCGTAACCGATACCCCAGCGTAGGGGCGCCCCGAGGACGAGGTCGACGCCGTTGGCCTGCTCCTGGAAGATCAGGTCGATGGTGTCCGGGCCGAGGAGCCTGACGCCGTCGACGGTGCCACCGAGCGAGATGGCGGACAGAATACGAGCCATCGACTTGGCATTGCCGTGACCGTTGACCGCACCGAGGTCGGCTCGTCGCCACTCCAAGGTGTTCGCGGAGTTCGGATTTCCCTCGGGACCGTAGAAAGTCTTCTCCATCGGGCTGCCAGGCGGAAGCAGGCTGAGGTCGAAGGCTCGAGTCTTGAACGGGATGATCTCCGCCACGCGATGGTCGTCGCGTGGCAGCGCTCCGATCTGGAAGTCGGCTCCCAGCGGCTCGGCGATCTCAGTGCGCACGAACTCCTTCAGCGTCTTGCCGCTGACGCGTCGCACGACCTCACCGATCAGATGTCCCATGTTCGAGGCGTGATAGCCGGAGGCGGTGCCCGGCTCCCACCACGGCGCCTGCGCTGCCAGCAGGCTCGTCGACTTCTCCCAGTCGAACATGTCCTCGATCGAGAACGGAGTGTTCCACCCGGAGACGCCGGAAGTGTGGGACATGATGTGCCGCACTTCGACGGCTTCCTTGCCGTTCGCGGCGAACTCGGGCCAGTAGGTCGCGACCGGTTCGAAGACGTCAAGTTCGCCACGGTCCACCAGCATCAGAGCTGCGAGGGCGGTCACGGTCTTGGTGCTGGACCACATGTTGACGATCGTGTCCGCCGACCATGGCTTGGTGCGGCCGGCGTCCGCGTACCCGCCCCACAGGTCGGCGACCATCTCGCCGTGCAGGTCGACGGCGACCGAAGCGCCGACCTCCACGCCGGATCGGATGTTCTCCGCGAGCAGCGAGCGGACCTTGTCGAAGCGGCCGTCTGCGGTCCCGCGAACGTTGTCTGTCATGGCTTACTCTCCTTTGAGTAGAAATACGAGTGTCCGACACAACCGTATCGGCCGAGAGAAGAATCAACTCAATCCATCATTGACTCGTCTCTTGCCTGCTTGTCGACGTTGCTGGTCCGTTCGCTGGTTGTCCGCCGTTGTCCAGTCGGCGAGCAAGCGCAGCGTCACGCGCGAAAGAGAGCGCCGCGCCTTCACCGTCCGCGTACGAGAAGAAACCCTGGCCGCTCTTTACGCCTACATCTCCCCGCTCGGAAAGCTCTTGTAAGAGCGCGGGAACTGCGAACCGTTCCCCGAGTGTCTGTGCGAGATAGGTAAGTATGGATGCGTAGGTGTCGAGACCGCCCATGTCGGCCAGCCGTATCGGACCGAATTCTCCGAGCCGGATCCCGAAGGTCGATCGCGCAATCTCATCTATGCTCTCTGCAGTTGCCACGCCCTCTTCCAGGCACCGAAAGGCCTCAGCGATGAGCGCGAGCGCATGAGTGACGGTCTCGGGAGAAGTGGCTTGGCCCGGGACGTCCCCGCCGTCCGGCGGGTTGGCGAAGTTGACCGACGGCAGGTGCGCGGGCTTCACTCCGGGCGGCCGGGAGGCCACCTCGATCAGAAAGGCGCGGCGGTCTCGATCGCTTGTCTCCGCCACGGACCGGCGCCAGGACAGAAGGAGGGCTGCGACCGTCGCGGCTCGTGCTGCAATCCGACCGTTGACGTCCGAGAGCGGCGCGGGATGGCTCAACGCCAGCACCCCGAGCAGATCATGAACGGCATCGATAGGGATGACCGTCCACTCTCCCTCGCGATCGGTCTGCGGAGTCCCCGCCTCGGGATCGCGTGGAGGCACTCTCGGGAGGCTCTCCGGGCCTTGGGGAAAACCGACCGAAGCACGGAGCTCGCCGTCGGCATCCAGGATCACCGCCGGAATGACCAGCACGTCGTACAAGGCCGCGGCCAGTTCTTCCAGCCCCCCACCCCTGAAGATGATCGCCGTGAAGGTGCGCTGAGATCGATGGGCCGCGAACAGGATGCCGATCAGATTGCCCGATACCTTCAGCGGGACACCGAGAATAGCCTTGATTCCTTCGGCCGCGACGGCAACATCGACGTCAGTGCTGTGAGAGAGTCGCTCGTCGCGTAGATAAGCAGAACTCTGATGCCACATGCCGGTGAGGGCAACAGGTCCACCAACACCGACGTCGATCGGCAGTCGAAGGTGTTGCAGGTGCGGGGACACGGTCTCGTCCGTGACACGGATCCTGGTCGGAGAGCATGTCGTCAAGCGCCCACGTATCGATGTGACCCTGACTGGAGGACGGGACACCTCAGTTTTCCTTGTCATCCGGCTCAGACCAGCAAGGTCATCGGCTGTTCGAGCACCGTCACGAGCGTATCCATCCACCGCGCGGCGAGCGTGCCGTCGATAGCCCGATGATCGACTGACAAGACGAGCTCCATGCAGGTCGCGATCGCCAGTGCCCCGTCGACGATGACGGGTGCCGGACGTCCGGCACCGACAGCGAGAATCGCGGATTGAGGCGGGTTGATGATGGCACTGAACTCGTCCACTCCGAACATCCCCAGGTTGCTGATGCTGATCGATCCGCCTTCGAGGTCCTGCTGCTGAAGCTTCCCGCTGTTGGCCTGTTCGACATGCATCTTGACCGCGCTTGAGATGGCCCCGACCGACTGCCCTGCGACGTTCCGGAGTACTGGCGTGACCAGGCCCCGCTCTGACGCCACGGCGACCGAGATATCCACGTGGTCGAAGTAGCGCAATGCGTCGTCCGTCCAGATGACGTTGGCCTCCGGCACGCGGGTGTGCGCCACGGCGATGGCCTTGATCAGCAAGTCGTTGACAGAGATCTTCGTCATCGTGTGCTGATTGACTTCGGCTCGCAACGTCATCAGCGAATCGATCCGAACCGTTCGCTTGACGTAGAAGTGCGGAACCTCTTGCTTGCTCTGGGTTAGCCTCGTGGCGATGGCACGTCGGATCCGGGAGTGCGGCTCGTCGCGGTGACCGATTTGCTGAACCGTCGGGGCCGGCCGAGCCACCGGCACAACGGGCTCGGCCGCGCGTTCCTCAGCACTCGCGATGATCGCCGACTCGACGTCCTTGCGAATAATCCGTCCGCCGGGACCCGTTCCGACCAGGACCTCGATCGGGACACCCGCCTCGCTCAACAGCTTTCGGGCGATGGGGCTGATGAACACCCGGCTGGTCGGCGGCTTCTCGCCCGAGGCAGTCGTGGGTGACTCGACGGCCTGGGCCTCAGCTTCCGAAACCTCCCGGCGTGACTCCGCGGGGGTCGAGGTGATCTCGCCGATGCTCAGCTCGGCCAGCAGGGCGTCGACGTCCGCGTCCACCTCGTCGCCCGACCCGATCACCGCCATGGGCGACCCGACCTCGACCATGGCTCCGCCCTCGACAAGTGTGCGAAGGATGACCGCGTCGGTTTCGGCCTCCACCTCGACGACGGCCTTGTCGGTCTCAAGGACTGCGATCGCGTCACCACCAGCGAAAGGGGTGCCCACGTCGACGAGCCACTCGGACAGGATCGCCTCGGAGGCGCCGGCGGCAACCTCGGGAACTCGCATCAGTGCAGCCATGTCGGTTTCTTTCTCTGCTGGTCAGGAGACGAGCGTGCGCAGCGCCGTGACGACTTCTTCGGTCCTGGCAATCGCGGCCCGTTCCAGGACCTTGCTGATGCTTGGCGAGGCCTCGGCACCGTGCACGCGCTCGATGGGGGCATCCAGCCAGTCGAAGAGCCGGCGCTGGATCTCGTCGGCGAGCCATCCGCCGTAGGACGTGCCGACAGCCCCCTGCTCCACGATCAGTACGCGGTTGGTCTTCTGGACGCTCGCCGTGATGGTGTCCCAGTCGAGCGACGCCCGATCCAGCCACCGAAGGTCGATGAGATCGGCCGAGATCTCCGGCACTCGGTCGAGTGCATCGAGGCAGTGCCCGACCATCGAGAGGTATGAGATCACCGTCAGGTCGTCACCCTGTCGCCGCACGGCGGCCTTGCCTACCGGTAGGCGGTAGTCGAGGTCGTTCGCCGGTCCGGTGCCCCTTGAGCTGTAAAGGTCGACGTGCTCGAGGACGACGACCGGGTCATCGCACGCAAGCGCGGTGTTCATCAGCCCGACATAGTCGAACGGGTTGGACGGGGCAACCACCCGAAGCCCAGGGGCCGAGGTCAGAACTCCCGCCGGGTCCATCGAGTGCTGCGATCCGTATCCCGTTCCCGCGGCGAGCTTGCTCCGCAACACGAAGGGCACGGCGCTGTGACCACCGAACATGTGACGCGCCTTGGCCACCTGGTTGAAGAGCTGGTCTGCTGCGACCCACATGAAGTCGGCGTACATGAACTCCACGACCGGCCGGAAGCGCCCGTCCAGCGCCATGCCTCCGCCGAGGCCGGCGAACGCGTTCTCGCTGATCGGCGTTCCGAGCACCCGGTCAGGAAACAGCTCGAGGGGCCTGCGCGTCGCGCCGTTGGTGCCGCCCTTGAGCCCGTCGACGTCCTCACCCATGACGACTATCCGGTCGTCCGTCTCCATGCGACGTGCCATGACGTCTGACACGACGTCGATGAAGCGGCGCTCTCCGAGCTCGCCCGAGAAGGTGTCAGCCTCTTCGTATCGGCTGCCGTCGAGCTCGGAGAGATCGCCGCGGATGTCCACATCGACGAAGCTCACGTCTGGCCAGAGGGAGGGGATGACTCGCCGCTCGCCCGGCTTGCCCCCGACGACCGGCTCGAAGAAGCCGTTGCCGATCTCCCGCATCACCGCACCGATCTCGGCGGCGGCCGCATCCGCCTCCTCCGGTGTCACGAGCCCTCGCGCCACGACCTGCTTACGCAGCTGCGCGAGTGGGTCTCGCTTGCGCCACAACGCCTCCTCCGCCTTGTCGCGGTAGCCGAAGGCGCTACCCGGGTACGGGCCGTTCTGGTGGAAGAAGCGGTACAGATCGGCCTCGATGATCGTCGGCCCCTTGCCCGCCCGCATGTGCTCGACGGCTTCGGTCATCGCGGTGTGCACGGCCAAGGTGTCCATGCCGTCAACGCGCCAGCTGGGGATGTTGAACCCGAGGCCACGGCCCGAAAGACGCGGCTCAGCGGTCGACTTCGCGAGCGGCGTCGAGACGGCGTACTGGTTGTTCTCGATGAAGAAGCAGAGCGGCAGCCTCCAGGCCGCCGCGAGATTGAAGGTCTCCAGGACCGAACCGATATTGACGGCTCCGTCGCCGAAGTAGGTCACCGAGACCGCGTCGGAGCCCGAGTGGGCCATGTTCCAAGCGAACCCCGCCGCCTGCGGCACACCGCCACCGACGATCGCGTTCGTGCCCATCGCTCCGGCTTCGCTCCACTGCAGGTGCATCGAGCCACCGCGTCCTCGGCAGTAGCCGTCGGCCAATCCGCAGATCTCCGCGAGTGTGCGGCGCAGAACCGTCCGTACGTCCTCCGTAATCTCCGGCAAAGTCCCGCTCTTGGGCTCGATGACGTGTCCGAAGGCCTTGGCCAGGAACTGGTGGTGACCGCGGTGGGATCCATTGACGTAGTCATCGCTGCGCAGCGGCAAGATCGAGCCGATCGCTCCGCCCTCCTGACCGATGCTCGAGTGCGCCGGGCCGTGGACCAGCCCCTCCGCCGCCAGCTCCAGCACGTACTCCTCGAACGAACGAACCCACAGCGTCTGGGCGAACATCTGCAGCAGCAGATCGGGGTCCAGGACCTTCCAATCGCCGGCGGTCGTCGCTACCTCGACCCACGGAGACTGCGCCGAGAGCTTCTTGCGGGTCGACATAGAGCTTCCTTCGCCTTGACAACCTAGCAATGTATCCATTTGATGGTAGCGAGCCTGCGTAGAACCTGGTGTACGTGGACTTCCAGGTCAATATAGCCACCGATTGGATCCCATTGCAAGAATTTCATGACGGTCTCACTTCTCCGCTCACCTGCCTCGCCGGGCTCGGTGCACGGGCTAGGGTCCTGTCCACACAGCGACTCGACCCAGGCGGGAGCAACGACGGTGACCGACACGCCCTCCTCGACCTCTCCGGTGGCGAGCCAGCGCATCGCCGACGTCATCGGCGACCGGATCTTGAGGGGCCAGCTGGCCCCCGGAACGCGCATCATCCAGGACGAGATCGCCGAGGAGCTGAACGCGAGCCGGCTGCCCGTGCGCGAGGCACTGCGCATCCTGGAATCGAGAGGACTCGTGACCCTGCGGGCGAACGCGGGCGCGTGGGTCTCTCGCATGGACCTGCACGATTGCGAGCTCTCGTACACCATCCGCGAGCGCATCGAACCGCTGCTGCTGGCCGAAAGCATTCCTCGACTCGATGACCGCGCGATCGAGTCCCTGGCGGCAATCCAGCAGGAGATCAGCCGGTGCACCGACGTGGAGCAGTTCTTGGTCCTCGACCGGCAATTCCACTGGACGTCCTACAGTGGTCACCAGGCGCCACGTCTCGCGACGATGATCGAGCGGCTCTGGGACACCACGCAGCATTACCGCCGCGCATTCACTCGGCTCGGCCGCAGCGAGGCGTGGATCATCGACGCCGAGCACGACCTGCTTGTGGAGTCGATCAGAACACGCGACATCGCGACCGCAACATCGATCCTCGAGACCCACATCCGACGTACGAAAGTCAAGCTGGCGTTGCACCCCGAGCTCTTCGAGAGGTGACGATGACGCCGCCGCACTTTGGCCTTAACCACTCCGAAAGGAGCAGCGCATGACAGGTCAAGCCGAACGCCGCCTCCCGAAGACACTTCAATCAGTGAAGGTCGCTCAGGTCGGCTTGCTGGTTCCGGATCTGCGAGAGGCAATGGCCCAGTACAGTCTCTTACTCGGCAGAGACGATTGGTCGATCTTCACGTACGGACCGGACAACGTCGAGGGGCTCACGTATCGAGGTGAACCGAGCGACTACAAAATGATCCTCGCCTTCGTCGGAGAAGACCCACAGATTGAGCTCATTGAGAGCCTTGACGGCCCCAACATCTACACCGAGTGGATTGCACGCCATGGCTACGGCATGCACCACTTCGGGTTCTATGTCGGCTCGATCGCCGAAGCGACCGCCGCCATGCAGGCGGATGGGTTCGACCCAATCCAGACAGGGCGAGCAACGGGGCTTGACGGCGACGGCGGTTACGCCTATTTCGAGACCGAGGACCTTCTTGGCGTCATCGCCGAGCTGATCGAGGTTCCTTCACGCCGCCGTGCCAGCGAAAAGATCTGAGGACCAAGCGGTTTACCGAAGCCCGATCACAGTGGGTCCACGTCAATGGCCAGTGTCGTGGCCATTGACGTCTCACAAAGACCGCGGTTGACCATGACGGCCAGCGCGTCGGACACGCAAAACGTCACAGCCAACGGCAAGTCGGAACTGGTCCGGTGACGTAACCCCTCTGGATTGATCCGGGCAGAGTGTGCGCCTTGCGGCCCGTGCCGTGGGCGGGAAGGCTCGATCCCGATGAGCACGAGGAAACGACACACGCCCGAACAGGTCGTCCGGAAACTGACCCGGGCCGACCAGATCCTGGCCGAGGGCAAGGACGTCGCGGAGGTTTGCCGAGAGTTGCAGGTCACCGAGGCCACCTACGACCGCTGGCGCAACCAGTTCGGCGGACTGAAGGCCGGCGACGCCGAGCGGTTGAAAGATCTCCAACGCGAGAACGCCACCCTCACACGCCTGCTGGCCGACGCGGAGCTGGAGAAGGCGGGGTTGAACGAGATCGCCAAGGGAAACTTCCGAGCCCGGAACGCCGCCGGGCGGCCGTGCACCACCTCACGCGAGTTCTCGGGGTAAGTGAACGTTCGCCTGCCGCGTGACCGGGCAGAACCGTGGCACCCAGCGCCGCCCACCGCAGGCCCGGACCATCGCCGGCCCGGACGCCGCGCTGCGGACGTGGTTACAGGCCGACGCGCGAGCGCATCCGCGGTGGCGCTTCCGCCGGGCCTATCACGACGCTCGCGGCGAGGGCTGGCAGGTCAACCACAAGAAGATCCAACGACTGTGGCGCCAGGAGGGCTTACGGGTCCCGCAGCGCCTGCGCCGCAAACGCCCCGGCGTGTCCACTCCGGGCCTGGTCCCGGCCGCGGAGGCACCGGACAAGGTGTGGGCGGTGGACGTCCAGTTCGACGCCACCACCGACGGGCGATCGGTCAAGATCGTGTCAATCGTGGACGAACGTACCCGTGAATGCCTCGGCGGCCTAATCGAGCGCTCGATCACCGCTGAGGACCGCATCGCCGAACTGGACCTGCTGGCCCTGGAGCGTGGCTATCCGGCCGTGTTACGCAGCGACAACGGCCCGGAGTTCGGCTGCGCGGCACTGCGCGGGTGGGCCAAAGAACGGGTCGGCCTGGCGTTCATTCCACCCGGCCAGCCCTGGCTCAACGGCTACGTCGAGTCGTTCAACAGCCGACTGCGCGACGAATGCCTCAACATCACCCTGTTCTGGTCCTTGACCCAGGCCAGAGGCGTGATCACCGACTCGACAGACGAATACAACCACCATCGCAGGCACTCCAGCCTGGGCAACCAGACCCCGCCCGGTTACGCCGCCGCCTGCACCCCACCGATAACCAACTCGCACAAAGCCTGGGCAATCACCGGGGTCCCGCCACCAGGTCTGGCCGAGCTTGTCCACGACCAAGAACTGCTTGCTCTGGCACACCGCGCAGCGCAATGCCAGCTCGCGGCGCAGGACCCGCGCGCGCAACGCGCGGTCGAGCTCGCCACGAACCTCCCGATCGGGCAGCCTGTCGGTGCGGGCGACGACACCGGCGAAGCTCAGCACCCCTTCTCCAACGCGCAAAATGACACCGTCTCCATCCGGATAGGACTCCGTGATAGAGGAGGTGGCTGGGAGCAGATCGCGGAACGCGGGAGGTAGCGGGCCGCCAAACAGCGCGGTGAATTTGGGCCGGCCGCCGAGCATCCGGGTCAGCGCGGCTGTGCGTTGCCCGGCATCACTGGTGCGGGTGGTCATACCGTGTTCGGCGGCCTTCGCGTCGAGATAGCTGGCCAGGCTGAGGTTCCGCAGCATGGGCCGGGCAAGCTGGTTGACGGCTTGGATGCCGGCCGGTACGAAGTCGAAGCGCTCAGCACGGTGCGAGATCCCGATGCGGCTGACGCGCGCCAGCGTGAGCCAATTGTGAGTCTTGGCGCTGAACAGGTCGCTGCCCAAGACATGGCGACCGCGAATGAGATGACTACCAGCCCAAGTGATGTCGACATGCCAGGACAAACCGTGGTGGGCAGCGAGCGTCGGATCGTTCAACGACGGCGCGGGCAGAGGAGCCATCATCTCCATGGTGCCGGTCTCGTCGGTGAGGGTCGGGACCGGCAGCACGTCATCAAACTGCTCCCGGAGCGCCAGGTGGGTGAAGCCAGCGCCTGGCCAGCTCAGCTCGGCAGCAGGCACAGCGCGCACGCCGTCGGCAGGGACAGGTTCGGCGGGAAGCGTGGCCGCTGTGCTGGCCACCAGTCGTTCGCAAGAGTCCACCAGCTCGTCACGTGGTCGGCAGACCGAGGTAACAGTCAGTGCACCGGATTCCCACCCGCGCGATCTCTCAGACAGGCCATACAACTTCGACACGATTTGGTAAGCGAGTGTGATGTCGTCTGTGCCGAGGATGCTGGGCAGCCACACGAACCGCGAGTCCGGCGCCGGCAGCGTGCTCGCGCGGAGTGCGACTCGGCGCTCGCACGGCGCATCTTCGGGGACGGCTTGGACCCGACGGCCACTATTGCGGGGCGCAAGTAGACCGCGTTGGCTTACGTCCTGCTGTGCTCAAGCAGCGTCGCTCACCACGCAACGCGACCTCGGCGATCTCCTCCGGCGTCGGCCGCAGATCCCACTTCGCGCTGTCGATCTCCACCACACTCTCCGAACCGTGCCAGTCAGGGACGGACAGCAGCGCGACCCGGCAGCGGATGTCCAGGCGCCGGGTGACCGCGCTGGACACAATCACTCCCGTGTAGACGGTCTCGCGACCGCTACCACGCCGGGTGGCTTCGACTCGAACGCCGAGCAGGAGATTCGGCTTCGCCAAAGCCAAAGCTGCGCCGGACAACTCCTCGCGCGAATCTCGCGCAGCTTCCTTGGCGCGAATCGTGCGGGTGTAGGACTCGCCGGTGCGCTTGGCCGCGGCGCGGATACGACGTTTCGTCGACCGGGTGTTCATGATGTCGTCTCCCGAGCAGGGCAGGCCCCACATACCACCTGCCACCACCAAGGATGTGCGCCTGCCACCCACATGGCAGAGCAGGGGACCACAGATCCCGTGTCGAATTCGCCGCAAGACGCGAACCAGCCGCCGACCGCGCATCAGTCGAGGTAAAATACCAGGTAACACGGCATATTCACCCCGCTCTGAGCGCAGCAGGAAGAACAGAGACATAACGAGCCCAGCATCACCGTTTGCATACACAAACATAGCGTCAATAGCAGCAAACTCGCAGGTAGAAGCTCCGCGATTGGAACAAGTTTCAAGATCACCGCGATCGAACCCGCTGGCTTTTAATCCTCGGGTCCAGGGTTCGAGCCCCTGGCGGCCCACCAAATTGGTCATTGTGCGAACACCTTCCTTAGTGGCCCTGGCTGGCGTTTTTCGCTGGGCAGGGCCTTGTTTGTGGCTACTGCGTCTTCGTCGCGCTGGTCCTCGCCGCGTTCGGCGGCCTGCTGGCGGTGTGGGCAGGCAGGTGTTCCGGGAAGCACCGGGCACGTCTGGGCGCGGTGTTCCTCGTCACCGGCGGCGGTTCGGTCATCGGACCGGTAGCACTGGCCGCGGTCGCGGCCCGCTACGGTCTCGGCGCCGCCTTCCTGGTCACGGCCGCGCTCACGGTGCTCACCACGTTCAGCCGGTCACGAGCGGCGGCGCTTCGAGCTTTCCGTTGACGACGCGGGTGTTCGCCTGCTTGAGCCGGGTGAGCAGGGGCAGGGTCTCGACGTGCAGAACGCCGTCGAGGGCGCCGATCTGTTCCGTCACGTACGCGAAGAGCTCGTTGCTGGTGCGGCAGGTCACTGAGACCACGACGTTGGCGGAGCCGGAGATCGCGGCGGCCCAGGTTGTGAGCCGGTTCGCGGACAGCGCCTCGCACACCGCGACAATCCGGCCGGGCGCGACCTGCAGGAACAGGTGCGCGGAGGTGGTGAAGCCGAAGGGTTCGAGCAGGTAGTCGACGTCGACGTCCACCGCGCCGCTGTCGAGCAGCGCCCGCAGGCGGGTGGCGACGCGGCTCATCGGCCAGTCCAGTGCGCGGGCTAGCGCGGCCTGGCTGGCCCGGCCATCGCGGCTCAGCTCGTGCAGCAGGCCGAGGTCTTCGACCGGGACCTCGCCGTGCGCGACGCGGCGGGTGGGTTCGCAACCGTCAAGCAGGTGGCGTTGCGCGTCAGCGGTGAGGGGTGTGTCGAACCCGGACCACTCGGCCGGTCCGCCGGAGTAGGACTGCAGCACCGAGTACGCGGCGAACGACAGGACGGTGGCGGTGTTCGAAAGCCGGGGCAGCACGCCGGTGCCGCAGGCCGCGTCGGCAGGCAGGCTCGTCGTGCACAGCAGCTCGGACCCACCGGACAGCAGCGCGACCCAGCCGACGTCGTCGCGGGCGGCGAGCCGGGCACCGAGGCGAGCGGCGGCGTCCGGGCGGCACTGCAACCGAAGGAGCCACAGGCGGCTGGCGTCGGAAGCCGCGGCCGGGCGGACGAGGACCCGCAGGACTCCTGCGTTGCGTAGCGCCCGGTAGCGGCGGGCGGCGGTCTGCTCGGACACGCCGACGACCTCTCCGACGCGCCGCATCGACACCCGCCCGTCGAGCATGAGGCTTTGGAGGATCTTCTGATCGACGATGTCCATACTGGCAGTTTATTCTCACTGTGGGACTGGGATGGAGCTTGTAGGGCACTTCGCTATTACGAGCGGCGGATCACCGTTACCCGCGCGGACGATGGACTTGTCAGCTCATCCAGAGAGCAAGGAATTTGACGTGCCTGTCCTGAACCACCACATCGTTTCGACCCGCGACGCCGACGAGGCTGCGAAGTTCTTCGCCGAAATGCTCGGCTTCGAGCCCCCAGCGCGACTCGGCCACTTCGTCCTCCTGCAGGTCAGCGGCGACACCACCTTCGACTTCATGACCGTCGACCGGGAAATCGAGAAGCAGCACTACGCCTTCCTGGTCACCGAAAACGAGTTCGACGAGATCTTCGCGCGGGTACGTGAGCGGAGCCTCGAGCACTGGGCTGACCCGCAGCACCGGATCCCCGGCGAGATCAACGACCTCGACGACGGCCGCGGCCTGTACTTCGACGACCCGAACGGGCACCAGCTGGAGATCCTCACCCGTTCGTACGGCAGTGGTGGCCTGACCGCGAAGCACGTGAACCCGCTGCTGCTGGGACGCTGACGAAGGAGGATTGACATGTTGTCCACCACCCACCCACACGCGAAGCTGTTCGAGCGCATCTACAGCCCGACGCTGACCGGCCAGGGCCCGGCGCTCCTCGACGAGGCGATCACGGAGCCGTTTGTCGCGCACACTGCCGGCCACGGCCCAATCGGAGGCACGTTCGTCGGGCTCCAGGCGTTCAAGGGCCACATCGCCCTGCTGCGCCACCTGAGCGGCGGCACCCTGCGGCGCGCGTCCATCGAGTACTCCGCCGACGACAACTGGGCCGTCGTGTCGCAGGTCATGACGGCGTCGCGCAACGGCGAGAACCTCGAGATGACAGTGGCGGGCTTCTGGCGTTTCAGCGGACCGGGCCAATTGGCGGAACACTGGGAAGCCGTCGCGGACGAAGCCGCCTGGGACACCTTCTGGAACGGGCACTGACGGCTGGCCGGTAAACGACAACCGCCCCGCTGTCCTGCTTCCGCAGGCATGTTGGCCACGACCACCACTGGTCGAACATGCGCGCGAAGATGACCCTGGCTGATGTCGAATCGCGATCGGTTCGGAGCGGAGGAGGGCCATGGCTGTCAGGATCGTGCACGTGGACCGCAGGCAGGAGGTCCGATTTGGCGACCGCACGGCTGCCGAGCAGTATGCCAAGCGGTACGGCGGCGGGCGTACGAAATGGCAGGTTGTGACAGTCCGGCGGCCGACGCCGGGCGAGCCGGGGCTCGTCCCGCCGACGTGGCCGTGACGGCGACCGGATCACCGAGGTCGCCCCGAACCTTCCCGGGGAACCGGGGGACGTGGTGATCGACGAGAGCGGCTGCGAGGTGCTGCCCGGTCTGGTCGGGGGCCACTCGCACTTGACGTTCCCGTCGGGTGTCGGCTCACCGGAGCCGGGCTTCCATCCTGTCGTACGTGCTCAGGGAGCACTCGCCCGAGGAACTGCGCGAGACTGCGGCCCGCAACGCCGGGCTGCTGCTCGGGTTCATCAGCGCGTACTCGGCGGGCTCGATCCTGCCGGAGGACACCGAGGTCTGGTTGCCGGACGAGGTGGCGGCGGGGTGCGTCGCCGGGCCACGACTGCGGGCGGCGTCCGTCGAACGTGACAACCACTGCGAAGGCCACGGCAGTGACAAGTACGACGCCGAAGGCAGTCCCGACGGGTTGGCGGCTTTCGTGCCGAAGATGGCGACCGTCGGGTTCGGCAACGTCAAGCTCCTGCTGAGCAACGACGACGAGTTCGTCGAGGGCGGCTCGCACATGGCGCAGTACAGCGACACCGAAGCCCGCGCCGCGCACGAGGCGGCCGTGGAGAGGGTGTTCTTCAACTGCCACGCGCAGTCCGCGGAGTCGGTGAAGATCTTGGTGCGCAACGGTTTCCGCGCCATCTACGGCTCTCGACCTGACCCGAACCCGCGGACTCGATGACTGAACCATGAGACAGCTCGCTGCCGCCGTGAGCGCCGCTCCGGCCGTCATCTACCACCACGTCGGCGACCGCGAGACCGTCGTCGTTGCGGTAGTAGAGCGGGTCGCCACCATGACCCCGACCCCACTGGAAGACCCCGATCGACCTTGGCGGCAATGACTCCGCCAATTCGCCGACCACGTGCAGGCCGTCCTTTCCCAGTACCCGGGCGCGGCTCGCCAATGGACGTGGTGCCTGTTCGTCTCAATGGAAGATGGCTGTCCGATGAATGCCAGGAACTCGGTGCATCGCCCGATTCTCTGATCGGGTGGCCGACCGAGGGAGTCCAATACGCTGGCCACCGTCTCGGTGCTCATCCGGTGCCGGGTTCTCGACATTTCCTTGGAATGATGACTCGTCCGACAATCTGTCCGGTCTAATGTGGATCCCTGTGTGGCTGGTTCATGGCGGGGAGTCCTGTGTCGCGTTGTTTGCGGATGAAGTCGCGTTGGAAGAAGGAGCCGCGGGGCTGGCGGCCCGGTCCCCGCAGGAATCGCTGGCCGACGCCCGCGATCACGCGCTGCTGGTGGATGCGGTTGCGGCACCGCAACTCCATCGCCGAGATCATCAAACGCCGCGCGTACGCGGCCCGGCTCGACGACGCGCACCTATGGGGCGGGCAGAGCCTGCGCCGTGGGTTCGCCACCGAAGCTATCGCCGCCGGCGTCCCTGAACGCGACCTGAGGAGCGAGCGGAGGGAGAGGTCGACGACGCCGTGATCACCGTGCGGCGGCCGCGTGCTCCGCGACCGCCGACAATGCCTGGTCGATCTGACCCTGGTCGGCGAACGACGCGAGGAAGCTGTTGCGGGCCAACGTGGTCAGCTTCTCCGCGCCCAGGCCGAGCTGCTGCTCGAGCGCTGTGTAGTTCTCGTTGAGGTAGCCGCCGAAGTAGGGCGGGTCGTCGGAGTTGACCGTGACGACCACGCCGGCCTTCATGAAGTCCACGATCGGGTAGGTGGTGAGGTCGTCGGTGACCTGTAGGCGCAGGTTGGACAGCGGGCACATGGTCAGCGGGATGGCCTCGTCGGCCAGCCGGGACACGAGGTCTGGGTCCTGTGCCGCGGTGTAGCCGTGGTCGATGCGCTCCACGTGGCAGAGATCGAGGGCTTCGCGGATGTAGGCGGGCGGGCCCTCTTCGCCGGCGTGGCAGGTCAGGCGGTAGCCCTGCGCGCGGGCGGCGGCGAAGTAGCGGGTGAACTTCGACGGCGGGTTGCCTGCCTCCGCGCTGCCGAGTCCCACCCCGAGGATCGAGTCCTGGAAGGAACGCACGGCCTCGAGCAGTTCCAGAGCGGCGGCCTCGGTGCGGTGGCGTTGGGCGGTGATGATCAGCGCGCCGTCGATCCCGAGGTCCGTGCTGGCGTCGGCGATGGCGTCGGTGATCCCGCCGAGCTGCTCGGCGGCGGGGATGCCGCGTTCGAGGAAGCTCTGCGGGCCGAAGAACATCTCGGCCCGGCGGACACCCTGCGAGGCGGCGCGGCGAAGGTATGCCGCGGTGAGGTCGTAGAAGTCCTCGCGGCGGCACAGGACCTTGCACCCCTCGAAGTACAGGCGCAGGAAGTGCTCGAGGCCGGTGAAGGAATACTCGGCGCGCAGCGCTTCGGTCGACTCCCACGGCAGGACGAGTCCATTGCGTGCCGCGAGGCGGAACATCTCGTCGGGTTCGAGAGTGCCCTCGAGGTGTACGTGCAGCTCGGCCTTGGGGAGCGTGTCGATGAAGGACATGTCGGCCTCTCGGTTCAGTGGTCGGTGCCGGCGTGCGCCGCTCGGCGATCGTGGTGGGAGGTGCCAGCCGCCACCGAAAAGCCGCCCGCGCAGCGTGTCGGCGCGCGGGGAAGAACGCAGGCCCGGTCGGCCTCGACACCGTCGTGACCGGCTGTCCCCGCGCGGAGTTCGGGACGGCCGAATGGATGGCCATAACCCAACGTCAACGACCGCCACCACGCCGCCGCCTGTTCGTCGGCGAGTTCCAGCAACTCGGGCAGTGTCGGAGCCTCCACATCGGAACCAGCGATGTTGCGCCGGCATCGCGCCCTGTATCGGTGAATCCAGTCTTTGAGAGCGAATCTCGAGAGGTTCACCCGGACCCCAGCAGCGGCAGGCGCTTGGTCAGCTTGGTGACCTGGTTGCGTCGGCCCGCAATGACGAGCGCAACGATGTCGGTATCGGTGTCGGTGGCCCGCGCGAGGTCTGCGAGGTAGGCGTCATAGGTGCGTGCGCGCCGGGCAACCTCGGTCAGCGCCAGCACGCGGTTGTCTTCCTGTGCCGATGCCTTCTGGAAGAGAGTTCTCAGGTCCTCCGCGGCGGCGGCCAGGACCGGGATGGGAGTCGTGACGATCCCGGCATAGCGGGTGCCTGAGGCGTCGACGGCCCCGGAGCCGAGCGGCAGTTCGCCGGCGATGCCGATGCTCACGCCGAGTACCGCAGCGGCATTCACCGCGATATTGGCCGCAAGTCCCTCGCGAACAACGAAAACGACTTTGAGCTCAGCAGAACGGCTGCCCGGTTCGGCGGCGGAAGCGGCGGCGGTCATGCGTTCACCTTCGAGTCGGTGTCGGACGAGATCTCCCGGGCGGCCTGCAGAGGCGTGACGTGCCGTTCCTGGGCGTAGGCGAGCAGCTGCCCCACCTTGTCGCCGATCTGGCCGACTACGGCGTTGGTTCGCTCGGCGTCCAGTCCGAGCTTCTCGCGGGACACGGCATGGATAATGCCTCCGGCGCCGGCGAGCATGTCGGGTACCCAGGTGACGCTCCGCTGGTGCAACAGCGCGTCCACGCTGTCGTCTGCGAGCTGGTTGTTGGCCGGCCCCACGATCAACCCGGCGCGGCAGGTGGAGGCGGTCTCACGGGTCAGCATCCCGCCGGTAGCGGCTGGAACCAGCACGTCGAGCTCATCGCGCAGCAGGTCCGTGGTCGCCCATTCGAGCCCGTTCCGCTCGGCATCCGCACGCAGCGAAGAGTCGATGTCGGTCACGATCACTCGCGCCCCCTCCCGGGCCAGCGACTCGGCCGCCAGATGCCCGACGTGCCCGAGACCGATCACGCCGATCTTGCTCCCCGCGATGGAGCTGACTCCGTAGCGGTGGTGAAAACCGGCAATGAGCGCTGCCACCACTCCGCGAGCGGTCGCAGCGCTGGAGTTGCCGCTGCCGCCCTCGGCCTCTGGCCGGCAAAAGGCGTTGCCCTGTGCCAGGCGGTGGATGAGGGCCATGTCGTCCGGGGTCGAACCGATGTCAGGTCCGGCGATGTAGCGCCCCTCAAACCCTGCGACCACCTCCGCGATGTCGGTGATGAGGTCGAGACGCCGGGTGGTGTCCAGCCCTCCCCCGGGCAGGACCGCCACCGTCTTCCCGCCGCCGTAGGGCAGCCCGGCAAGCGCGCTCTTCATCGCCATCGCCTCGGAGAGACGCAGCGCATCCCGGACGCCCTCGCGCCAGCTCGGGTAGGACATGATGCGACACCCGCCGATGGCCGGCCCTCGCTCGGTGGAGTACACCGCCACCGTGATGGTCGCCCCGGTGCGCGTCCCGCGGACGATCCGGACCTCTTCATGTTCGCTCTGTCGTGCGTCACGCACGCGATCTGTTCGAGCCACAGCGTCGAGGCTGGACGGACGAGCCATCAGCGTCAAGCTGACCGCAGGTATATTCGATATATGGGTAATGAGTCGAACATGGATCGGATTGACACGCAGATCGTGGATGAGCTTCAGCGCGATGCCCGCATCCCGCTGCGGGACCTCGCCGAGGTCGTTGGCGTGGCGGCCTCCACCTGCTCCGAGCGCATCAGGCGGCTGGAACGACGGGGCATCATTACCGGATTTCACGCCGACGTCGACCTCGTGGCCTTGGGGCGTCCGGTGCAGGCGCTCGTATCGACCCAGGTCCGGCCACTCAGCCGCCAGTTCATCGAGCGGTTCTACGACGATGCCATGGCCATGCCCGAAGTGATAGCGGTCTTCGTGCTGGCCGGTGGTGACGACTTCCTGCTCCACGTCGGCGTCGGCGATGTCCAGCAGCTGCACTCGTTCCTGGTCGACAAGCTGAGCAACCGCAAAGAGGTGACCCAGTTCCGCAGTTCGATCATTTTCACCCAGGGACAGAAACGCTCGCTGGAAAATCTCCGCTCGATCGGCATGGTTGGAGAAGTCGATCGGAACAGTGGACGCACCACCCGGACGAGCCGCAGCTAGGAGATTCCGACGGCTCGAGTCGGCCGCTGGTGCCGGCTGTGCGACGGGGTCGTGGGTCAGTTCCGTCATCCGCAGCCGGCCACCGATGGTGACCACACCGAGGATGTGCTCGGTTCGCAGCTGGGGGTCTGGGCAGGTCCCCAGAAGGCGTCGACGGTGCACGAGCTCCGTGGTCTCGGGTTGGCGACGCCGAGGTGATGATCTGGATAACGGCCGCGGTCGCGGTGGTCATCACCTCGGCACCGCCCGGCCAGCTGGCGGATGCGCAGTGCCGCACCCGGCACCAGCTCGCTGCGCTGTAGCCGACCACCCAGCTCGTAGTGCGGCAGGGTTGTGAATGGGGTGGTTCGGCATGGCCGATCCGTCCGCGACTGTGCTCGCGGGGCTGGGCGGCGGTGTGTGTCGGGGTGGATGGTGTGGCGGTCATCGCGCTGCACCTGCCCGGGGCTGTCCCTGGGTGTCGCGCATCGTGCCGCCACGCTCAACGGTGCCAGCAGCGACGTCCATGCGGGCGGCGATCCTTGCCCCTGGTTGTAAAGCCGCACGGCATCGTCGATCTGCTCCTCGGACAAGCCACGGCGGCGCACCGGAACGCCGTGGCGATGCAGGATCTCGCTGACCGGGCTGACCTGGATCTCTGGACCTTCGACCAGTAGGTCGCGCCGGTTCGCGTGCTTGAGCGTTGGGTCCACCGATGTAGTCATTGTGCGAACCATTCCTTTCAGAGCCGTTTCCGCTGGTAGGGCGGGTGCGGTCTCGTTTGCGTTGCGGGGTTGGGGGATACGGAGCACGGGCGTGAGCGTGTTCGGGCCGGTGATGGTGACCTTGGCGACCAAGGCTTCGATCAGGGATTTGGGCTGGTTGTGACCGCCGTCGGTGATCACGTTGCCGACGTGGTCGGCGACCTCGGCCAGTGCGGCGGCGTCGAGTGTGGCGGGGCCGTCGTCAAGGTCGGCGGTGAGGTCGTCGTGGAACCGCTTCGCGAGCCGCCAGTCCGGTTATGAGTCCACATAGGACTTTAGGTGGCTGCCCTCGATCCCGACCCGTACTGTGTCGAGGTCATCGAGTGTTGAAACTGCTGGTCGTGGTGATCGCGGCTGCTCCCATTGTCCCAAAACCAGACATGAAAGCGAAGCGGATCACCGGGGTTTTCCGGCCGTTCAGGCGGCTTTTCGTTGCCGCTACTAGAATCGCGCGGGCTTATCCGGACGAGCGCGCGGGCCAAGGAATGCTGCTCACCAGCAGTTTCCAGGAGGCCGGATTCGACTTTGCCCATGATGACCACCCGCACTGGTGCTGTGGACCACCAAGGACCCGTCCGCGGCACCGCCGTGCGTTCCTCCGCTACGGACAGCCGCTCGGCAGCCCTCGGCGATGATCTGCTTCGGTTTCGAGTCGTCTCAGCGAGCCGGGCGGAACGGTTTGAGGAAGCGAATCCCGTCCTCGACGGTGCCGGCCATCAGTTCCAGGAGCTGGGGAACCAATTCCTGCATGCGGGGTGCCTGCAGGTGGCCTTCGAGGGCTTCCCGGGTCTCCCAGCGCTCGAGGAGATGAACACGCCTGGCTGCCCCTCGACCTCGTGGGCCTCGTAGTCGATGTTGCCCGCGTCGGCACGCGATGCGGTGATCTGGTCGGTCATGAACGCCTTCATCCCGGCTTCCCGCCCTGGCTTGGCTTGGGCTTCCCACAGCACGGTGACGCAGTGGCTCGACGTGGTGGTCATGCAGATTCCTCCTGGCTCCGAACAGCATCGTCGCGCTGTTCACGGAGCCAATGCTGAGCCGCCGGAAGCATCGGTGGGAGTTACCGCACTTGCGGGCGTGGCGGGACCGGCTGGATCCCGCGACGGTGGGATTGGCGCACCACGCACCCCGTCGAGTTCCCGGATTGCGCCGCGCGGAGCTGGCGACGCTGGCGGGTATCTCGGTCGAGTAAGCAGCGAGGACTCGGCTGAGCCGGAGTCTGGAACGTCGGGGGCTCAATGTGGCGGCTGGACGAGTGCGGTGAAGGTGTCGGTGAGGTGGTGTGCCACTGCGTCTGTCTCGTCTGGGGTGGTGAGTCCGGTGAGTGACTGGAGTGCACCGCCTTGTACGAGGAGCACCAGGCCGTGGGCGGCTGCCCAGGCCAGCAGGGAGACGTCCGTGGGGTTCCCGGTACTGCCTTCTGCGGTTTCGGATGCGATGTCGCCGAGGATCGAGAAGGATTCGCGGTGGGCTCGGGCGAGCGCCGGATCGTCACGATCGAGTTCCGTGGCTCGGAACATGAGGTCGAAGAGTTCGGGGTTGCCGAGTCCGAAGGCCAGGTAGGCACGTCCCACTGCGGTGAAGCGCGCCGCCGGATCGGTCAAGCCCCTGACCGCGGCGA